>CAYNKW010000035.1:0-23913 GCA_964397845.1 uncultured Anaerolineae bacterium
TTTGAGGACGACCTGATTCAAGCTGCTGCCTCCAGAGGATAGCGCGAGAGCTTTGTGGCTCAATGATACGCCACATTGACCGCTCTGTCAAATTACACGATTTTGCCAGATCGGGCCAATTGTGCTATAATGCTTCCCGTCCAAGGAGGAGGGAAGGACATGCAGAAAACTGAATCCAGTAAACGTCGCCCATCGCCGTGGACGAATTTGCTGATGGGTGTTCTTTTTGCGGCCTTTGTAGTCGCCCTGGTTTACCTTGGTATCTTTCTCTACACCTCCGTTCGCAACTTTGTCGCCTTAGTCCCCTTTCCCATTGACCCACCTGCCATTTTCGACTCCCTGGCCCGCGCCCCTACTACCCCTGTCCAGCCACACAGTGCTGCTGGCGACACAACGCCCCTACCCCCCATCGTGCCAAACACGGAACAGATGGAGCGAGTCAACATTCTGTTATTGGGCCTGGACCAGCGGCCTGGCCAAAAGGGACCCACCCGCACGGACACAATGATCCTTTTGACCGTGAACCCCGCTTCCAAGACAGCGGGGGTACTCTCTATTCCCCGCGATCTCTGGGTGCGAATTCCCACCGTAGGCTACAACAAGCTCACCACAGCCCACTTTTACGGTGAAGCAAACGATTACCCCGGTGGTGGTCCGGCCCTGGTCATGAAAACCGTGGAGAAAGAATTCGGCGTCCGCCCCCACTATTACGTCAAGATAAGCTTCTCCGGATTCGAGAAGATCATTGATCTCATCGGCGGTATAGACATTTATGTCGAGAAAACGATCAACGATCCCAAATACCCCGACCACAACTATGGCTACGATCCGCTGTACATCCGGGCCGGGCAGCAACACTTCAATGGCGAGATGGCCCTCAAATATGCCCGCACCCGCCACTCCGACGGTGACTATGGCCGGATGCGTCGCCAGCAGCAGGTCATCGAAGCGGTGATGCGACGGGTGTTGGACACCGGCCAGTTGGATACGCTCATTGGAAACGCGTCCGCCCTTTGGCAGAGCTTCCAGGACACCGTCGAGACCGACATGCCGCTCTCGGTCATGCTCAAACTGGCGCCCCTGGCGCGAGAGATCAGTATTGACGAGGTGCAAAAGCTAGTCATAGACACATCCATGACCCAGAGTTTTCGGACGGAGAATGGTGCGGCGGCTTTGTTGCTGTTGCGCGATCAAGTCCGCCCGGCCATAGACGCCATGTTCAGCACCTCGCCAGCAATAGACACGGCCCAACTCGAACTGCTCAACGGCGTGGCCACCGAAGACGCGGGGCTGGTGATTCGCAATGGCACCCCAACCGGCAGCCTTGCGGCCCGCACGGCCAGGTATCTCCAGGCGCAGGGCTTCCGCATCCTCGGGCACGGCATCGCCGACCGTATGGACTATGCCAGCACGGTCATTATAGACTATACGGGCAATCCTTCTACCGTCCGGCAACTACAGCAACTGCTCAGCCTGACCGACGACCAGATCGAGTATGACCCCAATGCCGATAGCCAGGTGGACGTTTTCATCATACTGGGCGCCGATTATCAGTTGCCGGCGACACCTTGATGGTCAGCGCGGGTGTTGCCACCCGCGAGCCCTGAAGAGACAGATGGCCCCGTCTGTCTCTTCTTTTTGTCGGCAATTGATCAAGTTGTTTTATAGCACACAACAGTCTGGCGATCCACCAGGCCGTCTGCTCTTAAAGCAGGCAGCGCCTATCCGGCCTAATCGCTACCCACAATGTAAAGGAGTTCCTCATGGACAAATCGGCTCTTCTCCCATCGAAGCAGAACGCGCACATCCGCCACATCCTGGAACCATACACCGGCCGGCCTCACGAACTCGTCACCGCTTTGCACGAGCTCGATCGCGCCTTGGGCTACCTTCCCCCGTCAGCCTTGACCGAGGTCTCCCGTCTCCTGCGCGTCCCCGAGAGCAAAGTCTACGGCGCGGCTACCTTCTACTCTATGCTCAGTATACATCCGCGCGGCCGGCACGTCGTTCGCATCTGCGAGAGCGCGCCCTGCCACATCCAGGGAGGTGCCGCCCTATACAAAGCTCTGCTGAAGGAACTGGACGTGGAGCCTGGTCAGACGACCCTCGACGGCCTCTTTACCCTGGAGACGACCAGTTGCCTGGGCCACTGCGATAAGGGCCCCGTCCTCCAGGTGGACGATGCCCTTTACTTCAAAGCCACCCCCGAGATGATGCGAGACATCCTGGCCGGGTACCGCGCCGGCCAGCCGCCTGATAGTGTGACCGCACCATCCCTGCCCCCGCCGCTGGAAGGCGAGATGCGCGTAGTCCTTGAACGGGTCGGACGTATCGCTCCCGATTCCCTGGAGGAGGCCCGCGCCGCTGGGGCCTACACAGCTCTGGAACGGACTCTGACAAAGATGACCCCCGAACAGGTCATTGAGCTTCTCCAGGCCTCGGGGCTGCAGGGGCGCGGCGGGGCTGGCTTTCCCGCCGGCCTAAAGTGGCGCTTCACTGCCCAGTCCCCCGGTGAGGTCAAGTATGTCATCGCCAACGCCGACGAGTCGGAGCCGGGCACTTTCAAGGACCGCCTGATCATGGAGGGCGACCCCCATCTCCTCCTGGAGGGCATGGCCATCGCTGCCTATGCCGTCGGAGCGCAGGAGGGCTACATCTATATCCGGGGCGAGTACCCCCAGGTGGCAGAGCGGCTGGAGCAAGCCATGACCCAAGCTGAGGCAGCCGGCCTGCTGGGGAATCACATCTTGGGCCATGACTTTTCCTTCCACATACATCTGCATCTCGGGGCTGGTGCCTACATCTGCGGTGAGGAGACCGCCCTGATCGAGTCGCTGGAAGGGAAACGGGGTGAGCCTCGTATCCGCCCGCCCTACCCGCCACAGCGGGGCTTGTGGGGTCAGCCGACCGTAGTAAACAACGTTGAGACCCTGGCCAACGTCCCGCCCATCGTTCTCAAAGGCGCAGAGTGGTATCGCTCATTGGGCACAGAGCATTCGCCAGGGACAAAGGTCTTCATGCTCCTGGGTGACGTGGCCTGGCGGGGGGGCGTGGAAGTGCCCTTGGGGCTCACCCTTCGCCAACTGATCGAGCGTTTCGGCGGCGGCGCTCGCGACGGCACGTCCATCAAACTCGTCCAGACAGGAGGCACAGCCGGCACCATCGTCCCCCCGGCCCTGCTGGACGTACCCCTCGACTATACCTCTGCCCGC
Source organism: uncultured Anaerolineae bacterium (assembly GCA_964397845.1). GTDB lineage: Bacteria > Chloroflexota > Anaerolineae > CAYNKW01 > CAYNKW01 > CAYNKW01. The sequence goes on from CAYNKW010000035.1 coordinate 3,213, forward strand.
CAGGGCGTTTCCCTGGGCTCCGGGGCAGTGCTGGTGGTGGGGGAGGGTATCTGCGCGGTGGAGTTTGGGGCTACCCTGATGCGCTTCTTCCGCCACGAATCGTGCGGCAAGTGTACTCCCTGCCGCATCGGCACGGTGCGGGCATTAGAGTTGTTGGAAGGAATCGCCTCGGGCCGGGGTGTGCCCGAAGACCTGGGCCGGCTGGAAGAATTGACCGAAGGCTTTGCCGAGGCTTCCTTCTGCGGCCTGGGCCAGTCGGCGGCGATTCCGCTGGGCAGCTTGTTGGAGCATTTTGGCGACGAGCTGCGTGCGCACATTGATCGAGGTGGCTGTGCCAGCATGTGCTAGTGCACAGGCAATGACCCGTTAGCCATAAGGAGGTTTCAAGTGGCTCTAATTCGGTTAACAATTGACGGGAAACAAACTTATGTAGAGAAAGAGACAACCGTCCTGGAAGCCGCCCGGCTCGTCGGGGTCGAGATTCCTGCCCTCTGTCACCATCCTGACCTTCCTCCCAACGCGGCCTGCCGCCTCTGCCTGGTAGAAATAGAGGGACAAGGCACGCTGCAAGCTTCCTGCACCCTGCACGTGGCCGATGGCATGGTCGTGTACACGAACACGCCAAAGGTACAGCGGGTGCGCCGGCTTATGCTCGAACTGCTTCTTTCTGAACACCCCCGCGACTGCATGACCTGCGAACAGGCCGGAAAGTGCGAACTCCAGGATGTGGCCTATAAGCTGGGAGTAGAAGAAAGCCGCTTCACCGGCAAGATCCAGCACTACGAATGGATTGATGACAGCAATCCTTTCATCGTCCGTGACTATGACAAGTGTATCGCCTGTTGGCGCTGCACTGCCGCCTGTGCCGAGGTACAGGGACGCTTTGCCATCGCCAAGGGCTACCGGGGCTTTGAGGCCCACCCGGTGGCCGGTCTCGACGTCGCTTATGACAACTCTATTTGCGAGTTCTGCGGCCAGTGCGTGGCTTATTGTCCCACCGGTGCACTGACGGAGCGGGCCGCCATCGGGGCTGGCCGCACCTGGGAGATGACCAAAGTCACCACCACCTGCCCGTACTGCGGCGTGGGCTGCAATTTTGATCTGAACGTCAAAGACAACCAAATCGTCAAGGTCACCTCCAACCCCGAGGCTCCCGTCAACGGGATGGCCCTCTGCGTCAAGGGTCGCTTTGGCTGTGACTTTGTACATCATCCCGACCGGCTGACCAAGCCACTCATCCGCCAGGGCGATACCTTCGTCGAGGCCTCCTGGGACGAGGCCCTCGACTTGATCGCCAGTCGTCTGGGAAAGATCAAAGAGGAGTCTGGCCCTGATTCCATTGCCGTCTTGTGCTCGGCCAAGTGCACCAACGAGGAGAACTATGTAGCCCAGAAATTTACCCGCGCCGTCCTGGGCACAAATAACATAGATCACTGTGCCCGCCTCTGACATGCCCCAACTGTGGCCGGTCTGGTCACAACATTCGGCAGTGGGGCAATGACCAATTCCATCGCTGATATCGCCAATGACTCTCAGTCCTACTTTGTTATCGGCTCCAACACCACCGAGCAACACCCTGTTATCGCGATCAAATTGCGCCAGGCCGTGCGAAAGCGCGGGGCAGTCCTCGTCGTGGCCGACGCCAGGCGCATTGACCTGGTGGACTATGCCACCCTCCACTTGAAGCTCCGTCCCGGCACCAACATCGCCCTCCTGAACGGGCTCATGCACGTCCTGGTGAAAGAGAAACTATACGACAAAAAGTTCGTGGAGACGCGCACGGAGGGCTTTCAAAACCTGGTCGAGACGCTAGAGAAATACACCCCCGAAAGGGCCGAGGCCATCACCGGGGTGCCGGCCGACGACATCGTCCGGGCCGCTCACCTGCTGGCGGAAAACCGCCCCGGCGCCCTCCTCTACGCTATGGGGATCACCCAGCACACGACGGGCACCAGCAACGTCATGTCTTGTGCCAACCTGCAGATGCTCCTGGGAAACATGGGGCTTCCCGGCGGGGGAGTCAATCCGCTGCGCGGACAGAACAACGTCCAGGGGGCCTGTGATTTGGGTGGCCTGCCCAATGTCTACCCCGGCTATCAGGCGGTTACCTCCCCGGAGGCCAAAGCCAGGTTCGAGACAGCATGGGGAACGCCTCTAAGCGATCAGGTGGGCTTGACAGTGATGGAAATGATGGACGCGGCGGCCGAGGGGTACGTGCGGGGGATGTACGTCATGGGGGAGAATCCCATGATGAGCGACCCCGACATCAACCACGTGCGCGAGTGCCTGGAAAAGACCGAGTTCCTGGTGGTGCAGGACATCTTTATCACCGACACGGCCCGTCTGGCAGACGTCATTCTGCCGGGGGTCTCCTTCGCTGAGAAAAACGGCACGTTCACCAACACTGAGCGACGGGTGCAACTGGTACGCCAAGCCGTCCGGCCCCCAGGGGAGGCCCGCCAGGACTGGGCAATCATCTGCGACGCGGCCACCCGGATGGGCTACCCTATGCACTATGCTTCCCCGGCCGAGATCATGGAAGAGATCGCTTCCGTCACCCCGATCTATGGCGGCATCCGCCACGATCGCCTGGAGAACGGCGGGCTTCAGTGGCCCTGCCCGGCGGTGGACCACCCGGGAACGCCGATCCTGCACGTGGGCCGTTTCAGCCGCGGCCTGGGTCACTTTGTCGCCCTGGAGCACCTGCCGGCCAGCGAACTCCCCGACGAGGAGTATCCCTTCCTCTTGACGACGGGGCGCGTGATCTACCATTGGCACGGTGGAGAGATGACGCGGCGATCGGCCGGGCTGGATGCGATCTACCCGGAGGCTCTGGTGGAAGTGGATCCAGAGGACGCCCGGCGTCTGGGCATCCCCGACGGCGGGCGCGTCCGGTTGGCCTCGCGGCGTGGGGAGGTCGTGGCGCGGGCCTGGGTGACCGAGCGCATCCAGCCGGGGGTCGTCTTTCTGTCCTTCCACTTTGCTGAGGCGGCAGCCAACTTGCTGACGAACCCGGCACTGGACCCGGTGGCCAAGATCCCGGAGTACAAGGTCTGCGCCGTGCGGCTGGAAAAGGTATAACGGATCGCGAATGGCAGATGGCAAATCGGCCCTGGAGAGTCTTTCTCCGAGGCCGATTTCAGGTAATCTCCCTCAATAGCGTTGATGGCACCGAGGCTAGGGATTCTTGCCGAACTATGGGGAAAAGGCTCGCTAGCGGGCCGATTTTGGGCGCAAATAGCCCCTGATCTGGTTGCCTAAAGCTCTATTTGGGTCCAGAAGGGCCTATTAGCACTTGCAAAAAGAACTTTTGCACCCGATGGTTCAGAGTATCGGCCACATAGACCATCCCAGCCTGATCTACAGCCAGCCCAACCGGGGTGCGAAATTGCCCGACGTCCGTACCGTAGGCTCCCCACTGGCACAAGAGTATACCGTCGGGGGAGTAACGCTGGATTTTGTGTTGCTCGGGATTGGTCATGAGAAGGGAGCCGTCCGGGACCAGGGTCAGGTGAGGATCAGCCGCAGATATGGGCCGCCCGGCCTGGTAGCCATCCCTGCGGTCAGAATGCTGTCCCTGTTGGTTGCTGGTATCCACCACGTAAAGCCCTCCCCGGCCATCCAGGACTACATCCGCGGGCTCCAAGAGCTCACCCACCTCTCTCCCTTTCCGCCCAACCTGGCCCAGGCGCTCGCCAGCAGCGCTGTAGACGACCACCCGCCGCCCCCCTGTATCGGCCACATAGAGCCTGTCGGCCTCGTCAATGGCCAGACCTTGTGGGTGGGAGAAGCCGGCCTCAGGCCCGGCAAAGCGCCCCAGAGGGGTGCCATCAGCGGCTAAATGGTAGATCCAACCCGGCTCAGAATCGAGGACATAGAGGTCTCCGCAACTGTCAACGACCAGGGCCAACGGTTCCACAAACTCTTTCTCTCCACCATTCCAACTGGCGATGAACTGTCCCTCGCTGTCAAAGACCTGCACCCGGCGGTTGCCCGTGTCGGCAACATAGAGGCGGGCCTTTGCGTCCACAGCGATGTCGCGGGGCTCGTTGAACTCACCCGGACCGATCCCCTGGCTACCCCAGGCCGAGACAAAGAAGGGGAGCATTTCATCCCACTCATCCGGGGCTACGGGAGGTGGCGAAGGCGGGGGAGCCTGGGCATAGCTGGCCAGAAGTGGATAGATGTGACGGATAGTATAACGTGCCGTGGGGCCCTCAAAGGGGGGGGCTATTTCCTCGAAATCGGCGGTGGGATAGTCGCATTGAGCCTCCAATATCTCCTCACGGCTCACCCTATAGGAAGCGAACATGAGATTGTCGTTTACGTCCCTGTGTTCCTCCAGGGTGCCGTTGGGATAATAGTGACGGATGAAGGACAGCGCATCCAAATGGGAGGGCAGCAAGATAAAAACCGCTTCCTCTTCGACCTCACTTCGGATGGGAATCTCGTCGGCCACGTTATAGACATCCACGCCTTCTGAGCCCCGAGCGATGAAGCGGATGGTACCAAAGCCAAAGTAGAGACCAGGAGCCCCCAACAGATAAGTCCGGTACTCAGGACCCAGAGAATGGATGTATCGGGCCAACTCGGTCTTGTCTGACATGGGTTTCTGTTCCCCGATGTAGCGGTTAAGGTAGGCATCACCGTTGGTGTAGGCAATCAGAAGCAAAGTGAGCGCGGTCACCAGGGTAAAGCAGCGTTTCCATTTGGGTTTGCACGCCTGGCCGAGTTGTTCGCGGGTCTTGTCGAGGGCCAGGCCGGCAAAGACAAAGAGGACGGGGATCATGCCGACCAGGCGAGGGGTAAAGGGGGCATCAACGGTCAAGATGCTACCCACTACAATGGTGGCCCAGAACCAGAGGTTGAGGAAGAAATGCTCCCACTGTCGCCATTGAGAGAGGCTGTAGGCTAGGCCAAGGACAAAGAAAGCAGACGTATAGAAATCGAGAATGGGTTCCCGGAAGCCGTATTGTCCACTGGTATCGCCCCGGTAATTGAAAACCGAGAGCGTGCGCACAGTCTGGATCCACAGTAGCCGCAGCGGGTCACGGGTGTCGTAGGCACGGAAGGAGTGCTCCAGGTTAGAGGGGGCAAAGATGAATACATCTACCGACCGAGAGACGAATTGCCTTCCGTGGTCAAAGAAATAAAGGCCCATGGGAGCGAAAGCAAAGACGACGGCGGCCGCCATGAGCACCATCCCCCGATAGTTGCTCCGCAGGAAGCCTTTTTCACCGAGAGCCCTATACGCAAGGAATACGAGAATGAGGAGAAGGACGAGGCGTGAGGCATAATAGGTGTAGAAGCCAAAACCAACCGCCAAACCACTCCAGACAAAGTCCGATTCCTTTCTGAAACGCAGAGCCCTCAAGAGGAAATAGAAAGCCAGGAGTTCAAAAAAAGGTGTCTGGATGTAGTTTATGCCCAGTCGGCTGAAGTGAATGTACCAGTGGGAGATAGCCAGAAGGGTGGTAGAGATCACGGCCGTCTGTTTCCTGAAAAGGAGCCGGACCAGAAAGTAAAAAGGCAGCAGGCTTAGGGTTCCAAAGATAACCGAGGCCATGCGCAGGCCAAAGATGTTGATCCCGAAGGCCCGCATGGATAGCGCGTGAGTGGCAAAGCCAAGCAAGGGGAGATTATACCAGCCTGTGGTGAAGAGGTTGTCCACCCGGCCTTCCATAATCTCGATGGCCTGCAGGCCAGTCTCGGCTTCGTCGCCGTGCAAGGTGGGTGGCAGGGATTTGAGATTGTAGGAGCGCAACAGGAAACTGACGACGACGATAAAGCCCAGGACAACCAGTTCCCACCGTTGAAAGGCTTCTTGCCTTTCGATTGTTTCTGTGCCTGTCCGGCCGATGAAGGCCAGAACAAACGAGACCAGGCTGGCCAGCCACAAAAGGGTGCCAAAAAAGGGAGAAGCCGGGCTTCTCAAGCAGACGAGGGAAAGAACCAATAGAAGACAAGCGATCCCCAAAGCGCTCCGCGTCCACCGTGTCCAGCTTGCTCCAATGCTGGCCATGGCCTCCGTTCCGGCAAAGACTCGCGCTGCGAGATACGCTGCCGCAGCATAAAACAAGAGGGCTTCAACAATGTGGATGCGTTCGGCCAAATAGTGCTGGGCCAATAAGGCCAGAGCTATAGCCGAAATGACCAGCACGCTCCTTTTCATGGGCTCTGTAACATCCCCTCCCCGCTAACCGGCGTCTCCTATGCTCTTGCTCACGTGGCTGCGGACAAGGCCGTTGATGTTCGGGTCTTCAACGGCGATAAGGCCGAACTTCCGCACCAGCCGGGTAGAGAGCCTGTGCTGAAAGTCCGTCACTTGCTAGTCGTCTTTTGATGCGGGCGCGCAGTCTGTTTGGACAATGCCCTGTACTGGCGACTGCCGCGCTTGCACCTGGTGCTAGGTGCATGATTTGGTTGGGAGCAAGAGTAGGAGGAAAGCTGGCGAACAGGTGTACGTGCTCTGGTCGGACGACAAGCTCGATAATTTCACCATCCAGGTCAGCAACCAGTTGAGGCAGCAATTCAACGGCCCGGCCAGAGACCAGGCCAGCCAGCAGCGGGCAACGGAACTTGGGACACCAAAGTGATAGTTAATCTAGTAGATAGGGTGTCGAGTTTTCTTAACTATGTCATCCAATTATACAGTAGACCACAAAGTTGTCAAATGGCTCGGGAAGGGGTTTTCGAAGCAAATAGCTGCAGTGGGACAAACTATTTTCACTTTTAGGAGAATTGTCCTATTTACAAATAGGCTCACACATGGTATAGTAAAGGCAATTCTTAGAAAAGGGAGGAACAAATGCTAAACATTGTGCTTGTCTTGTTAATCATCGGCCTATTCCTCCTTACCTTGATGGAAAACCGGCGCGTGATACCGCTGCCCATCAAGGTTGACAAGAGAGAGCCAGGCCGGTAGGCCTTGACTCTAGATCCCTTCCCATCCCCCCTTAGGGCTCCCCCTGCTCCGGCGGCGTCAACTCCTTTATACCAGATAGACGACGCGATTATTGCCGGAAAGACGGGGGAGTTCTATTTTACTCCCCTCCGAAAATCTCTACTGGAAAGTCCGGATCCGCCTCCGTGACGCAAGTTTTGAGTAACTCCTGGCTTTCCGTATCCTCCCGGCTGGCAAGGCAGACGCTGAACGCTTCGGCCATGTCCTGCGCCCACGCGAGAGTCGTTTCGGTCTCCTCACCTGCGATGATGCGATCGTAAGCGGCGTAGAACCAGTACCTACTCAGTCCAATTTGGCTGTCTTTGTCAGCCTGCTGCGTGGCCAAATCCTGGCTGTGAGCCATGGCGAACTGGTACGCACCCGCCAGTTCCTCACCCACCTGCTGGCGAAACGCCTCCGATTCGGCTATCGAACGGCGGGCCGGCAGTCCTCCCCACTCGCCAGGGCGTCCGGTGAGGAAAACCAGCCAGTCCCAGCAGGCTCGAGGATGCGCTGCGTCAACCGAGATAAAGTAGCCGGAGAAAGAGATTTGCCGGTAGCCTTTGCCCTCCGGCGACAGGGGGAGAGGCACAAAGCCAAACTCAAAGTCTTCTGGAAGCAAGTAACTCAGCCCCATTCTCAGCATGGTGCCATACAACATCCACATCGCCGCCCGGCCAGAGGAGAGCAGGGACGCCCGCTCTTGAAACACGGCTATGTCTGGGTGATAAGGGTTGATAGGCAAAGCCGGCTTCGCCCCGTGAACCAGCACCAGGTCGGCGTACCGCTGTACTGCCTCCACGGTCGCCGGATCGTCGAAGCGGATGAGCGGGGGGTCTACGTCGTAGTCAATCAATTCCACGCCCTGTTGTTCGAGAAAGAAGTTCAGGTCCACTGTCCCCGTCGTATACGACACGAAACCGTACTGCTTCTCGTCACCTTCACCGCTCGTCAGTGACTGGGCGGCGCGTACAAAGTCGTCCAGCGTCCAGCCGGCGCGCGGATAGGGGACGCCGGCAGCCTCAAAGAGCGTCTTGTTATAAGCCACGAGGTAGACGTTCCCCTCGGCAGGCAGGCCCCATAACTCACCCTCCCAGCGAAAGGCAGAGAGCGCCTGGGGGTAAAAGTCGTCCAGCGGCAAGTCCTCGTCGCCTTCCAGGAACGGCTGCAGATTGAGGAGGAGAGCGCGGTCATCGGGATCGGACAGGGCAACGTACCCAGCAACACAATCTCCAGCCTCAAACAGGTCTTTTGTATTGAGACTCGCCCCCGTCACAGATGGCGGCGCGACTTTGACGGTGATCTCGGGGTTCTGCTCGTGGAACTCGTCCGCCAGGCTGCGGTAGTAGCTCAGGTCTGCACCCAGGACCGCAAAGCGGATGATTTCGCCCTCACCCGGTGATGGCTCTGGTTTGGGCGTGGCCACGACGACAGGGGTGGCCCTTTCGGTGGGCGGCCTGCTGGCGGCAGCCAGCGTCTCCAGCGCTTTGGCCTGCGCCTCGGCCAGGGCCGTCTCCACGTCGCTCTCCCCTTTCACGACGGCCAGGATCGCTTCCACCAGCGGCACCCCAACCTCAGTCTGAGGCACCTGGTTTAGCGGGAAAGGGTGTTCCAGGGCGTCCTGATAGGCAGCCACCTGATCTTTATCCAAGTCTTCCCAAAAGCTGGTCTTCTCGGCCACCGAGCGGCGGGCCGGAAGTGTGTTCTGCATTCCTGGGTCAGGGGATTGGCGGCGCGTCAGAAAGGCCAGCCATCGCCAGCTTTCGTCGGGGTGTAGGGTGCCGGCGCTCATGGCGTATCCCTGCACCCACATTGGGTTAAACGCGATCTTGCCTTGCGGGAAGGACACCACGCCCTGGTTGCGCTCTTCTGGCTCCAGGCCCACGGCTATGCCAGCACCGCCGGTCGTCATCGCCGCCTTGCTCTCGGCCAGGGCCAAGATCTCAATATAGTCTTCCGGGCTCTCTGGCGGGGGCGGCATGATGCCGTCGTCCAGGATCAAATCAATGTACCATCGGACCGCCTCGGTGACCTCCGGCCTGCCCAAGAGTGGCGTCGGGGGATCCGCGGTCTCGTCCACCAACGCCCCGGCCTGACCGAGTATCGCCGCCAGGACTATGACTTGTCCCCCCGCGTCCACAAAGCCATAGCGGGTCACTTTTTCTCCTTCGTGGAGGGTGAGCCGTTTTGCCTTGTCCAAAAAGTCGTCCCACGTCCAGCCAGACTGAGGATAGTCTATGCCAACCTCGTCGAAAACGTCTTTACTATACTCGATGAATTGAAAGGTGGCAGTAGCCGGCACGGCCCACTGGCCGCCGCCCCATTGATACGCTTCCAGGGTGCCAGGGTAAAAGTCGTCTGGGTCGAAGGTGCGATCGGCCTCGATGAGAGACTCAAGATCCTGGAACAATCCCGACCGCAAGTCCTGGTAGCTCAAATCAGCCTGGATGGTGTCGGCGGCGGCGGCCAGTTTTGCCGAGGCGTCTTCCGGCCAATCACTGCCCAACTCCAGCCCCAACGCCTGGTTAATGGAAACAAGCTGTACCTCGATGCCAGGATTGAGTTGGTGAAACTCGGCGGCCAGTTTCTCGAAATCGCCAAGTTGCCAGTCATAGCAGGCAAAGGTGATAGTCACGCTGGGGCCTTCCACTGAAGAGGTTTGATCTGTGGACGGCTCGACAGCAAGTGTGGGCGTAGGCCCGCTTTTTTCGCCAGCGCAGGCTGCCAGCAGCGCGGTCAGCAACAGTATCGAGATCAAAATAGTTGACCAACGTCGTCGTTGTGATTTAACAGACATGACACTTTCTCCTCGCCAAGGTGTAACGCTCGACACCTGGTAATCGTCTAGCAAAGCTTCGCCGTTCGACCTGCTCAGGACAGGCTCACGACGAAGCCTCAAACTGACAAAACAAGACCCACAGCAGAGACGCTGAGGGCACCGAGGAAAAGCGTCTCTACGGTGAAACCTTGCCCCGTTACTGCCACGCAAAGAACCCTGCTGCTGCAGTAACTATTTGTCGGCCAAGAGCCGGGCGATTTACTTTCTCAGGCCAGGTTGGCCAGTGACGGGTCGAATAAGGGTGGCGTCATTGTATTTTGCGGCGAGTCCGCCGGCGCGATTCCGTTCACCTCCAACGATGCCGGTTCGGTCTCCTCTTTGATCTGCCCCTCCTCCAAGACGACTCGCCGACGGATCCAGGGATAACTCTCCGGCCGGTGGGTAATAATGATCGTCGTACAGGCATGTTCGATGTCTTGCAGCGCCTCCTGGATGCGAAACTCCTCGGCCGCATCTACCGACGTTATCGCCTCGTCCAGAATCAAGACCGCCGGGTGGCGGAGCAAGGCACGAGCCAGAGCGATGCGCTGTCTCTGGCCACCCGATAGGCGAGAGCCGCGGCTTCCCACGACAGTGTGATAACCCTGAGAAGTTTCCATGATAAATTCGTGCGCCCGGGCACGCCGTGCGGCTTCCATGACCTTCTCAAAAGGCTGTGATTGGTCGCCAAAGCGAATGTTGGCCTCAAAAGTGTCGTTGAACACAAAGACCTCCTGAGGCACAACAGCAATCCACCGGGCAAGGGAATCACGGCTCAACCGCATGATAGGCTTGTCATCAAGGGTGATGACTCCATTCTGTAGGGAATAGAGTCCCGCGATGAGCATGGCCAGCGTAGACTTGCCGACACCGCTGGGCCCGCTTATGACCAGCGAACTCTCTGCTGGGACCGACAGGGAAATACCGCACAAAATCGGCCGGGGGTCGTACCCAAACCACACATCCCGAACCTCCAGGTCCCCCTGGCATGAGGACAGCTCTTCCGTCCCCGGCCAATCCTGCTCAGGGAGATCCAGCACTCCCGTAACGCGCCCCAGGACTGCCCACGCGCTCTGCAGCGTAACCCCTAATTGGCTCAACGCCTGAACCGGGCCATAAAAACCGGCCAGGTAACTGACAAAGGCCACCAGGTCGCCGGGGGTCATGCGACCGGCCAACACCAGCGTTCCTCCGTACCAGAGCACGGCCAACGGTGTCAAGGCGGCGATCACCGTCAAGGTACTCCCAGCCGTCTGAGAAAGCAAAGCGCCCCGCACTACCCGCGCAACTTGCTCCCGGAGGATCTGCTTTACCCGGGCTTCCTGCGTCGCTTCCTGGCCGTAGAACCTGGTCAGCTTGGCAGCTTCGACTGCTTCTTGTATGGATTCCGTAACCGCAGCCATCTGTTGTTGAATCTGGAGGGTTGACCGTTGGATAACCGGGCTGAAGAGGCGAGAAGCCAACAGAAACACCGGAACCGACAAAAGCGCAAAGAGCCCCAAATGGGTATTGAGAAGGAACATCACCACAAGCATCACAACGGCGCTGAGGGCATTGAGCGACAAGCTAAAGATGCCGCCGGTAACGAGAGACTGTAGGGCAAAGATATCATTGAGAAACCTTGAGACAAAATCACCGGGCAGTACATGACTGTACAGGCGAGCCTCCAGGCGGTGGTAATGATGTAACAGGTCCATGCGCAATCGCAGAAGCATGCCCTGACTGGCCTTTGTAAAGATGTAATTCGATAACAACCCCAACCCGGCGCTGACCACAGTGCTCGCCAGAAGCGCCACACAAATGATCGGTAGCCGCTCATAGTGCCCCCTCAGGAGCACATCATCGAGGATGATCTTGACCGCGTACGGCGAGGCCAGGCCCAGAACTGCGTTGGCAATGGAGAGGAACAACACCACAAGCCCTCTCCAGCGGTAAGGACGGATATAGCGCCACAATCGCTTCACTTGCAGTCACCGCCTTTGGCAGCGTGGAGGATGCAGATGCATCCTCCACGCTGCGGTTCTTGCTATCACGGCCAGTCCTACTGGCAACGCGGAGAGATGGGGGGCACATCTTCCGCGTTGCGGTTCTTCACTACGGCCAGAACTCTACCTCGGCGTAAACCCAGGCGTAATACACCGCACCGGCAGCAGCCCCAACGCCGGCCCCAACGCCGGCCCCAACGCCGGCAACAACACCGGCGCCGACACCGACACCGGCTACCACGACAGCAACTGGCCCCAGGACAACGGATGCCACAGCGGGCTCAGCATCCGAGGCACCCAGCAGCGGTGCGGCTCTCGGAGCTTTGTACTTGGGCATAATTTTCACCTCCTTTCCCAAGACGTTGAAAGAAACCAAATACTTCAGGCCGTGGCCACTTTACAGGCGAGGCGCTGCCCCCAACCGCCCGACAGGCAACAACCACAGCCTCCCACGACAGTGTTACGGTATCAACATGTGTGACCAGAGCTCCCCCCACCTAGGGCTTTATTTTGTCCCCAATGACTTGGACAGTTTTTCCCGGTTCGGGAACGTTCAACATCACCCGCTCGGCCTTGACCAGCGGTATCACCCAAAACACCACAAACTGCTGCGGGTGCTCGAGTTCCAGTTGGATCAGGTTGTGGCGGCTCATGACCACACGCAACCCCTTCCCGCCCCGCTCACGGCGAACGCCCGGACTCCATAACCCGGCAGGCGCCGGCATTACCTCAACTGACTTGATATTGGAGTACGGCACCAAAGCCCGAAAGTACCACCCCTGGCATAGTGTCAATCCCTGGTCAGAAAGTTCATTGTAAGAGAGAGGCAGAGAGCCGACTGTCAAGAGAACAAGCACGGCCACCCCTCCCAGCAGAAACCGCAGCACAATCGGGATGGAGGAGCATCTCCACAAGACATAGAACATCACGCCGAACACCACTACCGATGTAGCCACCAGTGCGCCTGGCACCCACCGATCTGCCGCTGTAGGAAAAGCGGATAGTCGTTGTACCATATCTACCATCTCCTATAGTATTTGGTGACGAATCCACCACCCTGGTTCAGTTCATTCCCTCCGACGATGATTCGGTATCCTGTAGCGCCTCCTGGATCCAATAAGCCAGCATGAGCAAATCCTGGCCAGGTCCAATTTCATCTTTGAGGAGACCCTCTTCTTTGAAACCGATGGCCGTGAGGAGGCGCATGATGACCGGCGATTTCGCTTGCTCTTCCGTCAGGTAACAGCGCACCTTATAATTGGTGGTAGCGACATACTCGTTCAGCCGGGACAAAGCCCGATGTATCAGTCTGGCGCCAGCCCCCAGGTCCACCTTTTCATCCAGGATCAGGAGCGTCAAGTGGGCAGTCCGGCTGTTGGACTGAGGCAAGCTGGCGATTACAGCACACAGACCGGCTGTCTCACCGCCCTCTCGGATCAACCCAAAAAACTCCACAAACTGGAAAATCTTGTTGCGGATGGCAAGGTCAGAATAGTCCGCCAGATGAAAGAGCACAGGAGACTTGATGATGAGTTTGTCATCCGGCTCAGGATCCCCAAGAGCCGTCATCAGATAGTCTCCGATTTCCCTGAGGCGACTTTCAGTTGCCAGAACCGCCACCAAGTCGCTTGCTTTGTCCTCGATCACGATCTCAGGAGTTACCCGGAGGAATGGATTGCGGCCGTCTTCCCAGCAGATCAGGCCCAGCCGGCCAAGTTGGCGCAGCAGTTCATTAACGTCCCCCTTGACCGCCTCCGGAGTCACCTCGTCATAGGTGGAAGCAAACTCGGCGTATACCTGGCTCAAGGAGCGTTCCCCATCGGCCAGCTCCACGACGCGCTGGGCCGTCGGGTTTAACACAAATGAGCCCAGGTCCGGAGCGTTCTGTGAAACGATGGTCAGATGCCCCTCTTTCTCCTCCCGCTTGTAGGCCACGCTGTCCCACATGAATTTCGGTTTAGCAAGCACTGCGTTTCCCATCGTATGTCCTCCATTAGAGCGGTTCGTTCCCACCGAATGTCGCCTTGTTTTATCCATCACCAGCCGGTTCGCTTCGGCCGGGGTCATCGCGAACAGCTCATCATCTATCAGGTCCGTCACGAGGTGATCCTCGTAAAAGAGCACAGGTAAATAGCCATCCGGTTGGTGGAAATCTTCCATGCTGCGTATATAAGTGGCCAAGCGCTGAATCAGCGGAGCCTGCCAAATCTGGGCCAATCCGGCATCCCAATACTCCCCCAGGGTGTGCCGACGCAGATTGCCCACCGCCAGAGGCAGATAGGCAGAGACGCCAAGAGACCCGTCCGAGCGGATGTCCACGTACGGACAGATATCCCGGAGTAAAGTGCTAAAGCGAATAATGTGATCGATCGGGTCGCCCCATTCGATGTCAATGGGTACCCGTCCCTTGGCGGCCAGAAGTCTGCCGGCAATCTTGCGGTATTGCTCCCGGGTGGGCACCAGTTCCTCCTCGTGCTCCACGGCCCGTCCCAGCAACATCAGCGGCTGCACGCGGAGCTGTGTTCCACCCAGGTGGATGACCATGTCGATCACTTCATCAATAAAGTCGGCGTTGTACTTGGATGGGCAACAAGAGATGGGACGCATGGGAAAACCGGCTTTGACCAAAGCACGGACCGCCGCACAAGCCTGCTCCCACGATCCAGGCACACCCCGCAAGGCCTCGTGAGAAGCAGCATCCGGGCCATCAATGCTGATCTGCACCTGAGCCATCCCGGCTTCCCGCAGGGCCTCGGCCTTTTCCTTTGTCATCAACCAGCCGTTGGACACCATTGAGACCGTAACGTTGTTGCTTGCCAACCGGCGGGTCACTTCCAGCAAAACATCGAACCGTAAAAGTGGTTCCCCACCGCAAAAACAAAAGCTGTAGGGTTTCAGGAGCAACAGTTCGTCAGCGAGAGCCAACACTTCGTCATCGGTCAACTCTGCCCGATCGAGGGTGCCACTCAGGTTGAAGCAATGCTTGCAGCACATGTTACAGCGGTTGGTGATGTCAAGAGCTACGTGGTAAGGCCCCTTGATGAGCTTGCCGTGAAGACGCGCAGCCTCGAAATCAAGCGTATCTTGAGTCGGTGCCAGTCCCATGCCTCTCCCTCCTAATCCTTAATATGAATGCCGGAATCGTTGTACGTCGCAATCATCGTGTTCACCCGGTGAATATCCTCGGATGTTACGTTGGGATGGGTTAATTGGAAATTCGAAGGGCTGAACCAATCGCCACGATCAAAAAACGTCTCGTCTGCACAGATTCCGAACTGCTCACGCTCGTCCCAGATTTTGGAGGGAACGGGGAACCACCAGGAGATGTTCGCACGCCCACCACAGTCAGCCACCAGCTCAGCAGCAAAGCGGACCGTCTGAATACACTCTTTCGCTCCCTCCCAGGGTAAGCCGACGATGAAGGAAAACATGACGACGTTAATCAAGCCGGCCCGCTTCAGTTCGGCGGCGACCTCCCGCGTCCGGGCGACGGTGATCCCTTTTCGAATGCGCCGCAGCCCCTCGTCATAGCCACACTCCACACCAACCTGGATGAACTCTGTCGCTGGCTTCAGACTGTCCAGCAGGCCCGGATAAAAGAGATCGTTGACCCGGGCCTCAATCGCCAGGCTGAACGGTAATTTGGCAGCAGCGATTTCATCGGCAATCTGGCGAGCTCGGGCCTGATCGGCAGTAAAACAGTCGTCGGTGAAATAGAGCAAAGGGGTGTTTGCTCTATGGGAGGCTATGCGCGATAATTGCTGGACGTCCTCTACCACCCTTTCGGGTTTCTTGCCGCGCCAACAGCGATGAAATGGGATGGAGCAGAAGGTACACACGCCGTGACACCCACGGGAAGTCTCGTAGGTCATGTATTCGTAAACGCCGTCCGGAACAAGCTCATAAGCCGGGAGGGGAAAGTCATATTCTTCCATGTCGATCAGTTGGCCCTGACCGTTGTACAACACGTTTCCGCCCTCATCCCGATAATACAGATTGGGCACCTCTGCCAGGCTATACTTTCCTTCCAGTGCCTCTACCAAGGCGAGCAGAGCTACTTCCCCTTCGCCGGCGATGGTATAAGTAGCCGGGCTGTGTTCCATGATCCACCTGCCACGGTGTGTCGCGTGGACACCGCCAATCACAGTGGGGACGTGGGGAATGCGCTCCTTGAGGCCCTTTAGCAAGAAGAAGGCGGTGACCCAGTTAAAAGAGTTGCAGGACAGCCCAACCAGACCCACATCGGTGGCGAGGTGGGCCAGCGCCTCCGGATCGACCAGCAGATCCTTATGGGTGCGCGGATCCAGCAGCACCACCTCGTGCCCTTTCTCCCGCAGAATTGCAGTCAGGGCATAGATGGCCAAGGGAACCATGAAGGGTCGCTCAAACCCAGTGCCCGCTGGGGCTGGAGGCATCCCGATGAGCACTTTCATCCTTTATCCCTCCCCTGCATCCAACTCTGTTGGACTGCATCCCACTTGTTGAGGGTCACCAAGTTCCAACAAGCAGATTTCCACGAACGGCAACAGGAGTTGACGTACCTCCTCGAGGGTGAGATCCGGCAAGATACCCTGTACCTGTTCAAGCAAACCTCGGACCGTAACGCTTCCGTCAACTCGCCTGAGCACCTCGTAGGCGCTCCTATTGCACATAAACACCATACCCTGTACAAGAAGCAGCCATCTCTCCGGCGCCTCCTGGCGGAAGAACGAGGAACTGCACCAGCAAGGCACTGACTCTGGCGAGATCGAAGGAGTATCAGCTTCAAACTGCAAAATCGGGTTCACGCCAATCCCCCATTCTCCGCTTCGTCACTCACACTACTGCTGGTTTGAGCCCACAGGTCATCCAGAGAGATTGCCTCCTCTATCGCCCTGACCACTTTCGGGCTGGTCCAGAACGTGGCAAGGTGTTGCTCCCAGTTCTTCCGAATTCCATCCCGGACGTCACCGTCGGCCCAAGGTAACAACTGAAGTGGGGCCAGCATACCATCCGATTGAATGTAAAGCGTTGCGTTGGGCACCTTGCGGGTGACCATCCGCCGGGCAAAGGCGTACGGGTCGCTCACCTGGACTTTCAGCCTGCTCCCAAACTGCAGTTTGGCTTCTGTGATCTGCTGCTCAATAACCTCTAGCCGCTCGGCTGTTGACAAGAACAATTCGGGACAGTTGCGCGCACGGCCAGCCCGCGCCAACCACGGGAGATATAGAGCAGAAGCGCCGACCTTTGTGGCAAACCCGGCCACACGAATCACCTGGTCTGCAGTCGCCTTATGAAGGGCCATCACAATTCCCAACTGCACTCCTCTGCCCCCCAGCAACTCCAGGGCTCGCTCCGCTTGGGCAAAGGCTCCTTCCCGACCCCGAACCCGGTCATGAACCGCTGGTTCTGCCCCATCCAGACCGACCTGAACCTCAAAGAAATGCTTCTCGATCCACCTGGCGTTCTTACCGGTGACCAGGGTGCCATCCGTGATCAGTCCACATCGAATGCCCGATTTACCCAACCGCTGCGCCAGGCTACGCAAGAGAGCCTCGCGCTTCAAGGGCTCGCCGCCACTAAAGTACACGTGTCTTGGTCTCAGTTGGACCAACTCGGCAGCAACGGCTTCGGCCTCACGGTCGCTTAATTCTTCGTCGCCTTCGTCTTTGGCATAACAATAAGGACAGGCGAGGTCGCAATGCCGTGTGAGCCCCCACAGAACGAACAAGGGCCCGGTCAAGTGCGTAACCCGATCTGTATTATTGTAGGGCAAGCGTCTACCCCCTCTCCTTTCGCCATGTGTTGACCCTTGCGAAGGTTGCGAATAGTCTCGTCAATGGAGCGGTTCCTGGCAGGCGAAGACACTTCCGGCTTGAAATCTGCTCCCAAACCTTCGCAAGGGTTCCCTTCCTGAGGTTACTCCCAGACAAACTGAGAAAAGTATTATGACAACTGGGAGCATATCGTAGCTGCGATTTTTATGTCGCCTGGGGCTTGCGCGTTATGGAAAACGCGACTACCTCAATGCCCTCGCACTCATTTCACCGCTATCTCAATTTGTCTGTATCAATCCGTCAGGATCATACTAAAAAAGTCCAAATAAGTCAATCCATTCACTTCCGGGTTTCAAAGCCCTCTATGACCACAAGATATAGTATTCCGCGTGATGTGCCACACTATAGGCAGTGGGAGCAAACCAGCTTATCGAAACCAAGCGAGCGGCGCCAGGGACAACTCGCTTGACCTCGACACTGTCCTGGACGGTCAGTACAGGGTACGTCGCTTCGCTCACTTTGACAAGCCCCTGGTCCTTTGGCACTTAGTCCTGTACGGCCTAAGTACAGGGCCCAGGGACAAAGGGCTCAGCACAGTCCCACTCGGCTGCTAAAGCGCCCTCTCCCTTGCTTCCCAGGCAGTCAGAATTTCTCGGTTGGTCTTGACATTTTCCAGGAACTTGCGTCGCAGCGTCTCGTCGCTGATGCCGGCGGCCCGTTCCATCAAGGCCGCGTGCGCGCTGGACAGAAGAATGTGGGCCCGCTCCTTAGCAGCAGGAGCACCCTCTGCCGTTGCCCTCAGAACACGGTAGCAGGTCAGATAAACCTGGAGTGGATACTCAATGCCCTCCGAACCGTTAGCCTCAATCCAGGCCAGAATCTCTTCCACCTGTTCCAGCGCCCGCCCTGAATCGCCCAGAGCCAGGGCAACGCGGGCCAAGCCGGCCAGGTCATCTATGGCCAGGCCATGCTGGCCCAACTCGCGACGCAGGTGCATCGCTTTGCTGTAGGCTTCGGCGGCGGCCTTCAACTCGCCCAGGCCCGCCAGCGCGTGCCCCAGGTAGGTCAGGCTGTAACCCTCGCCGCGCCGGTCGCCGATCTCTCGCTGGATGGTCAGGGCCTGCTGGCAGTGTTTCCGGGCGGCTTCATCGTCGCCAAGGCCGTGGTAGACCAGGCCGAGATTGACCTGGCTGTTGGCCTCTCCCCAGCGGTCACCAATCGTGAGGCGGATGTCCAACGCCCGCTGGTGATAGTCTCGCGCGGCTCCGTAATCGCCCAGGTCGCAGTAGACGGTGCCAAGGTTGTTGAGCGCCATCGTCTCGCCCCGCCGATCCCCGATGGTTTGATGGATGTATAACGCTTGCTCAAAGTAATCTCGTGCTGCCGGGTAATCGCCTAGTTCACCATGGATCACGCCAAGGTTGCTCAAGCTGTCAGCCTCACCCGGACGGCCACCATCGGCGCGATGGATCTCTAGCGCCTGCTGGTAGTGCTCCCGCGCCGCCAGGTAGTTGCCCTGGTAAAGGTAGACGTCGCCAAGATAGTACAAGCCTTTCGCCTCGGCCTGTCGATTGCGGGTGTCCCGCGCCAGGGCCAGAGCGCGCTCCAGCGGCGCATGTGCCGCCTCGTAGCTGCCCCGGCGCCAGAGCACCTTGCCCCACGCAATGCAGCCTGCGGTCTCGTTCGCCAGATCCTGGGCCCGCGCGGCCTGCTCGACGGCCCTGTGCACCGCCATCAGCGCCGCCGGATAGTCGCTGGTCACTTCCATATAGTTAGCCACCCGCAGAGCGATCTCTGCACCCCGCCGCTCATCTTTTATTTCCTCGGCCAGGGGAACCAGCGTCACCAGGTCTTGCGCCTGCGCCTCACGCTCTCCCCGCAGGTCATTCACCGCCTCCCGCGCCAGTAGCAGGTCGTAGCGCGCCGCCAAATCGGTCTCCGGCGTGAGCTCCAGGGCACGGCTAAAATAGCCCGCCGCTTCTACGTTGGCGAATTGGGCCGCCGCCCACTCACCGGCCAGCCCGGCATAATGTCGCTCACGGTCTCTATCTTCGGCCTGATGCCAGTGGTAAACCAGCAACGGGTAATACGGCGCTAACGGCGACTCTGGCCCTTTCTCTGCGGGCCGACCGGCGTCGCCGCCAAAGGTACGCTCATACCACCGGGCCACCGTGCGATGCAACTGCCGTCGATGGGCAAAGAGAAGCGTTTCGTAGGCCACTTCCTGGGTAATGATGTGCTTGAAAATGTAGGTCAGTTCCGGTTCCGGAGCCTCCAGCGGCGTTAAATCCAGACGGGTCAAATCATCGAGATAGGCTTTCAGCAAGCGGCGGCTGATCTCCATGTGCTGGCCCAGCATATGGTGAAGGGTGAGGTAGGCAAAGGTGCGTCCGATGACGGCCGCCACTTTGAGCGTCAATTGCTCTTCGGGCGGCAGCCGGTCAATGCGAGAGAGAACGATGCCCTGGATGGTATCGGGCAACGTCTGGGCAGCCCGGTCCAGGTCGCCGCTGACGATGCAGCGCGTCTTGCCTTCCTCGGTTTTTACGGCGATGAGGTCATTATCGCGCAGGGCGTAGATCAATTCTTCGGCAAAGAACGGGTTGCCGCCAGCTCGCGTTCGCACCAACTCGGCGACCGCATCCGGCAACCCGCCGTCGGCTATGCCCAGCCGGACCGCCGCCAGCGCCAGCGTCTCGTCCGGTGAGAGGGATTCCAGCGGCAGGCGCTCGGTCTCGTCCATGGCAGCCAGGGTCTGGGGTTCGAGGCGCGCCATCTCACCTTCCAAGGAACGCATGACCACGACCAGCAACAACGGCACGCGGGCGACCGTCAGCGTTCGCGCCACCTGTACCGTCAGGTCCCACGATAGCGTGTCGAGCCAGTGGGCATCTTCCAGGACAAGAACCAGCGGCCTTTCGGCCGCCCAGGCGCGCAGCAATGCCAGCAGCAGAGAGACCAGACTCTCGTGCCGCAGGTGGGTATCAAGCGAGGCGGTCAACTCGTTTTCGGGAAGGCCAAGACTCAGTACGTCATTCAACAGGGGGATGCGCTCCACCAGGTCGGGGGTCACGTCGCGAACGTGAGCCTGGACACGGCGCTGTCGCTCGGCCGGGTCATTGACCTGGTTCAGATCGAAATAGGAGACAAAGATTTCTCGCCAGGCGCGATAGGGCGTTTGCTGCTCGATGCTGCTCCC
>CAYNKW010000036.1:0-23781 GCA_964397845.1 uncultured Anaerolineae bacterium
CAGTTATCAGCCTCCCTTTCCCGTAGTTCGGGTAGTCTTGTGCAACGGCGAGGAGAGTTTGCGCTCTGCTTCAGCGAAAGCCTTGTTATATACAGGGTCCGATGGTTCCCTGGTGCCCATTGCTTATCTTTGGCAGATATTGGCTCCTGCCCTCACGGACACTCGCATCCGCAGTCATTGGGGGGAGTGGCGTTCTGCCCAATTGTTCATAGTAGATCTCGAGATGGACAACCTGAGACTGCCAGGCGTTTTTGTAGTCGGGGATGAACAGGGAGATGAGATCGTCCTGGGACGCAATGTGCTCAACAAATTGCGTCTGTTGCTCGACGGTCCAGCCAATCTTACCGACATACTACCACGCTAGCGGAGGGAGCTATGGCACTGTCGCGGAGGCTGAATATCGAAGACCGCCTGATCATCGTCTCGTTAGTCGTGACGATGGGGGGCATCGTCCTGGGGGCGTTGTTGGCGGAACCTCGCTCCTTTGGCATCACGGCTCTGATCGTCATCGTCTTCTATCGTCCCCGGAACTGGGGACGGGCCGTGGTGGCTGGCATTTTTGCCGCGGCAGGCTTTGCGCTTTCAGGAGTGTTTTGGCTCTCGGTGTTGGGGTAGCAGCAGGAAGAGAGCCTTGCGAAGATTCGGAAACCTTCGCAAGGCTTGCAAGGCTTGGGCCTGGCAAGGAGGGAGCAATCATGGCTAAACGCCTGTTCCGCCTCACCGTAGACGACCTGACCGCCCGCGGCCGCTTCAACCTGCGGCTGACCGACGGCCGGGGCAAACACCTTGCCTCCCGCGAGGTCCACGCCGATCCCGGCGACGCCCGCTGGCGCGGCCTGTTCGAGATGGACCAATACCTGGAGGTGCAGCGCGGTCGCGGCCTGACCGACCGAGAACTGCTGGCCGAACTGGGCGATTTCATCGGCCAGGAATTGCTGGGACCGCAGATCACCGCCGAGCTTTTCCAGAGCCGGCGCAGCGGCATCCTCTTTGTCGTCCTGCCCCGCCAGCGCCGGCCGGAGGTCCTGGAACTGACGCGGGTGCCCTGGGAGCTGGCCCGCGACGAGCGTGGCGAGCGTGGGCGGACGCTGCCCGACGTGGGCCTGGCCGTCCAGATCCTGCCCCAGGGAGCGATGCCCGAAGGCGCCTCGCTGGACCGCGCCCTGGCCGCCGCCCGCCCCTTTGAGCCTTCGCCCGGCCCGCTGCGGGTGCTGATGGCCTTTGCCCAGACCCGCTGGCAGACGGTGCTGGCCATGCGGGAGATGCGCGAGCGCCTGCGCCGCTTCTTCCTGGAAAAGCTGGCCCCCCGCTACCGCGTGGAACTGGACATCCTCCAGTACGGCGTGACCAGAGAGGAACTGCGCCGCGCCGCCCGCCGGGGCGGAGGCTACCACATCGTTCACCTCTTTGCCCACGGCCACGAGGACCTGCTGGTGCTGGAGGACGAGCAGGGCCGGGACGACCTCGTCTCCGGCGATGAGGTGGCCGGCCTGTTGAGCGGTGATTTTGCCAACCCGCCTTACCTGGTCTTTCTCACCGCCTGCCACTCCGGGGAGCTGCGGCTGCGGCGGGAACTGACCGACCTGTGGCAGGCGCTGCGGCAGGTGCAGCAGGCGGCGGCCAGAACAGAGATGGCCCCCGACGCTTCGGCCCTGACCGGGGCGCTGGAGGAAGCCCTGGGCGTCTATACCGGCACCGCCTTTGCCATGCTGCGGGCCGAGGTGCCCCAGGTGGTGGCCATGCGCTACGCCGTCGAGGAACGCTTTGCCTTTGACCTGGCCGAAGACTTTTACCGCTACGTCCTGCTGGAGGGTGTTCCACCCGCCCTGGCCCTGGGCCGCTTCCGGGCCGAGGCCCGCCGCGAAGGAGACCAACGCGGCTACCGGCCGCACGATTGGGCCACCCCCGCCTTTTTCGGCGGCCCCGAAGGCTCGCAGCCCATCGTGCTGCCGCGAGGCCGCTCGGAAGCCGCCGACCGCCTCTGGGTGCGCGGTCGCCTGCCTGACGAGCTGCGCCGCGTGGAACGCTTTGTGGGCCGCACCGACGAGCTGCGCCGCCTGCGCCGGGGTCTCTTTAGCCGGCAGCCCGAACAGGCCGTCGCCCTGCTGTGGGGCGTGGGCGGTCTGGGCAAGACTGCCCTGGCCGCCGAGGCAGTCCACCTCTGGCACGCCGATTTCGACTTTGTCTTTGGCGCCCGTCCCCCCGCCGCCGACCGTTCCCTCTCGCTGGATGCCTGGCTCCAGGAGGTGGACTATCACGTTCTGCACAGCCTGGGGGTCAGCGACTACCGCATCTGGGACGAGCAGGGCGATCTGCCCCGCGATCGCTGGCTGGAGAGCCGCCTGAGCGAGCTGCTGCGCTTTCTGAACCGCTACCGCATGTTGCTGGTGATTGACAACTTTGAGCCTAACCTGCGCCCCGCCGGGGAGGCGGAAGAGGTGCGCTACGTCTGCGCCGACCCCGATTGGGGGACGGCGCTGGCCCGCCTGGCCGGCGACCTGACCCCCGGCCTGAGCTGCCTGCTGGTCACCAGCCGCCGCGCCCCGGCCGAACTGCGGCGGCCGCAGGTGTTGAGCCTGCCGGTGGGGCCGCTGAAGCGGGGCGAATGGTGGGTCTTTGCCCGCACCGCGCCCAACTTTCGCCGCTTGCTGCGGGGGAGCGATAAAGAGCGGGCGTTGCTGGCCCGCGCCCTGGCCGTGGCCCGGGGCCACCCCCTCATCCTCAATGCCCTGGAGCGGCTGGCCGAGGTCCCGGCCGAGCTGGCCCACCGCCTGGCCGAGTTCGAGGCCCGGGGCGAGCGCTACGCCGGCATGGGCGACCTGCTGGCCACCGGCCGCACCGCCGGGGAGCGGGCGCGGGAGATGGCCTACTTTGAGGATATCGCCGCCACCTCCGTGCGGGCCTTGATCGAGGATCGCTCCCCCGCCGCCCAAAGGCTGCTGCGGGTCATCACTCTGGCCCTGGAGCCGGTCTACGACGGGCTGATTGAGGCAATTTGGGAGGACGAGCGTTGGCCCGACGACATGCCCCGCCTGCAGCCGCAGGGCCAGGGCTGGCGGGAGCCGCTGGAGGAACTGCTGGCCTCTGGCCTGCTGACCCGGGAGCAAAAGATGATGACCAGCACGGCCGGGGAATCGCACGAAGTCGTCACCTACGTCTGGCACCCCATCGTGGCCGAGCAGGCTGAACCTTGCGAAGGTTCCAAACCTTCGCAAGGTTTTCAAGGTTTCCCTGCCGCCGACTACCTCCGCCGCTACACCCGTTACAACATCAGCACCTTCCTGCACTACCAAGAAGCCGCCCAGAGCCGCGCTCAGGCCCAACTGGCCCTGAACGCCGCCCGCGACGCCGTGCGCTACCTGCTGCGGCTGGGGGACACGGCCAGGGCCGTGGCGCTGATCACCGAAATCCACGACCTCTCCCAGGCCCTGGGCTTTCGCCGCGACCTGCAGAGCTGGATCCGCGAATTGCTGGACCAGGTGCCGCCCGGCCAGGACCGCGAGCGCCTGCTCCGCTCCCTGGCCGACGTCTACTGGCGCGGAGGCCGGCCGGAGGCGGCGATCCCCCTCTACCGCCGGGCGCTGGAGAGCGCCGAGGCGCGGCAGGATTGGCTTAGCTGCGGGATCATCAGCCACCAGTTGGGGAATGCTCTTGGCGCCGCCGCCGATTACCCCGCCGCCCGCGCCGCCTACCGTGCCGCCCTGCGCTACGGGCGACTGCGGGGCAAAACCATCACCGGCCGTTTGCCTGAACTGGGCGAACTGGTCCGCCTGCTGGTTATCGAAGGGGGCGAACGCAACCTGGCCCGCGCCCGCGCTCACGCCGCCCGCCAGGCCCGGATCGCCCGCGCCTACTACGATCGCTGCCGGGCCGACCCCGCCGCCGCCGAGGAGGGCGCTACCGCCGCGCCGGAGGACCTGCTCATCCCTGCCCTGGACATCCAGTGCATGGTTGAGCACGCGGCCAAGAACTGGCCCGCCGCCCTCCGCCTCTGCGAGGAGCAGATCGAGCTCGAGCGCCGCCACCACAAGGGCGACCTGGCCGTGGCTCTGGATCGGGGTAACCGCGCCGTGGCCCTGAAGAACCTGGACCGCCTGGACGAGGCCGAGCGGGACCTGCACTTCTGCCTGCGCGTCTTTCACCAGCACCAGCAGCCCGTCTACGAGGCCAAAGTCCTCAGCGAACTGGCCGCCGTCGCCGACCGCCGGGGCGACCCGGCCCGCGCCGCCCAGTTTCAAACCCAGGCCCTGGAGATCCGCCACCGCCTGGGCGCCCTCTCCGACGCCGCCATTTCGCACAACAATTTGGCGATCTATTATGGCAAACAAGGTCGCCACATAGAGATGATCCGGGAGGATTGTTGTGCTATCCTGATTAGCGATCACATTGGAAAGCTGCAACTGCTACAAGGGACGATTAACAACCTTCATCTGCATCTTTCAGAAGTCTCGCTGTCCGAGCGCCGCGCTCACTGGCCCACCGCCGCCGCCCTCTTTGCCGCCTACCCCCGTCTGGCAGAACAACTCGCCCGGCGCGGCGTCGCAACCCAGCAGGCCCAGGCCACCCTCGATCAACTGTGGGAGAGAGCAACCTAAGCCTTGCGAAGATTCGGAAACCTTCGCAAGGCTGCGTCTGCAACCGCGGGCGCATCTTTGCCAATGAAGGTAATTACCTGTTCTTGCTGCGGCGCGTCAAATCGTTCCTGGAATAACCTGAGCCTTGCGAAGGTTTCTGAACCTTCGCAAGGCT
Source organism: uncultured Anaerolineae bacterium (assembly GCA_964397845.1). Lineage (GTDB taxonomy): Bacteria > Chloroflexota > Anaerolineae > CAYNKW01 > CAYNKW01 > CAYNKW01. Next base: position 4,750 of record CAYNKW010000036.1, read on the forward strand.
TGGAAGGGAGAAACCATGCACCTTGCCGGCCACTATTACCACGTCTACAACCGGGGCTGCAACCGCGGGCGCATCTTTGCCAACGCCGGCAATTACCTGTTCTTGCTGCGGCGCGTCAAATCGTTCCTTGTGGATTACCCATTGAGCGTGATCGCCTACTGCCTGATGCCCACTCACTATCATTTCCTGCTATGTCTGGAGGAGGATGGCGTGCTCTCCCCTTTTATCCAACGCCTGTTCAACAGCTACACCCAGGCCTTCAACAAGCAGCAAGGGCGCAGCGGCACGCTGTTCGAGGGACGCGCCAGGAGCGTCCTGGTTGATACCGACGAATACGTCATCCATCTTTGTCGCTACATCCACCTCAATCCCGTCGAGGCTGGACTGGTGTCACACCCAGGTGAGTGGCTCTACAGTGACTACCTGGAGTGGGTGGAACGGCGCGAAGGCACGCTGGTGGATCGGGCGTTTGTGCGACAGTACTTTCCGACCGCTGCCGACTACGAAGCGTTTGTCATGAGTGAGGTAGATCTGTCTCTGGAGCAAAAGCTCCAGGTGTACTGTCTCGATTGAAACCCAAACCCTTGCGAAGGTTTCCGAACCTTCGCAAGGGTCAGTGTAATATTTTTCGCCCTAAAGCATCTCTATTAGTGTAGGAAGCTAAAAGGAGGCCGCCGTTCACGACGAGTTTGCCCGTCGTTATCGTGAATATCTGCCCCGCGTCCTCAACTTTATGCGTCTGCGGGTGGATGGCGAGGCGCTGGCCCAGGACCTGACCGCGGCCACCTTTGAGCGGGCGCTGGCTCACCTGGATCAACTCCGCTCGCCGGAGGCCTTTGGCGGCTGGCTGTTTCGCATCGCCCGCAACGAACTGGCGGGGCACTATCGTCGCCGCCGGGTGCACGTTCCGCTGGAAGCCGTCGCCGACCAGCCGGACGACGCACCCCTGGTCGAAGTGCAGGCCGAGCGGGGCGAGGAACTGGCCCGCGTGCTGGCCGCGGTGCGCACCCTGCCGGAGCGGGAGCAAGAGATCATCGGCCTCAAGTTCCTTGGCGGCCTGAACAACCGGCAGATCGGGCAGGCAATGGGACTGCGCGCCGGCCACGTGGCGGTGATCCTCTACCGCGCCATCCGCCGCCTGCGCGATCTGCTGGGAGAGGGTGAGAGGTAAAGGACGACTGATGGCTGCAATCGGTGAGTGCAAAGCAGCCCGGCGGCTGTCGCAACGCATCGAGACAATACTCGACATAACTGAAAGCCAGGAGTCAGGCGACCTGCTGGACACGGCCCGGCAACTGTCTCGCCTGGGCGATCTGTTTAACCCGCCGGACCCGGCCTTCGAGCGGCGGATGGCGGCAAGGGTCGAGGCCCGGCTGGCGGAACGGCCCCGGCGGCGGGTGGTCTGGCGTCCGCGCCTGGCCTGGGGCATCGTCGTGGGGTTGGTGCTCGTGGTGGCTGGCTTGCTTACGCCTCCTGGCCAGGCGGTCATGGCCAAACTCGCGGCCGTCTTTTGCCTGGGCCAGACCGAGGTGCGCCTCGAGTCCGAGACGGCCGCTGTTGCCCGAACTTTTACCGCTACAACTGAAATAACGCTCCCTGGCCTGCCCGAGGCGCGGGCGACGGTTATGCCCCGTGTCCTTCAGGTGCCGGCTTACCTGCCCGACGGCTACCGGTTACACCGCGTCAGCACCAGTCATTTTGACAAGTTGCCAGCCTGGACACAGCCGTTGTTTATTGACCTGACCTACCGGCGAGAGACGGCCAGGGTCATTTGGGAACTTGCCTATCGCCAATACTTTGTGGCCTCTGGTGGACCAGGCGCGATCAAAGCTCTGACCTACCCACCGGAGGAGTTTGAATCGGTCCGGGAAATGACCGTGGGCGACCGTCCGGCGGTGCTTTTCAGCAGAGAGTCAGCCAGCGCCGCCGGGCCGTCTAAGCAGATTCTTCACCTGGTGTGGGAGGGGGAAAACGCGGTTTTTACCCTTACCGCCATCGAACTCTTGCCCGACGAGATCGTTCGCATCGCCGAATCAGTCGCGCCTTACCGCTGATGGTGCTCACGCATCACGCACCGCTTGTGTCTAGGAGGCGCCCGTGCTTTATATCTTGACCTGGTGGTTTGTCCTTCAACTCATCGGTCTGGCGGCGCTGCCGCTGGCTTTCCGGCTCTTCCGGCGGCTGCCCGATCGCGGCTACGCTTTTGCCCGCCCCCTGGGCTTGCTGTTCACCGGCTACCTTTTTTGGCTAGGTGCCAGCCTCGGCTTACTGCGGAATCGCTGGGGCGGGGTCTTGCTCGCGCTAGCCGCCGTTGCCGGATTTTCGTGGCTGGCCTATCGCCGCTGGCCCGGCAGAGACGAGGCCCGGCTGCTCCCGTGGCTGCGCGAGCACTGGAGGACGGTCGTCGTCGTAGAGCTGCTCTTTGCCTTCGCCTTCGCCGGCTGGGCCTGGCTACGTGGCTTCAGCCCTGACCTGATGACAGCCGGTGGCGAGAAATTTATGGAGATCGCCTTTATCAACGCCATCCTCCGCTCTGAGACTTTCCCGCCGCTGGATCCCTGGCTCTCCGGCTTTGGCATCAGCTATTACTATTTTGGCTACGTCATGACCGCCCTGCTGACTCGCTTCTCCGGCGTGCCGGCGACTAGCGGTTTCACCTTGGGCATAGCTCACCTGTTTGCCCTGACGGTGACGGGCGCCTTCGGTGTGGCTTATAACCTGGTGGCTACGGTGCGGCAAAGAAAGGACGAGAGAAAGACAGCGATTAGCTACGGCCTGCTGGGCGCGACCTTTGTGGCGCTGATGGGCAACCTGGAAGGCGTGCTGGAGGCGATGCGCAGCAAGGGTCTTGGCTCTGAGGCGTTCTGGAAGTGGGTGGATGTGCCTGGATTGTGGGAACGGGCCCAGGTTACCGGCCAGTGGTTCCCCACCTCCTTCATGTGGTGGTGGCGCGGTTCCCGCGTCATCCGTGACCTGGACCTGCTGGGCCAGCCCCTTGGCATCTCGCCCATTGACGAGTTCCCTTTCTTCAGCTTTATCCTGGGCGACATGCACCCTCACGTGTTGGCGCTGCCTTTCATTCTCCTGGCCGTGGCCCTGGCTTTCAACCTCTTCCGCGGCCGGGGGCGTCCATCCTGGGCTGAAATCGGATTGCTGGCGCTGGCGCTCGGCGGGCTGTCGTTCCTCAACACCTGGGACTTTCCTATTTACCTGGGGCTGATTTTGCTGGCCTACGGCGTGCGCCGCTACCGGGAGTTCGGCCCTTCGGCGGGGTTTATCCTGAGCCCTTTGTCCCTGGGCCAAAGGACCAGGGGCGGAGTCGAAGGGCTCAGGACAGGCCGGGCCGGGGGCGAGTTCTGGAAAGACCTGGGGCTGGTAGCCGGATCACTTTTCGGGTTGGGTGTGTTGCTTTACTTGCCCTTTTACGTCGGCTTCCAGTCGCAGGTGGGGGGCATCTTGCCTAATCTGCTCTTCCCTACACGGCTGCACCAGTACCTTATCATGTTTGGACCGTTCATCTTTGTGCTGGCCTGTTGGCTGGGGGTGCTCTTTGTCCGGGCCTTCAAGGAGAACCTCGGCGACGGCAGCACTCTGGGCCGGCGCACGCTGTTGACCTGGTTGGGCGTGCTGCTCCTGTTCCCCCTGGGCATGTTGGCTTCCGTGGCGCTTCTCCTGGTCACCAAGAGTGGACGAGCCTTTGTCCAGAGCAGCCTCAATATGGATGTCGTTCGCCAGGTCATTGGCCAACAGACGATTGGTTCACTGCTGATCGAGACGGTTCGTGTGCGCTTGAGCGATCCGTGGACCTCGGTGCTGCTGGCGCTGCTCATCGCCGTCGCGCTGGTGCTGATCTGGCGACGGCTGCGCGGCCGGGATGATGCGCCATCCCCCGCTGGCGTAGATTCGACTACGGTTTTTGTCCTGCTGATGATCTTGATTGGTCTGGCTCTGACCCTGACCGTCGAGTGGGTCTACCTGCGGGACAATTTCGGCGTGCGGATGAACACCGTCTTCAAGTTCTATTTCCAGGGTTGGGTGCTCATGGGTCTGGCCAGTGCCTACGGCAGTTACTATCTGTTGGAGCGCGTTCGCGGGCCAGGCAGGGGGCTGTTCGGCGTTGGACTGGCGCTCTTGCTCGTGGGCGGGCTGGTCTACACTGTCTTTGCCGGGTACAGCCGCGCCGATGGCTTTAACGGCGAGAACTGGACGCTGGACGGCGCGGCCTGGATCGAGCGCCATCACCCTGACGACTATGCCGCTGTCGAGTGGCTGCGCGCCCATGCCGAAGGCACGCCGGTGGTGCTCGAGACGCCAGGCAAGTCTTACAACTACGAAGGACGTGTCTCGGCGTTGACCGGCCTGCCTTCAGTGCTGGGCTGGGCGTTGCACGAGGATCAGTGGCGCGGCTCTTACGAGGAACAAGGCAAACGCGAGCCGGACATCGAAGCCATTTACAGCACCATCGTTCGCACCGACCAGGACGCCGACCGGGTTTTAGCCTTACTGGACAAATATGACGTCACTTACGTCTACGTCGGCCCGACGGAACGGGATCGTTATCCGTCCGTGGGCCTGGAAAAGTTCGAGTGGTTACTGGGACCGGTCTTCCGCCAGGGGGAAGTTACGATCTACCGGGTTCCGTGAGGATGAGTCCAGGCAGGAGGCGTGCCTTTTCCGGAAAGTGGTGCGGGTTTCGGATTACCAAAAGGCAATGGCGGAGGGGGGCGGGCAATGACGCGCAGGCGGAAAAATTCGGCCAGAAAGAAACCTCGCCGGAAGGGGGGCGGGCCGGTCCTTCCGCCTGGTTGGCAAAGCACCGGGCGCGAATTAAAAGACCCTGGCGCAGGCTTTATGGAAGTCTTTATGGTTGACCTGCAAACGCCCGACCTGGCCGGTGTTTCCGGGGTCATGTCGCAGATGCTTCTGTTCCACGAGGTGGCCGCCGGTGAGCCATGTCCCTGTGGCAGCGGCCGGACCTTTGGTCAATGTCATCACAACGCACAGCGCGTGCCCATCCTGTGTCGTAATCTCGGCGCCGATACCTACAGTGATGTGTTGGCTCATGAGGTCACTTTCTCTGTCGAGGACGCCATCGCTGTGCGCCGGATGTTGATGGCCCTGCCAGAACTCCGGCTTACCCAGGATATTTCAGGGAGGACTTTTTGGCAGTTTTTGGGACATCCGCTTCACACTACAGAGCTGGGCAATCTCATCTTTGCCACGGTGGAGCTGAATCCCGATCGGCTATACTTTGTCACTCTCAGCCGGCAACGCAGCCTGGAGATCATGGCTATCCTGAAGGCCCTCGTTGGAGCGTACCTGGGTCAGCCGTTGATCCAGGAGTGGGAGATCGAATCTCAGTATCGGAGCATGATTAACCAATGAACATTTCAGACTTGCCTTTAGATCATCTGAGAAAGGGGAGGGGGTGCGACCCGACCGCCGCCGGAACACCTGCCACCCTGTCCTGGCTCACCGTCGAGGTGGCGCTGTATGGTCTCCTGGGGTTGCTGGCGCTGGTGAGTCGCTTCTATGCCCTGGGCGATCGCCCGTTGACGACGGCGGAGGCGACGCAGGCGCTCCATGCCTGGCAGGCCACGAGCGGCCTTCGTGGCGACGCGCTGGCTGCCAGCCCATTGCTCTTTGCCGGGCAGGCGTTGGCCTTTGCCCTCTTTGGCGCCGGCGACGGCGCGGCGCGGCTGCTGCCGGCATTGGCCGGCACGGTCCTGGTGCTGTTGCCTTGTCTGCTACGCCATCGGCTGGGTCGGGCCGGCGCGCTGGCGACTTCGGCGTTGCTGCTCGTCTCGCCGACGGTGCTCTTTACCTCGCGCGATGCCAGCGGCGACGTGCTACTGCTGACGGCCGGGCTGGCCATGCTGGTTGGCCTCGTCGGTTGGGTGGACTTTGGCCGGCCGCTGTACCTTTACCTGACTGCTGTGTCGGCGGCGCTGACGCTGGCGGCTGCGCCTGGCGTCTACACGTTGATCGTAGCTCTGGCGGCCGCCTTTGCGTTGCTGGCCTTTTTTGGACGGCGCGTCACGGACGACGATGGCTGGATAAGCTTGCGAACTGCCTGGCGAGAGGCACGCAGCCGCGAAGAGTGGCTGCGCACCGGCGTTGTGGTGTTCTTTGGCACGTTGGTTCTGCTTCCCACGGTGCTGCTCCTGCACCTGGAGGGCCTGCAGGCCGTGGCCGATCTCTTGCCCGCGTGGATCAACCACTTTGCGCCGCCCTTGGTCCTGTGGCCCAAGGACACAGGGTGGGCCGGCGAGGGATCGTGGAGCTACCCGCTGGCCGTGCTGGCCCTGTACGACCCTTTGCTGCTGCTGTTCGGCCTGGCCGGCGCCATTGTGGCCTTTCGGCGGCGCGATTTGCTGGGACGTTTGCTGGCTGTTTGGGCCGGCGTGGCGTTGTTCATTGCCCTGCTCGCCGGAGGGCGGGGGCCGGGCGATGTGCTTCTGGTCGTAGGACCGCTGGCGATCCTGGCGGGGAACGTCGTCGGACGGCTGCTGGAAAAAGTCGCCAGACATGTCCGGTGGACTCAAGACGGAATCCTCGTTGGCTTGTTGGCCGCTGCCGCCACTTTTTGTTACATTGAGTTGGCTTCGTACGCTTACCGCCGAGAAACGACTTTTCTATGGCTGGCGGCGCTGTCCCTGGGCCTGTCAGCCGGTGTGTTTGCCCTATACACTGCCTGGTTCGGGCGGCAGGCTGGCTGGCGGGGAGGAGGGCTGGCACTGCTAATCTTGCTCTCGCTGGTCACGATCTCTTTCGCGACCAGGCTGGCCTACCGCCGCGCTCACGACCCCCACGAGTTGCTGGTGGTCGAGGGAACGTCGGCCAACGTGCGCGACCTGCCGGTCTTGCTGGAGCGGGCCTCCATGCAACGCCTGGGCGCGACCGAGATCATCCCCATCACTGCCGATTGGTCTGTGGGGTCAGTGGTGCGTTGGTATGTGCGCGACTTTCGCCATCAGACCTGGCTCTCGACCGCGGCCGGGCCAGAAGTGACGACCGAAGCCGTGGTTATGCCCTGGAAACCCTACGCGCCGGAACTGGGCGCACCTTACTTTGGCCAGGATTTTGTCGTGCGCACGACCTGGTGGCCGCACAACCTGGACGGGGCCGATTGGGCGAACTGGTTGCTCTTTCGCAAGTCGTCCGACCGTCCCCAGCAAGACCGCGTTGTGCTGTGGCTGAGACGGCAGGGGGATTGAAGGAGAGTTGACCTGAATACAACCTCTCGATCAACTAACTTTCCAACTTTCCAACCTATCAACCTTTCAATCCTGCTCTGGCTCGCTTTGTTGATCGTTGCGGCAGCGCTGCGCTTGTGGGATGTTGGCGCACGCACCATGAGCCACGACGAAGCGTTGCACGCCTACTACTCGTGGTGGCTTTACACCGGGCAGGGATATATGCACAACCCAATGATGCACGGGCCGTTCTTGTTCCACGCCACGGCGTTGGTCTATGCCCTGTTCGGCGTTAGCGACGCCACAGCACGGCTGGTGCCGGTGCTGTTTGGCGTGGTGCTGGTGGGTCTACCCTATATGCTGCGGCGCTGGCTGGGTCGTCTGGGTGCGTTGTTGAGTGGATTCATGCTGCTCATCTCACCAGTGATGCTTTTCTACTCCCGCTACATCCGTCACGACCTGCCTGTTCTGGTCTGGACGCTGCTGATGGTCGTCGCCCTTTTCCAATTTATTGCCACGCGGGAGCGGCGCTGGTTTCAGGTTGGCGTCCTGGTCACGGTGCTGGCGATTTGCACCAAGGAGGTTGCGTTCATTTTTGGCTTTATTGGCCTTACCTTTCTGGGACTGGCCTGGGGGCGGGAGCGAATCCAGCCCCACATAGGCCGCCGCTGGCGGCGATTGGGTTGGGGAGCGGCTGTCCTCCTGATGGTGCTGTCCGTGGCGGGGTGGGTGACAGTGGCAAGCGGCGGAGGGGGCCTTCAGCAGGGTACCCTTCACGCTGCGCTGCCCTACGTCAATCTAGGGTTGGGCCTGGTGGTGGTGCTACTGCTGACCATTCCTCGCTTGCCGGAGAGCGATGGTCAATGGCAGGCCATGTGGGCCGCCATAGATCGCCGTATCTGGCGCAATGCCTTGCTGGCAGGCGTACTCGTCTTTGTGCTGCTGCACACGACGTTCCTGACCAACGTCGCCGGGCTGGTCACCGGCACGGTGGGCGCGGTGTTCTATTGGCTGGCCCAACAGGGCGTTCATCGGGGAGGGCAGCCATGGTACTATTACGCTGTCACGCTGACCCTGTACGAGTTCTTGCCCCTGGTGTTGGGCAGCCTTGGCCTGGCGCGGTTCCTGCTGGCGCGAAAGGCCTGGCAAGCCGAAACGGATGAGGGGCGCACCTTTGTAAGCTTTCTGGTCTACTGGCTGCTGATCAGCCTCGTCATCTATGGTTGGGCCGGCGAAAAGATGCCCTGGCTCACCGTCCACCTGGTCCTGCCGCTGGTCCTACTGGGCGGCTGGTTCCTGGATCGGCTGCTGGCTGGCGCCGACTGGCCCGGTCTGGTCCGCCGGCGTGCGCTGTCGTTGGGGCTGTTGCTGGCGCTGTTGGTGTACCTGGTTATCATGCTACTGAGCGTGCGACCCTTCCAGGGCTGGTCTATATGGGACCTGGCCGATACCGGCCGGTGGTTACTCATGGCGGTGGTGGGCGTCCTGCTGCTGTGGCCGGTGGGCCGTTTCGTTCGGCAGTTGGGCTGGCGGTCGGCGCGACAGGTGACTGTTGCCACACTCTTTGCCGGCCTTTTGCTGCTGACGGTGCGCTTTGCCTGGCTGTCTTGCTTTATCAACTACGACACGCCGCTGGAGTACCTGGTTTACGCCCACAGTTCGGCCGATGTGAAACGCGCCGTGCGCCAGATCGAGGCGCTTTCACTCCAACAGACCGGCGAGCGCGAGTTGCGGGTGCTGTACGACGACGAGGTGCGCTGGATCTACCAATGGTATCTGCGTGACTATTGCAATGCCGAGATGTTTGGCCACGAGCTCGAGCCCGACGACCTGGCCAACGCGCCGGTGGTGATCCTGAGCAGTGAAACCTGGGAGAAGAACGTGCCTCAACTGGACGACGACTACTATCGCCAGGATGGTCGGTTGCTCTGGTGGCCGCTGGAACGGGTCTATCGCGACCTCACGCCGGGCAAAATAGTCGCTGCCCTGCGCGACCCGGTGACCCGTCGGAAAGTCTGGGACATTTTTTGGTTTCGCCGCTACGAACACCCGTTGTCGGATTGGCCCCTGGGCCACGACTATGCCCTGTTCGTCCGCAAAGACCTGGTCGCCCTTCCGTGGGACGGGCAGCCATGAGCAAGCAGGCTGGGTTGTCACCATGTCACAAATGTGGTAAAATGACGCGGGAGGTGATACACTATGGTAACGAATACAAACCAAAGGATCCGGTTGACAGTTGATATTCCGCCGGAGATGAAGCGTCGTCTCCGGCTGGTGGCTGCCCGCCGAGATATTTCACTCCGGCAATATGTGATCGAAGTCTTTGAAGAACGACTTGCCCGCGACATAGAGGCCGAACTGCTTGAACTGGAAAACCTGACGGCCCTCACGGCTCGGACCGATCCGGTGCTAGCGGAACTGTGGGACAACGAAAAGGACGCTGCTTATGACCGGCTATGAGCAAGGCGATGTTGTGCTTGTGCGGTTTGTCTTTAGCAACGAAAGCGGAGCCAAGCGACGGCCCGTCCTTGTGGTCAGCACTGAAGAGTATCACCAGGGGCGACAGGAGATGATCGTGGCTGCTATCACCAGTAACGTTGACCGTCTCCTGCCCGGTGACCACCTCGTTCAGGATTGGCAGGCAGCAGGTTTACTCTATCCTTCTGTCGTGACCGGCATTGTCCGCACTGTCAAACAATCTATGATACATCGCCGTCTTGGTGCATTGTCTGGGACTGATCTCCAGGCCGTGCAGGCACAACTGCGACGAGCACTGGGCCTCTGATTGTGCACTTGCTCTCTTGTAAACTTTTCTTGAGGTGACTACTATGCAGAAAACTACCGAACGTCATAACTTGCTCGACACGTCGTTGTTGGATCTCATCACCGTCAACTGGGAGACGATCCTGTTTGGGGTCATCCTGGTGGCGGCGACCGCTATGCGCTTCGTGGGGCTGTCGCTGCGCAGCTTTGGCCACGATGGGGGCATCCACGCCTCCTGGTCCTACGACCTGTACGCGGGACACGGTTACAATCACAACCCTACTTATCACGGGCCATTTCTGTATCACTTTACGGCGCTGCTCTTTTTCTTCTTTGGCGATACCGACGTGACGGCGCTCGCGTCCCCGGCGTTGTTTGGCGTGATCCTGGTGGCCTTGCCCTGGCTGCTGCGAAAGGAACTAGGCCGGGTTGGGGCGCTGCTGGCCTCGGCCATGCTGGCCATCTCGCCGTTTGTCGTCACTTATTCGCGCACCCTCCGTCACGACATGTACCTGGCCGTGTGGACACTGCTGCTTGTCATCGCCAGCTTTCGCTACCTGCGCGAGCGCGAGGGCAAATGGCTCTACCTGGCTGCCGCCGCCACGGCTCTGTCTGTGTGCAGCAAAGAGGTCGCCTTTATTGAGATCTTTATCATCGGCTCTTTCCTGTTCTTCCTGCTGCTGTGGGAATGGTTGGGCAGTGGCATGCCCCTCCCGCCAAAGTTGGCCTCCTTAGACCTGGTGGTGGTTATTGGGACGTTGATCGTGCCCATGGGCCTTGCGCCGGTCGTCGTCCAGAAGTTGGGCTTCAACCCGGCCAGCTATACGAGCCGGGAGAACATCATCCCCTCTGCTATCGTGTTGTTGGTCGTTATTGCCTTGACGGCATTGGTGGGACTGATATGGAACCGGCGACGTTGGTTGATCTCGGCGGGTATCTTTTACGCCATCACGCTGTTGCTCTTCACTACTTTTCTGACCAACGGCACGGGCATCATTTCTGGCTACGTCGGTTCGTTGGGTTACTGGCTGTCGCAGCAAGAAGTGGCGCGAGGGGGGCAGCCCTGGTTTTATTATCTCATCATTCTACCGCTGTACGAGTTCATGCCGCTGGTGTTGGGTGGGCTTGGCGCGCTGAAGTTTCTCGTTGGCGCGCCGGCGCTGCCGGACGATGAAGGTGAGGCTGGCAAAGCCACCCCACGGCGTACTGTCAACGTGACCACGGCTTTTGTTGCCTTCTCACTCTACTGGGCAGTTGCCAGCTTGCTCATTTTCTCCTGGGCCGGTGAAAAGATGCCCTGGCTTATGACTCACCTGACTATTCCCTGGCTCCTTCTCGGCGCGTGGTTTGCCGGCCGGGTGCTAGAGAACGTGGACTGGCGCGTGTGGTGGCAGCGTGGCGGCGTCGTGGCTCTGATACTCATTCCGCTGGCGGTCTTTGCCCTCGTCAACCTGCTGCGCTTCCATCCTTTTGGTGGGGTGGCTCTGACAGATCTAAATCGTACGATGCGCTGGATCGGGGCCCTCGTTATCCTGGGCGTCGCTGGCGCGGGGCTCTTTTTCGCGGGCCGCAGACTGGGCTGGGTGATGACGGGGCAGTCCGCCTTTGTTGTCTTGCTGGTGGCGCTTTATCTGCTGACGGTCCGTTTCTCGATCATGGCCACTCACGTCAACATCAATTATGCCACCGAGTGGGTTGGCTATGCTCACAGCACACCCGATCCGGTGCGTGTGGCCCGCCAGATCGAAGACCTTTCGCGCCGCTATGCCGGTGATCTCTCTATGCCAGTAGCTTACGACAACGAATCTGCCTGGCCGTTTTCCTGGTATTTGCGCAACTTTACCAACGCTAACTATTACGTAGACAAGACTGATAAGCCCTTTGACCAGCCGGTGGTGTTGGTCGGTTCAGACAACGAGGCAGCGATCAAACCTTACCTGGCCGATGAATACTACCGCTTTAGCAATCGCCTCATCTGGTGGCCGCTGGAGGTGTACAAAGATTTTGCCTGGGAGAACCTCAAACGGAAATTGCCGGAGGAGGAACGGCCGCCACCGCCGGCGGAAGGGGAGAAGGAAAAAGTCCCGACTTTTAAATACTTGAGGCTGCTGTTCGCCGAGCTCCTCGAGCAGAGCAAGGACCCGGAGAAGAGGCAGACTTTGTGGAATGTCATCTGGCACCGTAAATTCAAGGAAAGCACCGAGGCATGGCCACTGGTGAGTCGCTTTGCGCTATACGTGCGTAAAGACGTTGCCAACCAGTTGTGGGACTTGAACGTGGGGCCGGCCCCGCCGGAGACGTTGCCCCAGGACCCCTACGCCGACTTTTACCGCACTCTGGAGGCGGCCAAAACCTGGGGCACGCAGGGCACGGGGAACGGGCAGTTCACCAATCCTCGCGGCGTGGCCGTGGATCCGGCCGGCTTTGTCTACGTGGCCGACAGTGGCAACCATCGCATCCAGAAATTCGACCCGGCAGGGAATCACCTGCTGACGTGGGGAGAACAGGGGAACGCGCCGGGACAGTTCCAGGAGCCGTGGAGCCTGGCCGTGGACGATCAGGGACGGGTGTATGTGAGCGATACGTGGAATCATCGCATCCAGGTCTTTGACGGAGACGGGACCTTTGTGCGCCAATGGGGTAGCCACTCTCAGGCGCAGAACCTGGATTCGAACACTGCCAAGCTCTTTTGGGGACCGCGCGACATTGCAATAGATGACCAGGGGCGGGTGCTGGTGATGGACACCGGCAACAAGCGGGTGCAGGTCTTTACCACCGACGGTGAGTTCCTCACCATGTTCGGCGGCTTTGGTGTCGGGCCGGGGCAGATGAGCGAGCCGGTGGGCGTGGCCGTGGCCCCCGACGGTCGTATTTACGTGGCCGACACCTGGAACCGCCGCGTACAGGCCTTTGACGCTGATTTTGCTTTCGACATGACCTGGGATATTGACGGCTGGCGGGGCGAATCGGTGGTCAACAAGCCTTACATTGCCGTCGATGGGGCGGGGCGCGTCTATGTCACCGATCCCGAGGGCTTTCGGGTGCTAGCCTTTACTGCTGGTGGTCAGCCGGTGGCTGTCTTTGGTCAGGTCGGCACCGGCGCGAGTTCGTTCAACCTGCCGACCGGCATCGCCGTGGATGTGGAGGGCTACATTTATGTGGCCGACGCTGACAATCACCGGATCATGAAATTCGCGCCGCTTTCGCCGTAGGTGTGTAAGGTGCCAGTCACCTGGATGCTTACTCGGTGGGGAACAGATCGTCTACCGGGAACGCCAGGCCGGACAGGAGGCGGGAGGTCACGGTGCTGCCAGCGATGAACTCGCCGTGTAGTTCATAGATGCCGTCTTCAGACAGGGTATAGGCTTCCACGGAGCGGGCCAGGGGGTTCACCAGCCAGTACTCGTGCACGCCGGCCCGTTCGTAAGCACTGAACTTGACCACCCGGTCGGTGCGCGTCGTCGAGGGGGACAGGATTTCTACCACCAGGTCGGGCGTGCCGGTAAAAGCGTGGTCACCGGGGGACGGCTCGCGCCCGGCAGCGATGAACAGCAGGTCTGGCTGCACCACCTGTGCTACGTCCGGCAGGCGCACTTCAAACGGTGCAACCAGGACGATACCCAACTGGTGCTCACGAATAAAAGTCCTCAAAGCAGTGAACAACTCACCAACGGCGTATTGGTGATCGAACCCTGGCGCTGGTGTCATGTAAAGCACCCCCCCGATGATCTCGTAGCGCAGCCCATCGTCGGGCAGCCGTTTATAGTCCTCGTAAGTCCACTCGCCCTGGGATGGCCAGGCTCGTTTCCGGGCAGGCAGCCGGGGCAGTCGTCGCGGAATAACCGCTGGCAAAACGCTCTCTTGCAGTTGTACGGCCATCGTCAGAACCTCCTTCTTGGGGGACGAACGTCTTCAAGCTGATCCCATTATACTCTGGTTGGCTTGATCGAGCAAACGTGGAAATGTCACCGACACAACCGCGCTCCCTCCGAAACCTGATCCTGGCCCTGGTGGCCATGGCGTTGGCCGCCTGGGCGCAGAGTCTTTTGGCAGAAGACTACCTGCGTGATGGGCTGGTCGTCTATGCCGTTGCCGGGCTGATCTTTGCCTTCGCCCTCCGCCGCCGGGGTGGTCGGCCCAAGTGGGATGGCGTCTTTGCTTCACCAGATCCCCTTGCCAGCCAGAGGCCGGCGTGGCAACGATGGTCCAGCCTGGTGGCCCTGACCCTGTCCGGTGCGCTGGCTGTTATTGCTCTCGGCTTCTTTGGGGAACAAGTCCAACTCCGTAGGGCCTGGTATCTCTACCTGGCCAGCATCGCGCTCTTTTTGCTCGCCACCTACCTCCTCACCTACCAATCTACCAATCTACCAACCTACCAATCTAATGCCTCGCCAACTTTCCGACTTTCCCCTCGGGCTACTCTTCTCGCCCTGACTCTCATCCTCCTCCTGGCTGCCTTCATGCGCCTTTATCACCTGGATACCATCCCTTATGGCGTCTGGTACGACGAGGCAGACAACGGCCTGCAGGTGCGTCGTATGATCCAGTATCCAGGCTGGCGGCCAGTTTACGTGCCCTCGACCAATCTGCCGGCTCACTTTTTGTATCTGGTTCTGTTCTCGTTCAAACTCTTTGGTGAGACGCCGCTGGCCTTGCGGGCCGTGGCCGTCGTTTTGGGCCTGATGACGGTACCGGCAGCCTATCTGGCCGGGCGAGAGCTCTTTCCCAACGACCGGCGGCTGGCGTTGGTGCTGGCTTTCTTCCTGGCCGTCTCCCGCTGGGACGTGAACTGGAGCCGCATCGGGATGCACGGCGTCTCGGTGTCGCTTCTCGAGTTGTTGGCCCTGGGGTTGTTGCTCCGGGCGCTGCGCACCGGCCGGTTGGCGACATTTGCCTGGGCCGGCGTGGCGCTGGGCCTGGGGCTCTGCTTCTACACGCCCTTTCGCCTTTTTCCCCTGGTGTTGGCGCTTTTCCTGGTCGTCTGGTTCCTCGATCAGTTGTCGGCGGGGCAGATCGTGGCTCGCCTGCGGGCAGTGGTTGCGCCGCTGATCGTGTTTGGTGTGGCTGTGCTGCTGACCGTTGCGCCGGTGGCGCAGTTTGCCCTCCGGGAACCGGACGTTTTTTGGGAGCGCGCTCGCAAAATGTCGATTCTAAAGGATCCCAACGTCACCGACCTGCAGGCGGCGATTGCCCAGAACGCGGCTAAACACGCTCTGATGTTCAACTATCGCGGTGACCCCAACGGTCGCCACAATCTGCCCGGAGAACCGATGCTCGATGCCGCCGTGGGCATCCTGTTTGCTCTGGGCCTCTTTGTCAGCCTGGGGCGATTGGGGAGACCCAGGTACCTGTTGTTGATGCTTTGGGTCGTCGTCATGTTGGGTGGGGGCGTTTTCTCTGTCACGTTCGAAGCGCCGCAATCACTGCGCGCCATCGGCACGCTGCCTGCGGCCTACGCCCTGGCTGTCGTGCCGCTGGATCTGCTCCTGGCCGAGGCCGGGGCTCTTTTTCGCCGTCTCCGCCCCCGGCAGGCTATCCAGGGGCTCTTGGCCTTGCTGCTGGCCCTGGTGGGCTGGGCCAACTTTCACACCTACTTTTACCGGCAAGCCCGAGACTTTGCTGTGTGGAACGCCTTTGCCACCGCCGAAACCCAATTGGTACGCCAGATTCAACGCTTGCGCAGTGATTATGACCTCTACTTCGACCCGCTCCTTTTCCGGCATCTGACCACTCAATTTCTGCTGCCCGATTTCAAAGAGTACGTGGCCTATGACCCGGCGACTGTTTTCCCGGTGCCCGATCCGGCCCCTGGCAGGAAGGGGGTTGTTTTGTTCATTGCGCCAGACAGCCGGCCCACCCGCGCGATGCTCGAGTGGTATTATCCCGCCGTGTGGTCGGAAGAGTTTGCCCATCCTTACGGCGGGCCGGCGGTGCTTTTCACTTACATTCTGGACAGGGAGATCATCACCGCCACTCACGGCCTCGTTGGACGTTACTATCTGGCCGGCGATACCCTGCCTCGCTTCCAACGCACCGACCTGGCTGTGGATTTTGACTGGGTCAGGGAGTCGCCGCCGGTGTCAATTCCCCTCCGCGCTGATTGGCAGGGTTCGCTGGAGGTACCAGCTTGCGGCCCGTGCCAATTCGTCGTCGAAGCGCCGGGTGCTGTTGAGCTGTGGCTTGATCAGGCTGCCCTGCCTCTGGACTACGCGGGCTTTAGTCCTGCCATCACTCTGCCGGAAGGCGTCCACGCGCTGCAGTTGGTCTGCCGCGTCGAGCGGCCCGGCCCAATTCGCTTGTTGTGGCGGACACCTGGGGAGACTGGCTTTACGCCCGTGCCCGTCGCTGCCCTGTACCACGATCCCTTCACCGGTCACGGTCTGGTAGGGCGTTTTTACGCCAACGATTCCTGGAGTGGCTCGCCGGCTTTCAGCCGCATGGATCCGGCCATCGCCTACTACTTTCACCACGTCCCCCTGCCCCGGCCCTACACCGTCGAGTGGAGAGGCCGCCTGGAGATACCGGAGAGCGGCCTTTGGGCGTTGGGCAGCGAGGCATTGTCGGCCACCTGGCTTTATCTCGACGGCCAGGAAGTGCTGGCCAACACTCAGGTCAATCATTACGAACAGGTTGAGTTGGACCTGCCGGCTGGCTGGCATGGCATCACTCTTCGCTTCCTCGACGCAGGCAATCACTCGCACGTTTACCTCTATTGGCAGCCGCCAGAGGGAGAGCGCGAACTGATTCCAACGCGGTATCTTTACCCGCCGGCCGAAGGATCGTGGGAGGGACAGTAGCCCAGCAGTGGAATTTAACATTGTCAAAATACGGGCATTTCCCACTTGTTATGGGTAGAAGGCCAATCGCATTGGCCGTTGCCTTCAAGGGCGCCCAATATGATTGGGCTAACTACCCAAACCCAGAGGATGTGGGAAATACCCGAACGGAATGGCTTTGGGCTGTAACAGATCGCAGATAGAAGGCCAGACGGGTGTGAGGCACGGTTAGAATGGTCGATCGTGAGAGATGCCGGCAATGGTTAGTGATTCCGTATCTGGCGCTGGCTGCACTGGGCCAGTGGCTGTTGACGCTGAACAATCGGGACGGGGGACTGGTGTTGTTCGCCGTGGCCGTGCCGATGCTGGTCATAACTCTTCGCGGACGGTCGTTGGAGGCGCCTTCCCCTGGGGAATCGGACGTGCGTTGGCAGTGCAGCCGCGCCCGGTTCGGATTGGTGTTGGCAGCGGTTGGGTGCAATGTCACCGCGTTGGGCTTTCTCTGGCAAGACAACCCCAGTCGCCTGGGGCTCCTGCTCTGGCTGGCCAGCCTGGGATTCGTGACACTGGCCGTTCCCTCTTTATCGCGCGCTGTGTCTCGTCGTTCGTATTGCAGGGAGACGGCCCTCGTCGCCCTCGTGCTGCTGCTGGCTGCCTTTCTGCGGGTCTACCGCATCCACGACCTGCCGCCCGGGGTCTTTATTGACGAGACCAACGCTGCCATAGACGCTCTCAAGATCCTGGACGGCGAGCGAATCTCTCCTTTTGCCACCGGCTGGTTCGAGACGCCCACGCTGTATGCCTACTACATGGCCGGGCTGTTCCGCCTGGTGGGCGTCAGTTTCTTTGCCCTGAAGCTGGCCTCGATCCTCCCCGGATTGCTCACCGTGGCGAGCGTCCATCCCCTGGCCCGCCGGGCTTTCGGCCCCCTGCCAGCGCTGTTTAGCCTCTTTTTGCTGGCGATGGCCCGCTGGCACGTCCACATGAGTCGCTGGGGCTGGAACGAGCTGCTGCCGCCACTTTTCCAGGTTGTCGTGGCCTACCTGCTGTTGCGCGGCCTCGAGGCGAACCGCCCCCGCGATTTTGTGCTGGCCGGCCTGGCCATGGGTCTGAGTCAGTACACCTACCTGGCCGCTCGCCTGGTCCCGGTGATGGTCCTTTTGTTTCTTGTGCACCAGTTTGTCACCGTGCGCGGCTTTCTGCGCCGCCATGGGGCCAACCTACTCCTTTTGGCCCTGGTCAGCCTGATGGCCTTTGCCCCGCTGGGTCTGACCTATCTCAAAAACCCGTTTCTGTTCACCAACCGCGCCCGCCAGGTGAGTCTTCTCAACGACCTGGAGGCCGCTGGCAACCTGCAGCCACTATGGGACAATCTGGCGAAGCACTTGCTTATGTTCAACTATCAGGGCGACGCCAACCCCCGCCACAATTTGCCCGACTGGCCGATGATCGATCCTTTCGCCGGCGCGCTGCTGCTGCCGGCAGCCGGCTACGCCGTCTACCGGTGGCGCGACCGGCGTTACGCGCTGTTGTTGATCTGGATCGCTGTCACGCTGCTGGGTGGCGTTCTCTCGGCAGCGAAAGGAGCACCCCAGGCCTACCGCACGCTGGGCGTGCTGCCGGCCGTCACCCTCCTGATCGGCGATTTGCTGGCGCGCCTCTGGCGGCGGCTCTCGCAACCGGGCGGGCGGGCCTGGCGCGGCGTGGTCACGGCCGGCGGGATCGTTTTCCTGGCGTTGAGCGGCTATCACAACGTCCACACCTATTTTGTCACCTATGCTCAAGATCATCGAACTTTCTGGGGCTTTACGCCTATGGAGACCGGCGTCGCGCGCATGGCCGCGGCGGCGCTGAACACCCGCACCGTGTACGTCGTGCCCAAGCTGGCGCACTTTTCTTCGCTGCGCTTTGCCACCTACCAACGGCCGGAGCAAGGCGGCGGGCTGTCGCAGCCGCCCTACCGCAGCTTTTCGCCGCTGGGCGATCTGCCTCTCTCCGCTCCGCCCGG
The DNA here is from genome assembly GCA_964397845.1 of uncultured Anaerolineae bacterium. GTDB lineage: Bacteria > Chloroflexota > Anaerolineae > CAYNKW01 > CAYNKW01 > CAYNKW01. Next base: position 23,493 of record CAYNKW010000036.1, read on the forward strand.
CCGGGATGCGTTGATCATCCTGGAAACGCAGTATCTCAGCCTGATGCCCTTCATCGGTCACTATCACCCCGAGGCGGTGGCCCGCCTGTACCGCGCGCCCGATGGCCAGCCGCTCTACCTCACCGTGGAGATCCCCCGCCGGGCGCTGCTCTGTCCTGAACCCTCTCCTGAGCGAAGCCGAAGAGCTCAGGACAGGCCCTTCGACTGCGCTCAGGACAGGCCTGCCGAAGGGCGGGGCGCAACGGCAGGCCCGCCGCCGGGACAGGGATTGCTGGGTAGCTACTTCCGG
>CAYNKW010000037.1:0-23527 GCA_964397845.1 uncultured Anaerolineae bacterium
TCGCCAGCTCGGAAAAGATCAAGCGGGAGTTGGGTTGGCAGCCGCAGTTCCCGGACCTGCGCACCATCATTGAGACTGCCTGGAAATGGCACAGTACGCACCCCAACGGCTACGAAAACTGACGGTGGAACACCGCGCTCTGAGGCGAGACCATGCCTGAGGATAGTCTCTTTACTACAGCCAACGTCCGTCTCTACCTCTTGGGACAGACGCGCATCGTCTGGCAGGCAAGCGGCGAACAGAAGCTCTTGCGCGTTCAGCCCAAGCCACTGCACTTGCTGGCTTACCTGGCCCTGAACTGGAAACGGCCGCACCGCCGCGAAGAGCTTTAGGCCCTGTTCTGGCCGGACAAGCCTCCCCGCTTGGCGGCCAACAACCTGCGCCAGGCCCTCTGGCACCTGCGCCAGGTGCTCCCTGTGGAGGCCCTGCATCTACATGGGGACGTGGTGCAGTGGAACTCAGCAGTGATACTGTGGGTGGATGCCCTGGTCTTTGAAGAGGCCCTGGAGGCGAACGATCTGGACACGGCCCTGGATCTCTACGCTGGCCCGCTGCTGGCCGATACCTACGACGAGTGGGCCCAATTTGAGCGGGAGCGGCTGCACCTCCACTACCTGACGGCGCTGGAGGCCCGCGCTCACCGGCGCTACGAGGCCCGCCACTGGGAGGCAGCTCTGGCCGACACTGAAATCCTCCTGGCGGCCGACCCTTTGAACGAAGCCGCCGTCCGCCTGACCATGGCCTGCTACTGGGCATTGGACCGACGCGAGGCTGCCCGCCGTTGCTACGATGCCTGCCGGCAACGAGTACACCGCGAGTTACAGACCGATCCCTTGCCCGAGACCACGGCCCTGTATCAGAACATCCTGCGCGGCAAAGCCCATCCCAGTCAATTCCCTCCACCAACCGACACGGCGATTGCCGCCAAGGCAGCTCATCTCTCTCTGCTGGAGACATTGGGAGCATTCCGACAAGGGTTAGAGCAGGCCACTGTCTGGGCCGCTGAGGCCATTGGTTCGGCCCTGGCGGCAGCCCGGCGCTGGCAGGGCCGCTTTCACCTGCGGCTGGGACAGCTCAATGACGCCCGCGCTGCCCTGGAAGCCGCTCTGCCCCTGGCGACCACGCCAGACCTGCAAGCCGCACTGCTGGCCGATCTGGCCACCACCGAAACGGCCCTGGGAGACTATGCCTCTGCCGAAGAGCACTATGCCGAGGCATTGCGCCTGTTCCCCTCTAAATCGCCTCCCCACCTGCGCCTCTTGAGTAGTTTGGGCGGCCTCCTGGGGCGCATGGGACGTCTCAGCAAAGCGCGTCTGACACTAGAAGAGGCCGTGCGCCTGGCCCGTGCTCAGGGCGATCCAGCCTCTCTGACTGTGGCCAGCGGTAATCTGAGCATCCTGCTCATCGGCCAGGGCGAGGCGGAAGCGGCTGAAGCCGCCCTACAAGAGGCCCTGGTCGCTGCGCGCCAAGCCGACACTCACTGGCTGACCGCGCACCTCACCGGGCACCTCGGCGTGCTGGCCCAGGATCGTGACGACCTGGAGGCGGCTGCTCGGCACTACCAGCGCGCCCGCACCCTGGCCGAGACCATCGGTGCCTCGCGTGGCGCTACCCTATGGACGCTCAACCTGGGCGTCGTCCGCTACGAACAGGGACAATATACCGAGGCCCTGCTGCTGCTCAGAGAAGGTCGAAAGCAGGCAGCGACGCAGGGCAGTCGCAGCTTGGAGGCCGGCGCCAGCATCTTTATCGGATCCTGCTTGGTGGCTCAGGGCAAAGAAGCTGATGGGTTGCGCAGCATTGAGGAGGGTCTGGCCCTGGCCCAGACTATCGGCGATCAGGAACGCATCCTCATCGGCCACCTTCACCGGGGCCGGGCGTTGGCCGCCCTGGGTCGGACCGAAGAAGCCCGCGTCACGCTGCGAGAAGGGCTGCGCCAGGCAGAGGCCAGCCAAATGCACCGCCTGGAGGGCTACATCCGTGCCGAGTTGGGGAGCCTGACCCCGCCTTCCTAACACTCTCCTAACGCCTCCGTGGTATCATAGAAGTACACAGTTGGTAGATCATGATCTGGAGCCGTTAGCGGAAGCAATCTATGCTTTACTTACCTTATTCACTACTGCTGTAATACCAGGAGGTACAAGATGAAACTGAACCCAAATCCAAAAACGAAGCACTACATTTTCTTGGTCGTCTTGTTGATTCTCTGCCTGACGATCTCTTCCTGCGACTTGCTCGGCGGCGGCAAGGAAGAGGAAAGCAAAGCAACGCAGCCACCCGCCGCGGAGGCTACCAAAGCAGCGGCCGCGGAGGCCACTCCTGCCGAGGAGCAGCCAACAAAGTCTCCCACCGGCGCAAAAACCGAGCCACCGCCCGGCCCCTCTGGTGAGACCGGGCTGTTTGCCAACCCGGAGGAAACCCTGGACAGCTACCGCATGCGCACAAAGATGCAATTGGTAGAGGGGGAAGGCTTGCTGGGAGAGGAAATGATCTCAGAAATAGGGTGGGTGCGCGATCCAGAAGCCAGGCACACCACCATGTATGGTGCTTCCGGAGAAGTGATGATGGAAATAATCATCATCGGTGACGATTCATGGACCAGCATGGACGGCCAGAACTGGATGCATGTAAAAACCGAGACAGAAGAAGAGGCCCCCTTCTCGCCGGAAGGTTTCCAGACCAGTCTGGAAGACATCATGCAAGACATGGAAAGCGGCATGAAAAAGGACGGCAAGGAGAAAGTCAATGATGTCAACTGCATCCGCTACACTGTGGACGCCGACTTTTCCATGCCTTTCCCTGCGCCTGAAAAAGTGCCCGAAGGTGCGGCGCAGTTCATGCCCAAAGAAATAGAGGGCCACGTCGAAGGGATGATCTGGGTCGCAGACGAAAAAAGCCTGCCGCCGGTCATCATCCGCTCGCAGACGACACAGGAAGTCACCCTCAAGTATGAATCGCACGACGACGAGACGATGGTCTATGATGAGGAGCGTGATCTCTATGACATCAACAAGTCCATCACCATCAGACCGCCCGAGGGGCTGGTAGAGGAGATGCCCATCATGCCGGCCCCGCCTTCTTCTGGCGAGCAGCCCACCCCATCCACCGGAGAGCCCGGCGAGTCGGTCGAGTATGCTGGCCTGGACACCCTGGACAGCTATCGTCTCGAATGGTCGGTCACGATAAAGACCGGGGACATGGAGGTAAAGTCAGGCTACGAGATGGAATGGGTCAAAGAGCCCCCTGCCTATCACGTGACCATGTCCATGGGCGAAGGAGCAGTGCTGGCGGAGAATATGTGGGTCGACGACACCTTTTGGATCAAGGCCGGCGATACCTGGGTAAAGGGCGGCGAAGCAGAAACGGAAGACGCCTTGAATCAGGTGGGAGATATCATGACGCCGAGCGATGACATGGTTCTGACGGGCGAAGAGACGGTGAATGGCATCCGCTGCAAACACTATGTCAGAGATAAGTCAGTGCCATATTCCATACACCAGGAGGTGTGGGTCGCCAATCAGAGCGCTCTGCCTTCTGTCGTCGTCCGAGGGTTAGACCGAATGGAGATGAACGATATGGTCACTGTAATAGAGGCCAATGTCTACGACATCAACGAATCCATCACCATCGAACCACCACAGTAGGCCACACAGCCATAGTCCGAGGTCGCAACACCCTGCTGGCAGCCTGGAGGCCGATCATGACCCATCCGATCCGTACGGTAAAGACCTTTGTCCTGCGCCTGTGGCGCGAGCCCGGCGACCAGGAAACAGAAACAACTTGGCGCGGCCTACTTCGCCCCCTGAGTGCCAATACTGCCACGGCCAATGAGCATGAGGTACCCTTCCACGGCCTGGAGAATCTGCTAGAGGCGTTGCGCCCCTTGCTGGCCGCCGAGGAGACGGAGGCGACACTGGACACGCGGCAATGTCCACCTGTCAGCGATCCGGCGAGATAGCAAGAACAAGAAAGGCCATTGCCTGAAGCAATGGCCTTTTTGATGCTCACCCGCCATAAAGCGCGAGAGCCGAGGGGGCCCCAAACCCTCGGCTCTCTACATGAAAAGGAGGAGAAAAAGAAGCTGATTATATCATACAGCATCGTCGAATATTTTACTTGACGCAAAGGCTACGATTCCCCTACGATTTGAGCGTCGTTTTGTTTACCTTCGTCGTAAGCGGGAGGACGGTGCAGACGAATGGGCGGTCATTACTCAAAACAGGTGAGTGGTGGTATAATAGGCTAACAGGCTTGGTTTGGAGAATGTCGTGAACGACTTGCCTGACTACTATGCCATCCTGGGCGTGCCGCCCACCGCCAGCCGTGACGAGATTCGCACGGCCTACCGGCGCTTGGCCCGGCGGCACCATCCCGACGTGAATCCGCCCGATGAGGACGACGTAGCGGCCAATGAGTTTATGAGCCAGCTCAATGAAGCCTACGAGGTGCTGAACGCCCCCCGGCGGCGAGCCGCTTACGACAGGCAGCGTTGGGCCCAGGCTCCGCCGCCCCGACCGGAAGCTCCCCATCGTCCCGGCCGGGCCTGGTCGCCGCCACCGGACGACGCCGGTCGGGGAACACGAACCGGCGGCAGTCGCTGGCGGCCGTCAAAGCCTCGCCGGGTGGTCTACGATCAGCCCCTACCCGGCTGGCTGGAGAGTTTCATGGTCATCGAAGAACATCTCAAGATGCGTCTTGAGCCATTCTCGACCCTCATCGGAGTCATGGGGCCGGTGCTGGCACTGGCGACGCTGCTTATCCTTGGCTTCTGGGCCTACGAAGAGATTCATGCCGATCCCAATGCCATGGGCTTCCTCAACCGGGTTATCGGCGCTGTAGGCGGGATTTGGGCTCTCTTTGGGGTGCTGGGTGTCGTGTTCCTGGTGTTCCTCGTGACATGGTTCGCCATGTGGCGAGCTTTCAGCGAGTAGGCGCAATAGTGGCACCCGAAGTAGGGAGGAGGCACATAGGGTGCGAGTTGGCATCAATGCCTGGTTCCTGCACCAGGAAGCGACCGGCAGCGGGCAGTACCTGCGCCACCTGCTGCGCGAATTTGCCGCTAACGATGACAGCCGCCAATATACGCTTTTCCTGAGCCCTGCTCAGCCGGGGAGCGCCCCTCCACTTGAACTTGTCCCCCAACGCTTCCGGCAGGTTGTGCTGACCACCCCTTTTGACGGACGGAGCGAAAACATGGCCAAGCTCTGGTTCGAGCAGGTGACCGTGCCCCGTGCTGCCCGGCGATTGGAGTTGGACCTGCTGCACGTGCCCTACTGGGGCTCGCCGTTGCGACTGGCCACGCCCACTATCGTCACCGTCCACGACGTCATCCCGCTGCTGCTATCGGTGTATCGGGGAGGGGTGTTAGTGCGCATCTACACTCACCTGGTCGCCGCTGCTGCCCGCCGCGCCGATTTCGTCCTGACTGACTCGATCGCTTCGCAGCGGGATATTGTGCACCACATGGGCATCCCTGCCCGTTGCGTGCGCGCTGTGCACCTGGCTCCTGACGCCCGCTTTCGCCCCCTGACCGACCCGGCGTCGCTGGCCGCCCTGCGCTGGAGATACGGCCTGCCGGATCGTTATCTGCTCTACCTGGGCGGCTTTGACCAGCGCAAGAACGTACCGCTTCTCTTGCTGGCCTTTGCCCAATTCCAGGCCCGGCAGAGCGAAGCGCGGCTGGTCGTAGCAGGGAGATTGCCGGGGGAGGACTCGGCCCTCTTCCCCGACCCCCGGCGTATTGCCCGGGAAGTGAACAACAGGGAGGCAGTGCGGTTTATTGGCTGGCTGCCGGGCGAGGAGAAACCGGCGCTGTACGCGGGCGCCGTGGCCATCGTCTTTCCTAGCCGCTACGAGGGGTTTGGACTGCCGCCGCTGGAGGCGATGGCCTGCGGCACGCCCGTCATTGGCTCCACAGCAGCCTCGTTGCCGGAGGTGATCGGTGACGGTGGGCTGCTGGTCGCTCCCGACGACGTGGACGGCCTGGCCGAGGCAATGTTTCGCCTGTGGAACGACGCCGACCTGCGGGCGGCTTTGCGCCAGCGCGCACTGGCCCACGCAGCGCGTTTCCATTGGGCCAGGACGGCCCGCGAGACGCTGGCAGTGTACGAACAGATGGTTTCTGGGAGTGGAAAAAGTCGCTGATTGTGGTATAATTGTTTCTCAAAGTCGATCAAGGTCGGGGGATTGGAATGTTCAAGAATCTGTTTGGAAAAATCGTGGGCGACGCCAACGAGCGGGAGCTCAACCGCTTGCGTCCCCTCGTGGAAGAGATCAACGCCCTGGAAGCCAGGTTCGAAGCGCTGACCGACGAAGGACTGCGCGGCAAGACAGACGAGTTTCTGAAGCGGCTGGAAGCCGGGGAGACGGTGGAAGACTTGTTGCCGGAAGCCTTTGCCGCTGTGCGCGAGGCCAGCAAGCGCACGCTGCACGAGCGTCACCGTGACGTGCAACTCGTCGGCGGCATTGTGCTCACCCAGGGCAAGATCGTCGAGATGAAGACTGGCGAGGGTAAGACCCTCATGGCCACCCTGCCGCTCTACCTCGTCTCCTTGCTGGGCAAGGGCGCGCACCTGGTCACGGTCAATGACTACCTGGCTCGCCGTGACGTGCAATGGATGGGCCCCATCTACCATCTCCTGGGCTTGCAAGTGGGGCTGTCACAACAAGGAGGGGAATCCTTTCTTTTCGACCCCGATTACACTCGGGGCAAATATCGTCACCTGCGCTCTGCTTCCCGGCGTGCCGTCTACATGGCGGATGTCACCTATGGCACCAACAACGAATTTGGATTCGACTACTTGCGGGATAATCTGGCTCTCACTCTGGATGGGCGCCGGCAGCGGGAACTACACTACGCTCTCGTTGATGAGGTGGATAACGTTTTCATTGACCAGGCTCGAACTCCTCTGATCATTTCCGGGCATTTGAGTCGGGAGGAGCAGAAAAAGGAGGCAGATGAATACCGCCGCTTCGCCAGCATCGCCAGCAGGCTAGAAACGGGCCTGCACTACGAACTCGACGAGAGAGAACAGAACGTGACCTTGACGGAGGAGGGTCTGGCCAGGGTAGAAGCGGAGACGGGTATCGCGAACATCTACGACGAAGCCAACTACTACTACGTCCACTTTATGGAGCAGGCTCTCAGGGCCCACGTTCTTTTTCTCAAAGGTCGGGATTATCTCGTCCAATCCAGACGTGTCATTCTAGTTGACCAGTTTACCGGCCGGCTGATGCCCGATCGCCGGTTGAGTGAGGGGTTACACCAGGCCATTGAGGCTAAGGAAGGTGTGGATATCAGGCCTCGCCTGATGACCCATGCCACCATCACCATCCAGAACTACTTTCGTATGTACGAGAAACTGGCGGGCATGACTGGCACAGCGGCCACCGAGGCCGAAGAGTTCTACAAAATCTACAATTGCGACACGGTAGTGCTGCCTACCCACGTCGAATATCAGGCCATGCGGGGAACGTTGGTCACCGAGCGCAGTAAAGAAGACGGCGTTGAGATCGTCACCTATCACAATCCGGACGATCCAGAAGAACGTTACTTCAAGCGTATAGATTTCCCTGATGCGATTTACCGCACCGAGAAGGCCAAGTGGCAGGCTATCGTGCAAGAGATAGAGGAATGTTACCGGGCCAGACGCCCCGTTTTGGTGGGCACCACCTCGGTGGAGAAATCTGAAGGCCTGGGCCGCAGGCTGCAGGCCAAAAACATTAGACACCAGGTGCTTTATGCCAAAGAGCATGCCAAAGAAGCGAGCATCATTGCCAGAGCTGGTCAGCCTGGGGTCGTCACCATCGCCACTCAGATGGCCGGACGCGGGGTAGACATCAAGCTGGGTGGCGAGTTGTCTGATGAAACCATAGCCAGGGCTCGGCGGCTTTTGGAAAGCCGGGGTTTTAACTTCTTCAACATGACCCCAGCTCAACTTTTCAATGCCATCGCCGAGATCGATCCCGAGCACGTTCGCCGCCGGGAAGAAGTGCTGGAACTGGGAGGGCTGCACATCATCAGCACCGAACGATATGAGGCTCGACGCATTGACAACCAACTCCGTGGTAGGGCTGGCCGTCAAGGTGAACCAGGTTCTTCCCGTTTCTACCTTTCTTTGGAAGACGATTTGATGCGTCGCTTTGGCGGAGAGCGGGTCAAGGGGTTGATGGAAAGGCTGGGAATAGAGGATGACATTCCCATCGAACACGGATTGGTCAATAAGACCATTGAGGCCGCCCAGACCCGAGTTGAAGGCCACAACTTTGATATTCGCAAACACCTTCTTGAATACGACGATGTCCTTAGCCGTCAACGCGAACTTGTTTACGATCAACGCGGCCGCATCATGACAAGTTCTGACCTCAGCAGCGATCTACAGGAAATGGTCGAAAATGAGATCGACGAGCGCCTGGCGGAGGCCTCCTCCGAACCGGGCCGTGAGTGGGAATTGTGGAGCTCTATGGACAGTTATTTTTTGCCCCTTCTGCTCCCCCGACGCGACGAGCCCTTCCCTCCACCTTTCTCTCTGTCCGCCAACTGGAGGTGTTTCCCCCCCTTTACGATTGGCTTCCTGGCCGAGCGGATGCAAGACTCGTCGCCAGAGAGCTGGGGAAAAGAAATACTGGACTTGCATAGACGTGCGGCAGGGGAATATCGAGACTACCTGTTAGAAAGAGTGATCAGCGAACCGCTACGGAAAGAGGAAGAAGAGTATCAGGAAAAGCTGGAAAAATTTACTGAATTCCTGGAGCAAAAGATCGACGATTACCGCGAATTGGCCGAGGAACGAGGGAGGGCTATCCGCGCCCGCGATCTGCTCCAGCATCTACAACGCACCTTCCCTTTGCCCCTGGAAGTGAGACATCAAGAGTTGAGAGACCTGGAACTCGACGAGATCACAGAGAGACTACTCGCTGCCCTTGACCGTTCATACAACCAGAGGGCGTGTGACAGTCTAATCCAAAACATTCAGGCTCGCACTCCTGCTACTCTAAAGCTGGAAAATGTGAGACCGGCAGACCTCGATGGCAAAGACGTGGAGGAATTGCTGGCTCAAGCCATGGCCAATGCATACGACGAGCAAGCGGAGGCTGCTCTAACAAAGATAGCTGAAGGAGTGAGAGGGAAAAAGCGCCAGCGGACCAGGGACGATCTGATCGGGCTAGTTGAGCAGTTGAGCAACCTGGCCCATCTGGAGATCGGCGGTCTGGAACCGTTATTGCATCAAGCCATGTCCCTGGCGTACACTCGCTGGGCCGAGCGCCAGTTGCAAGAAGTCGCCAGAAGTGTGGAAGAGAGCTTGAGAACTTACTCGAAAGAGACTTCGATAACTGGCTCTGTTCAGAAGGCTGCCCAGTTGTTGTTGGACGCCTGCTACACAAAGACACCGTCGTTCGACAAGGGACACAGAAAAACAACTTTGCCCATACCGCGGTTTCCGCTATCGTTTTTGGTTGCCTTGAATGTAAGAGAGACGGACGACCGGGAATTGCGTCGCGCCATCCAGGCTCACCTGAAGGCCGCCCTGGATGAACGGGAACGACTTTGGGGTGAGCAAGAACTGGGACGCTGGAACCAACAACGGCTGGAGAACCTGGGTGGGGATCTCGGCGGAGACTTGCTAAAACACCTGGGTGAGAGCAGGGTGCGGGCCGTGCAAGATTTGCCGCTTAGCGAATGGGCCGAAGAACTGCGAAGGGCTTTGCAGCACTACCTGAGGATTCAAACGATTGAGAAAAAACGCCTGGCGGACCTGGATCCAGCGATGCATGAGGCCCTGAGAGCACACCTGGAGCGCAAACTGGAGGAGCAAATCGGCAGGCAACGCATTTCGGACCTGGATGAGGAAACACGTCATCGGATTGAGGAACACCTGCACGGTCTGGGTTACTTTGAGGACGAAGGTGCGGAACAACGCCTGTTTACCCAGCGGGTAAGCGATTTGGATGCGCGAGTGTTTGATGGGATTGCCCGCCATCTAGGCAAGAAGCAACTGGAGGACATTGAGCAACGCCCCATTGGGCACCTGGAGCCAGGGGTGCGGCAGGCCGTGCGTGAGTACCTCCAGCGGCGGGGTTACTTCACCGATAACAAAAAGGTCCAAAACTTTCTTGTCTACCAACGTCCAGTGGATCTAGAAGCTGAAACCTTCCACCAGGCCTGTTTGTTTCTGGCCAGAAAACAGATGGCCAGGGCCCGAAACCGTGAGATTAGGCAATTGGGTATAGGCATCCGCCGGGTGGTTATGGCGTGTCTGCGGGAGGCACACCTTCTCGACGATGAGGAACAACGACGAGCCGTTGCTGCTGGCCGGCTGGCCGATCTGGACGAGGAAACTCTCATCGGCTTCGCTCAGGAGTTGGGGCGGCATCACTTCGCCGACGGCCAGAGCATTGCTGAACTGGAGGAGGAAAGCCGGTGGCGCGTTCTCGACGACCTCAAGCGGGACGGTCATTTCCGCGATCAAGCCGCCATGAAATCGCTGCCGAAGCGGCGATTGAGTGACCTGGGAGGAGAACTCTGTGCTGAGGCGCAGCAGCTTCTTCTGTCCGAGATGCTGCTCAGCCTGGAAGGGAAAGAGATCGGTAACCTGGATCCATACCTCCAGGAGTGGGTGCGAGGCTATCTGGACGAAGCAGATTATTTAGTAGACAAGGCTCAAGTCCGGCAATTTCGAAGCCAGCCGCTGGCCCAGATCCGACCGGAATTTGTGTCCGGCCTGGAGGAGCATCTGGGCCGCGAATGGATGACTGCGTTTGACGGCGAGCCCTTCTTACAAGTGGATCAAGAGGTGCGAGAGAGCACCCTTCAATACCTTCAAGTCGAAGGTTACTTTGCTGACAAAGCGGCTGAAAAGCGCTTCGTGTACAATCAGACGCTGGCGGATCTGGATAGAGAAACCTGCAAGGGCCTGGCACGCTATCTGGGTCGCCATCGCTGGCGAGAGATTAAAGGATGGTGGTTCGGTGAGTTGCCCGAGGATACTCAGCAGTCGATCTGGCGCTACCTCAAAGAGGTGCGATACTTCATTGACGCCGATCTGGAAGAGTTGCTTCCCCACGTCAAGATCGCTGCCCTGGGGGCCGAGACCCACGAGGCTCTGACTTCCCATCTCAGCCAGGAACTGGAGAAAATGTTGGCCGGATACCCTATCGGCGAACTGCCAGCCGGTGTACAGGCGCGCATCCGGCGCTACCTGGACGAAAGAGACTATTTCGTGGATCGGTTCAGGCTCGAAAAATTTGAGCGGAAACTTGCGTCGGACATGGAGACAGAGATCTATGAGGCCACCGCCTGTTACCTTGGCCAACACTTATCGGCTCAATACGTCCACCGTCCGGTCGCAGAGTTGGACAGGGAGGTGCGAGAGTTACTCTGGGACTATCTTGACCGGCTGGACTACTTCCTTGACAAGACCAAACGACGGGAGTACGCCCAAACGCGTCTGAGAGACATACCTTCCCAAACGTACGAGCAGATTGTTCTCCACCTGGGACATGAGCTACGGCGGGAGATCGGTGGACAACGGGTGGCCGAACTGGAGGACGATCTCAAGCAGGCTTTGCAGCAGTACTTTAGGCTGATCGAACTGGAGGATGATCTCCAGCAGGATTTGCAGCCATACCTGGCTCAGAAGGACTATTTTGCGGATGAGGAGAAGCTGGTCGGGCTCAAAGACCAGACTCTGGCCGAATGGAGGGGGGAGACAGAAGGCCTGGTCCTGCTTCTGGGCCGGCGTGAACTGAAAGCGGTCGAGGAACAGAGGCTGGCGGACCAGCCTCCGGAGGTACAGGCCAGTATCCAGGACTACATCCGGGAGGAGGACTATTGCAAGGACGAGGGCAAATATAGAGCCTTTCAGCAACAGACCCTGGCCGATTTGGATGAGCAAGTGCGCGCTCAGGTGTTCCGTATCCTCTACCAGGAACAGGAGCGGATCATCGGTCACCAGCGCATCGGTGACCTGGATGAGGAGACGCGGCGGAGTATCTGGCAGTTTCTGGAAGAATGGGAGTTTGAGTCAGACCAAGTGCCGATGCACCGACTTGAACAGCAGGCCTCGGATGATTGGGAACAAGATTTCTACGGTTTTGCGCTCTATCTGGGGGCTCGCCAGATGGAGGACATGGGAGACAAACGTATAACCGATTTGGACAAGGAGACCCAGGAGGCTGTTGCAGCATTTTGGGGACGGCAAGTGATGCACAGCCTGCAACAGAGCGTGATGCTGCAGACTATCAGTCGTTTGTGGATCGACTATCTCACAGACATCGAGGACTTGCGTCAGGGCATCGGTTTGCAGGCCTACGGCCAGCGCGACCCCCTGGTCGAATATAAGCGGCGGGCCTTTGAGATGTTCGGGGACTTGCAGGATCACATTCGCCGCAGCATCGTGGCCAGTGTCTTCCGCTCGCTGCCGCGGCCGCTTCGAATCGCCAGGGCGAGTGATTAGGCCATAACCTGTTGCAATTTTCGCCGTATGATGCTACAATAGGAACACGACCAGCGACTGGCACTTTTGCCATTCTCACTGCCGGTCGTCTTTAGCTACCGCGGCCGGACAAGTGAAAGGAGGAGTCCCTTGACTATGAACGGCGACGATTTCACAGCCAGACTCATGAACGACATGGATCCCCGACTGCTGGATTTTGTCAAGACCAAGGTGAACTCGTTTATCAAATGGGATCTCATCCGCTTTTTCTATGAGAACCCCAACACCACCGATAGCGCTGATAACATTGCCAGATACGCCGGGCGCAACGTGGCCGCCGTGGAACCGGAATTGGAAGAACTCGTGAGCGGCGGTGTTATGGAGAAGCGTTATGTAGATGACTTGGCGGTTTACTCTCTGGCTTCCAACGAGGAGATGCGCAAGCTGGTAGACGAGTTTATTCTGGCTTGCGAGGATCGCCACTTTCGGGTGAAAGCTGTGTATCACATCATCCGCGGCATGCGCTAGGCCGCGCCTCAGTATCGCTGAACGCCCCTTAAGGAGGATCAAGCATGGAGAGGGTGAAAACCGGGATCAAAGGCCTGGACGAGATGTTGCACGGAGGATTCTTGCCGCAAACGGCCAACCTGGTGGAAGGCGCGCCTGGCACTGGCAAGTCCACCCTGGGAATGCAATTCATCTACAATGGCATTACCAAGTACGACGAACCAGGTCTGATTCTCACCTTTGAAGAATTTCCCCAACAGTACTACCGCGATGCGATGGCTTTCGGCTGGGACTTCCGAAAGTTGGAAGCGGAGGGGAAACTCAAAATTATCATGACCAGCCCCAAAGTCACCAAGATGGACATGGAAACTGTCGGCGGTCTGATCGAAACCATGGTCAACGAAATGGGAGCGCGCCGCGTGCTGGTGGACAGCCTTTCTCATTTCGAACGGCTCACCGACGATCCGTTGGAACTGCGCGCCATTCAGTACTCTTTGATCAACGCCCTGAAGCGAGAAGGGTTGACCAGCATCTTGACCAAGGAGACGCTGGCCTTGCTGGGGGAGGTGTCCGGCGAAGAGGGTATTGCCTTCATTGTGGACTCCTACATCTTGCTGCGTTACGTCGAGATCGAAAGCGCCATCCAGAAAGCGTTACTGGTGTTGAAACTGCGCGGCAGCAATCACGATAAAAACATTCGTCAGTTCCAGATCGGCCCTCAAGGGGTAGAGGTTCAGGCCAAGTTTGAGGGCCGTGAGGGGATCATGAGCGGCAGCCCCCATCGCACCATGGCCGAATCGTTCGTTGAAGCCTTCGTCAAGCGATAGACCGTGAACCACCGTAGGACGAGTTGGCACTTGTCCTACACCAAAGATTGTCCTACGCCAGAGATTGCTCTATGAAGGTAATCAACAGCGCTCTGACACTCTACAACTGGGGAATCGTTGCCATTCTTCTGGTGTTTCAATTTCTCATCGCCCGCTTCTACGAAAGGAAATCGGGGCAACGCTCGTATTACGTCATCTTTCTTATCCCGGCGCTGTTGTTTCTGGTTGCGTCGGCCCGGTATGCCTTCTGGGTTGGCGATCTGGCGGGCGATGTATGGGGTGACAGTCTGCTATTCGTAGGGGGAGGGATTCTGATCACTCTGAGTGCCTTTTTGTCTCGGCTCATGATGGGAGACAAGCAGTGAAGGTAGTCATCGGACTGGCTGGCTCTCTGGGGCTTCTGGCTGTCATCGCCACTGTCTTGACGCTGGCAGCGCTTAGCCAGAGAATAGGCGAAGTGAGAAAGAGGCCACCCATTTATCGGGGCTTCTACGTCGGTGTTGTCTGTCTGATCGCTGCTTTCCTTATCCGTTTCCTGCGCGTCAGCGCGCTCCTGGCCCCCCCTGAGGGGCCAACCTTTCTGAACGACGACCGATTTTTCCTGTTGGCCTACCATCTACCCTTGTTTTTGGGCCTGACGGTGAGCCTGGTGGTTACCTGGCGGTATTGGAGTTGGCTGCTGCGAGAGCGAGTCTGATGGAGTTAGCACATCTCAATCTAATAGAGAGTGCCGGAGACGGCATTTTCTTGCTGGACACTGAGGGTAACTTTGTCCTCGTCAATCGCCGTTTGACAGAAGTGGCTGGCTACACATCGGAAGAGATGCGAGGCCGCTCGTTTCAAACTTTTCTCGTCCCCCGTTGGGTGCCGGTTGTCAACGACGCTATGGCCCGTTTGCTGGTGGGTGAATCCCCTTTGCACATAGAGTTGGAAATTCTAGATCGGCAAGACCGCTCGGTCCCCGTGGAATTGACCGTCTCCCTGGTCAGGCACGGGGATTCTGCTTCTGGCATCATGGGCATTGTCCGAGAGATGAGCGAACGGAAAGCCCTGGAAGCAGAGGTGTCTCGCTTTTCCGAAGAAGCGCGGCGCAGGACGGAAGAGATGGCCATTGTTCGCAACATCGGCCTGGCTATCACTCGCAGTCTCAATCCGGCCGAGGTGTTGCGCCTCATTTACGCCCAACTGCGCCCGGTCATCTCTTTTTCGGCCTTTGCCATTGCGCTTACCGGACCTCAAAGCGAAGAGATAAGCTTTGAGTTTGTGGCCCGGCACGGAGAGCCTCAGACACCCTTCCGACGCGAATTGGACGAGAGTGCTGGCCTCTGCGGCTGGGTCGTCCGTGAAGCCAGACACCTGCTCATCGGTGATTGGAAGGATGACATAGAAAAGAGCAGGGTCATCCGCGAGGCCCAAAGGGTCATTGGTGAAGGCAGACCCTTGCCCATTGGGGATTGGGCGGAAGAAGACAGCAGTTTCTCTATCGAACCCGTCATCCTTAAAGAATCCATTCGTTCGTGGTTGGGTGTGCCTCTGGTAGCCAGGGAGCGCACTATCGGTGTCGTCGCACTGTTCAACGAGACCTCCTACGCCTACGACGAGCAACACCTGCGTCTCCTCTATGCCATCGCCGACCAAGCGGCCATGGCCATTGACAACGCTCGCCTTTACGAAGAGCAACGTCGCCGGGCCATCCAACTGGAGGCCGTTCGCGAAGTCAGCCAGCGCATTGTACCCATCCTGAACCAGAACAAGTTGCTGGAGCAGGTGGCGACACAGATTCAGGCTCGCTTTGGTTACGATCACGTCTTCCTCTTTTTGGTGGACGATGCTAAGGGAACGACCCTGGAGTTTCGGGCCGGCACTGGGCCAACTGCCCAGGAGATGCTGCGCCAGGGAACCTGCCTGCCCATCGGCGAGGAAGGTTTCGTCAGTTGGGTAGGCGCCACGGGCGAGCCTGTTTTGTGCAACGACGTGACGGCTGACTCCCGTTACCGCTATTACGAACCCCTGGCCAAAACCCAGGCTGAGATTAGCGTTCCCCTGCGCTACGGCGAGTGGGTGCTGGGCGTGCTGGACGTGCAGAACGAACGGAAGGACACCTTTGACGAAAGTGACCTATTTGTCCTCCAATCGCTGGCCGATCTGGTGGCTGTGTCCATTGAGACCGCCCACCTCTTTCGTGATCGAGAGCGCCGTATTGAGGAATTGATCACCCTCAACGAAATCGGCGAGACCATCCTCTCCAGCCTGGACATGGATGAAACACTGACAGCAATCATGCAGCGCGTCAGCGCTGTCTTTCAGGTAGAGGCCAGCTCGATCTTGCTGGTGGAGGAAGGTCGGCTGACTTTCCGCGTGTCATTAAGTCCACAGGCCGAAATCGTCAAGCAACACACCCTGGACATGGGGCAGGGCATCGCCGGCTGGGTGGCCCAGCATGGCCTTCCTCTGCTGGTACCTGACGCCCGCGCCGATCCCCGCTGGTACCCGGATGTGGACGCCGATACCAAGTTCGAGACCAGATCGATCCTCTGCGTGCCGATGAAGGCCAAAGATGAGACCATTGGCGTCATCCAAACCCTCAATCCTCTCGGTGGGCGGCAATTCACCAAAGATGACCTCCACTTGCTGGAATCCATTGCCACCTCGGCCGTCATCGCCATCCAGAACGCCCAATTCTACCAACAGACGCAGCAACGCCTGGAGGAGGTTTCTACGCTTTACACCCTGGCCAAGCAGATGACCTCCAGTCTGAAGGTGTCGGTGGTCTTGGACGCCATTGTCAACATTCTAAAGCGCGTTCTCGATTGCCGGGGGTGCTGCATCTTTTTGCTGGACGAGGGGACGCAACAATTGGAGATCAGAGCCTCGGCTGGCATTACACTGGAGGGACGTGAAAATACCAGGATACGCATCGGTGAAGACGTGAGCGGAAAGGTGGTAGAGCTGGCCGAACTGATCTACATCCCCGATACGCGCCAGGAGCCTGACTTTCGTTATTTTGATCAGCAACTCCGTTCCTTGTTGGTGGTACCGCTTATTACCAAAGACCGGGTCATTGGCACCCTCAGCGTGGATGACTTTAAGGTGGACGCTTTCAGTCCCAACGACGGCCGGCTGCTGGCCATTGCCGCCGCCCAGGCGGCCGCCGCCATTGAGAACGCTCAATTGTACGAGGGCCTCAGGGAGCGCGCCGAAAAGCTGGAAGAGGCCTACACCGAACTCCAGGAGGTGGACCGCAAAAGGGACGAGTTTGTCCAGAATGTTTCTCACGAACTGCGGAATCCTCTCACTTTTGTCAAGGCCTACGTGGAACTCTTTCTCGACGGTACCCTGGGACCGATCACCGACTCGCAACGCCAAAGCCTGGAAATTGTCACTCAGCGCACCGACGCCATCACCCGGCTGGTGAATGGCCTCCTGACTCTCCAACTGCTGGACCGGGAAGCAATGGAAATGGCGCCGCTGGCAGTGGATGAACTCGTCTCGGAGACAGTGCAGGTCGTCGAAGCGACTGCTGCCCAATCCGGGCTCGCCGTGCGTGCTGAAGTCGCAAAGCCTCTGCCACTGGTTTACGGAGACCGCGATCGGCTGGCCCAGGTGCTGGATAACCTGCTGGACAACGCTATCAAATTCAGCCCGCATGGAGGGACGATCACGGTGCGAGTCCGCCCTGTACACAAAACCGTCCGGGTAGAAGTGGCCGACCAGGGCATTGGCATGCCTGCCGACCAGCTAGACAAGATCTTTGAGCGATTCTATCAGGTGGACGGTTCTTCCAAACGTCGCTTTCCCGGCACGGGTCTGGGCCTGGCTATTGCCAAGGGGATCGTCGAGGCCCACAACGGGAAAATTTGGGCAGAGAGTGAGGTAGGGAAAGGGAGTGCTTTTTTCTTCGCCCTGCCTGCCTTGCCGCCTGATGATGCTGAGCATAATTCAGTTTGAGAGAAACAGACCAGAGCGGAGGTATCCTTTTGATCCCCAGGCCGCGTTCCGTGTTGCGTGACTGTACCTGGCGCGCACCAATGCTTCACCAGTACCGTTCAGTTCTCAGCCTGGGGGCAAGCGAGCCTTTCGGCATCGCTCAGCCGGCGCTTTGGGGAAGCTGGATGACCCTGCGCTTCACGGTGGCCTGTTTGTGAATATAGAGTCTTGCGCACAAGGAGGTGCTTATCCAGTTCAGAACTTTGCCCAGCTCGTGGAACTGGCTCAGAAGCGAGGCCCCAAAACTATCGCCGTGGCGGTGGCAGCTCAGAAAGCAGTGTCGCTCGCCGTCAACGAGGCGGAAGAATGGGGCATCGCTGATGTTATCTTGATCGGTGATCAGCTTCCATCCACCATCCACGTGCGCGGCGATCGCTTGAGAATCATTGTTCTCAGATGGGCGTTGCATCTATGAGTCAACCACCTACGTCCTGGACAGAATCCACGGCTTCGGCACAGAACTTGCGTCAGTTCTTGCAGGGCCTGCCCAAGATAGACTTGCACCGCCACCTGGAAGGCTGTCTTCGCCTGGAAACAGTGGTGGAGCTGGCCCGGGAACATGGGGTGAATCTGCCCAGCTACGACATCGAGCAGTTGCGGCCGCTGGTCCAGGTAATCTACGATCCGCCTGATTTCGACCGCTACCTGGCCAAGTTTCACATCTTACGCCGCATCTACTCGGCCCGGGAAGCCATCGAGCGCGTGGCCTATGAGGCCGTTGCCGACGCTGCTGCAGATAACGTTCGCTACCTGGAACTACGGTTTAGTCCGTCGGCCCAGGCTGCCGCGCATGGTTTCTCCTTCGCCGACACGGCCGACTGGGTCATCACCAGCGTCCAGCGCGCCCAGCGCGATTTCGATATCGTCGTCCGTCTCATCATCGCCCTGGTGCGTCACGACCCGCTCGAGTGGGCAGAAGAGATCACAGAAATTGCCATCGCGCGTCAGACCGATGGCGTGGTCGGTTTTGATCTGACGGGCCAGGCCGAAAAGTACCCTGCTGGTCTTTTCACCCGGCTTTTCAAAATGGCCAGGGCTGCCGGTTTGAACATCACTGTCCATGCTGGCGAGGCTACCGGGCCAGAGACGGTGGCGGAAGCCATCACCGCCTTGGGCGCGCAACGGATCGGACACGGCATCCGGGCTGTTGAGGATTCCCTGGTTTGCCAAATGCTTCGCAAAGAGGGAATCACCCTGGAGGTCTGCCCTACCAGCAATATCCAAACGGGGGCGGTAATGAGCTTTTGGCGACACCCCCTGAGAGACCTGTACCACATGGGCGTTCCTGTCACAGTAAACACCGATAACACCAGCGTCTCCGACACCACCCTGACCGATGAGTACGCGGTGGCTATGCTGGGTGTAGGCATCAAGTTGCTTGAACTGCGCGAGATGTTGATGAACGCTGTGGAGGCGGCTTTCTTGCCCGACGATGAAAAGGAGAAGCTACGCGCATGGTTCCGTCAGAGATTGTCGACCGGCGGATCGTGATCTTTAGCGGCCGTTTTGGTAGCGGGAAAACCGAGATCTCTATCAACTACGCCCTCTCGCTGGTGGACGGGGCCAACAGGTGCCGACCAATTCTCATTGACCTGGACATCATCACACCTTACTTCCGCACGCGGGAGTTGGCTGAGCGACTGTCCGGGGAGGGAGTGGAGGTCGTGGCGCCGGCGGCGGTGGCGCAACACCTGGACACGCCGGGCATCACCCCAGAGATCAGAGGAGCCATTCAGCAACCAGACCGTCCGGTGGTGATGGACGTGGGGGGCGATGCCCAGGGTGCGCGAGCGTTGGGCCAATTTGCTCCAGTCCTGGAGAAACTTGACTATGCTATGAACTTTGTCGTCAATCCGCACCGGCCGTTTACCGATTCCGTGGAGGGAATTGCCCAGGCGGTGGCCGAGATCGAGGGCACTTCTCGGTTGCGGGTCACGGCACTGGTGAGCAATCCCAACCTGATGTGGGAGACGACGATGGACGTGGTGGTGGGGGGCCACCGCCTGGTGGAGGAGACTGCTGAGGCTCTGGGCTTGCCGGTGGCCTTTGTAAGCCTGCGGGCCGATCTCGCGGTACAGGTAGCCTCCGACACGTTTCGCCAACCGGTGGTGTCCTTGCGACGTTTCTTTGTCATGCCCTGGGAATGATGGCGCTGGTATTTATCTATCAGAGTGAGAACGATCCGCGATATGCAGTAAGCAAATATGCAATATGCACAGAAAGGAAAAATGACTCAAATGGCTCACATTGTCATAAACGAAGATCTATGCAAGGGATGCGAACTTTGCACCACAGTTTGTCCTTTTGACCTGGTGCACATGGCGGATCACTTTAACGCCAAAGGTTATCGCCCTTCCTTTTTTGTAGACCCGGAGGGGAAATGCACCGGCTGCACTGTGTGTGCCATGATGTGTCCGGATGTGGTTATTACGGTGTATCGGTAATATGAGACTTTTGAAAGGAGTATCGTAACATGCCAAAGGTGCTAATGAAAGGCAACGAAGCCATCGCCGAAGCAGCCATTCGGGCCGGGTGCGAAGCATATTATGGCTACCCCATAACCCCTCAGACAGAGGTCCTGGAATACATGGCTCGCCGGATGCCGGCCCTGGAGCGCGCTTTTGTACAAGCGGAGAGCGAATTGGGTGCCATCAACATGGTCTACGGTGCGGCCTGCACCGGCGCGCGGGTGATGACCACCACCTCCAGTCCGGGCTACAGTCTGATGCAGGAAGGCATTTCCTACATCGTCTGCTCCCACTTGCCAGCGGTGGTGGTCAACGTCATGCGCGGCGGCCCCGGTCTGGGCAACATTCAGCCGGCGCAGGGCGATTACCTCCAAATGACCAAGGGAGGCGGCCACGGCGACTACAATACCATCGTTCTGGCTCCCTCTACTGTCCAGGAGACGGTGGATCTGATCATCGAGGCCTTTGACCTGGCCGACAAGTATCGCTGGCTGGTCACCGTCATTGCCGATGGCATGATCGGCCAGATCATGGAGCCGGTGGAATTGCCGGAAATGAGAGAGGTGGAACGCCGCCAACAACCGTGGGCCCTGACCGGGGCCAAAGGGCGACCCAAAAACGTGATCACCTCTCTGTACCTGGGAGGGCCTAATCTGGAGCGGGTCAACCTGGAGTTGCAGGCAACGATAAAGGAAATCGTAGCCAACGAAGTCCGCTACGAGACTTTCATGGCCGACGACGCCAAGATCCTCATCGCCTCCTACGGCACGGCGGCCCGCATCGCCAGGACGGCCATCCGCCAGGCGCGCAAAGAGGGGATCAAAGCAGGCCTCTTCCGGCCCATCACCGTGTTCCCGTTCCCCTACGCTGAACTGCGAGAAACCGCTCAGGGCAAACAGATCCTGGTCGTGGAATTGAACGCTGGCCAGATGCTGGAAGACGTGCGGCTGGCAATGAAAGATGAGGTGCCCATTACCTTCTACGGCAGGATGGGCGGCGTCATCCCTCTGCCCGAGGACATCTTGGAAGAGATCAAGAAACTGGCCTGATCGCGTATCGCGGCCACGCCATTGCGGAGTGCCATAACCGGAGGAGTAGATCATGGCAGAGAAAGTGGAGAAAGTACGTTTCCAAAGACCCCAATCCCTGGCAGATGTGCCCATGCACTATTGCCCAGGTTGCATTCATGGCATCGTCCATCGCCTCATCGCCGAGGTGATAGACAAGTTGGGGATCGCTGACCGGGCCATCGGCATCGCACCAGTGGGGTGTTCGGTGCTGGCTTATAATTACTTTAACGTGGATTTTGCCGAGGCGGCCCATGGGCGAGCGCCGGCCATGGCCACCGGCATGAAGCGGGTGCGCCCGGAGAACATCCTGTTCACCTACCAGGGCGACGGCGACCTGGCCTCCATCGGCACCAACGAGCTCATACACGCCGCCACCAGGGGCGAGCCCATCACCATCTTTTTCATCAACAACGCGGTCTATGGCATGACCGGCGGCCAGATGGCGCCCACCACCTTGCCCGGCATGGTGACTACGTCTTCCCCCTTTGGCCGTGACGTCAAATTGCAGGGTTATCCACTGCGGGTCTGTGAGATGATCGCCACCCTGGACGGAGCAGCGTTCGTCGTGAGGCGCTCGGCTACCACGCCCAAGCAGATCAACCAGCTCAAAAAGGCGATCCGCATTGCCTTTAAGGTGCAAATGGAAGGGCTGGGTTTCTCCCTGGTGGAAGTCGTCTCCAACTGCCCCACCAACTGGGGCATGTCGCCTGTGGAATCGCTCAAGTTCGTGCAAGAGAAGATGATCCCCTACTATCCTCTGGGCGACTATAAATTAAAAGACGAGGTTAAGCAGTTGAAATAGGATAAACCTTCGGACCTCTGAGATTTTGACCTCAGATTTGGGCGCGTCGTGGCAAAAAAGATGGCTCAGAAACCGCATAACGGGCGCTCCTGAGAAACCTCGGGGTCCTGGGGGTACATAATTAGGGAGTGAGAGATGCACGAAGAAGTAATTGTTTCCGGGTTTGGCGGACAGGGCGCCATGTTCGCCGGTCAGTTGCTCACCTACACCGGTATGGACGAGGGCTATCAGGTCACGTGGATTCCCTCTTATGGGCCAGAGATGCGCGGCGGCACGGCGCACTGTACCGTCATCCTGTCCGATGATCCTATCGGTTCACCAATCATCCGCAACCCTAGCGCGGCCATCGTGATGAACCCAGCCAGCATGGAAAAGTACGAACCGCTGCTCAGGCCCGGCGGTGTATTGGTGGTCAACAGCACTCTGGTGCGCACCCAGTCGGCGCGCGATGACATCGTCGCCGTCTATGTACCGGCCAATGACCTGGCGACAGAACTGGGCAACGCCAAGATGTCCAACGTGGTGTTGCTGGGCGCGCTCCTGGCCACCAAGCCTATCCTTCCCATCGAAGCGTTGAAGAAGGCCATGGACGACCACATCCCAGAGCGTCGCAAACACATCATTGAGCCCAACAAGCGGGCGCTGGATCGAGGCATCGAACACGTACAGAAAGGTCAGTGACCTTGTGCAATTTGGCGACCTGACGTTACATCTCGTCAGCGATGGCTACATCTGGCTGGATGGCGGTGGTTGCTTTGGCCTGGTGCCCAAGGTGCTCTGGCAAGAGGTGGTTACGCCCGACGAACTCAACCGCGTGCGCGTGTCCACCCGCTGCCTCTACGTCGAGTCCAAGGGTGTGCGCATCCTCGTCAACACGGGACCGGGCAACTTGACCGACAAGCAGCAGCGCCATTGGGGCCTGGAGCGCCCGGAGGGCGACCTGCTTGACGGCCTGGCCCGCGCCTGACCGTCGCGCCGGAGGACGTGGACGTTGTGATCGCTACTCACCTGCACAGCGATCACTTTGGCGGGGCGACGGTCTGGGGACCAGATGGCGGGGCCGTGCCGACTTTTCCGTGCGCCGAGTTTTGGGTGCAGCGCCGGGAGTGGGCCGACGCCCGCTACCCCAATGAGAGGACGCGAGGCACTTACCTGCCGGAGAATCTGCTCCCATTGGAAGCCAGTGGACGACTGCGCCTGTTGAACGGCGACACGGTCGTGACCTCTGAGGTGCGCACCCTCGTCACAAGAGGGCACACTCGCGCGCACCAGTGTGTGATCCTGGAATCGGCGGGCCAGACGGCGATCTATCTCAGCGACCTGGCTCCCTTTGCAGTGAACTTGGAGCGGCTGGCCTGGATTCCCTCTTTCGACGTGGAGCCCCTAGCAGTCTGTCGGAGAAATAAGGTTGACAGAGTATTTCAGGTAAAAA
>CAYNKW010000038.1:0-9747 GCA_964397845.1 uncultured Anaerolineae bacterium
CATTAGGGCTGCACAGACAGATTTGATCTGGAAGCGTCAGAAAACGGGTTTCTGAAGCAAAGTCACGTTGTAGTAATAGGATAGCGGCCACAATCAAAACAGTGTTCTGCTCAGGATACCATGGGATCGCGGCTAACCTGGCCCGTGACTACTTTGTAACATTATCGTATCGCATATATAAGCAATGATGGTTGACTTGGAGAAGAAGTAAGAGTATAATTAGTACAAGAGGACGCGCTCCCAGAACGAGGTGGGGGATAATAGTGTGCTTTTTCAGGCCGGTGAGGTAGGGGGAGATGGCACTCAGAGGGAATCTGAAAGACTTTAGCGCGACGCAATTACTGAACTTGATCAATCTAGCGCGCAAGACAGGAGCGCTGACCATCCAGACCCAAAAAGCAAAGGCTCAGATGTTCTTTCGGGAGGGCAAGCTGATCTACGCCATGCGGGGGGAACCTGATGGCCATCTGGTCACAATGCTGCAGAGAATCGGCAAGTTGTCCTCCGAGCAGGCCAAAGCCATCCAAGCTCGCCCTGAGGCCAAGGACGACAAAGAGCTGGCGAGGCTGCTCATGAGAGCCGGGTACGTGTCCCGAGGCGACGTCGTGCAGGGGGTGAAAACCCACGTGTTGGACGTTGTCTACCGGTTGTTCACATGGATGGGTGGCACGTTTCTCTTCAAACCAAATGTATTGCCCTCCGATGACAAGATCACGGTCACCATTGACCTGGACAACGTGATCATGGAGGGTAGTCGCCGTATAAGGGAGTGGGAGCGGCTGCAAGATGAGCTGCCTGACCTGGACATGGCGCTCAAGTTTACGGATAATCCCAGCGCCCGCTTGCGGAACATCAGCCTGAGCGTTGAAGAATGGCGGGTGATTTCCTTCATAAATCCGCGTAATACGATTCGCCAGGTTGCCCAGTCGAACAACATGACGGACTTTCAGATCCGAAAGGTGGTTTACGGCATGCTCCAAGCAGGTCTGGTGGAACTAGTGCGGCCTGAAGGCCGAGAAAGGCAACTAACTGAGAGGATCAAGAGGCCACCTCCTGTCAAACGGAGTGTTGTCGAGAGACTGATTGACCGGATCAAGCGGTTATAGGTGGGGGAAAAGGGACATGCAAACAGTCAAGATGGTCGTTACCGGCCCTTTCAGTGCGGGAAAGACGCAATTCATTCAGTCTATAAGTGAGATTGACGTCGTCGCCACCGAAAGAAAGATCTCCAGCGAGGCAGAGCGCATCAAAGATGAAACGACGGTGGCCATGGATTTTGGTCGTATCACCGTGGACGAAGACCTGGTGTTATATTTGTTTGGGACGCCAGGGCAGAAGCGGTTTGACTTTATGTGGGAGATTCTTTCAGAGGGGATGTTGGGCTTTGTCGTGCTCATAGACAGCGCCCGACCCGAAACGTTCCGCGAGGCCAAGCGCATTCTGGAGGTGTTTCGCGGTTATGCTCCCACACCTTACATAGTCGCGGCCAACAAACAGGATCAGGAGGATGCCTGGTCACCAGGAGACCTGCGGATCGCTCTCAAGATTGACCGCAACATAAAAGTATTGTCCTTGGTTGCCACGGACAAGGAGAGCGTCAAGAATGTCCTGCTAGAACTGCTGTATTCTATTTTGGAGGAAATGGACGAGGAGTAGTTCTGACTTTGCCGGTCTTGGAATCAAGTTGAAGGAGATGCTCTTGAGTTCCATCGTCACCACCGAGGGAATCGTTCATTACGAAGTGAACGGGCGCGGCAAGCCCATCCTGTTTCTGCACGGCTGGCTGAGCTCATGGGGCCTCTGGCGCAATACCATGTCGACGCTCTCAGCAGAGCACCGCTACAGAATCTATGCCCTGGATTTCTGGGGCTTTGGCGATTCGGCCAAAAAGAGCATACAGACCTTTAACATGGCCTCCTACGTAAGCATGGTAGATCAGTTCATGGACAAGATGGGTATTGCCCATGCACCGGTCATTGGCCACTCCATGGGGGGGACGGTGGCGTTGAGCCTGGCTTTGGAGCATCCTTCGCGAGTGGAAAAGATTGTGGTCGTTGGGTCATCCGTGGTAGGAAGCTCGCTCAACCCTTTGCTCAAGCTGGCCAGCTTTCGCCTCATTGCTAATCTCATCTGGCGGGTGCCATCGGTTCTCTTGCTGGGGTTCAAGGCCTTCTCTTTTATCCTGGCCCAAGACGGCCAGCAAGTGTACGAGATTCTGAAACGGGACTTTTCTCAAACAACTGTCGAGGCGTTCCTGCGAAGTATTGGCTCTTTGTGGCACACCGACCTGCGCCCTCGCCTGGGGCAAATTGGCGTGGATGTTCTGGGCATCTATGGGCGCGGTGACAACATCGTGAATCCAGACCAGGCAAAAGTGCTGGAAGATGGGGTCACGAGAGCCAGGATACAGGTGATGCTGGAGTCTCGGCACTTTCCCATGCTGGACGAACCTGAATTTTTTCATAACATGCTATTGACCTTTTTGGCCGAGTAGGGCGATACGTTACAGGCGGTGAGAGTCGAGCAGGATGGGCCTTAGAAAGACGGGCACATGGCTGGAGGGACGGCATGGGTCGGGGCCAATCGAACGCTGTCCTGCTTGTTGGGGTCGACAAACGTCATATCCTTGTTGTCACCTCTCCACTGGTCTGCTCCACGAAGCGCTACGCTGGGTGAGCGGCGGCAAGAATTTTGACGTGGAAGAGATAACTTGCATAGCCATGGGAGACACGACCTGTACGTTTGAGGTGATCAAGCAACCTTTGGATTGACCTTCCTCTGATCTCCTTTGTCTATGACCAAGCTGCACAACTGGAGACGCGCTCGCAACTAGGAGCGGAACAATTGAGCAAATGGGGGGAGGGGGGTCTGGCCTGCCTCCCTTCGTTTTATCTTCTCGGCAGGGCGGCCTGTCGTCGTTTGGTGACGCAGGGCCTGCCGGTAGAACGACAACATGCCAATGCAAAAAGTCATCATTCCCGAAAAGAGATTCATGTATCCCTTCAACGAGCCAGCGCGCGAACTGCGGGTGCTGAACAAGCCATTGTGGCTTCATCAGCGGGATGTGCTGGCACCTCACTGTGCCCAGGAGAGGGAACTCGCATCGCTGGACGAAACCCCGCCCGATCTGGACGGGGAGATGATCGTCTACCGCGATAATCTGTTCTTCGACCAGCATTTCATTGACGAGTTTATTGAGCGTGCCCGCGCTAGCGGCAAAGCACGCCAGGTGGCCTTTTCGCTGCATGACCGGGCAATCGTGAAGCACGCGCTGCCTCTCCAGGAGGGAATTCGCCAGCAGGGCGACCTGTACGTGGCCGACCTGTGGTATTTTCCTCACGGCGTGGAAAAGAACCCTGAGCCCCTGGTGATAGATACCAAACCCTACGAGATGGGCTATTATCACATCCCAACTTATCTGGCTACCGAGAAGGGAGAAGTTGTCTTCCAGGTGCCATTGAAACCTTTTCTCTCCATTGAAAACTGGGTGCACGTCTTTATTGCCAATTCAGCTTTCGGTATTTTGGCCAAAGCGGCGCGGGCGGATCGAGAGTTTTATCAACTTAAGAACAAGCTCAAACTGATGTGGCAGGCCCTCTTGGAAAGGAAACAGGTGCTCAGTTCCTCGGCGCTGGTGCAGGTGGGCAAGAATTGTGGCATTGACCCGACGGCTGTGATCCAGGGACCGACCATTATCGGCGACAATGTGAACATCGGGTCGGGGGCCGTGATCACGCAGTCCATTATCGGCAGCAACGTGAGCATCATGCAAGGCTGTCAGGTTCAGATGAGCGTTATCGGCGACGGCAGTTGGCTCTCCTTCCGCGCGGCCGTGACGATGACCGTGCTCATGGAACGCTGCATCGTGGCGCAGAACGCCTGCCTGCAACTCTGTGTGGTGGGACGGAACTCGTTTGTGGGGGCCGGCACCACTTTTACCGATTTTAACATGATCCCCAAACCGGTCATGACTTATCATCGCGGCAAATTGGTCAGCACCGAGCGTAGCGTGATGGGTGGTTGCGTGGGGCATAACTGTCGCATCGGCGCAGGTTTTGTCGTCTACCCGGGCCGGATGATCGAGTCGGATACGATCCTGGCGGTGACGGACGACCATTTTGTCATCACCAGGAATGTGCCTTATAGCGAGAGCCACCACCACGGACTAAAGGACAGGGAACTGCACCAGCCCCAGTATCAACATTCAGAGAAGGAGACCGTAGGGATATAAGGGGGGGCACAACCGAATGGATCGCTTCGCTTTCATGATCCATCCAGAATATCCAAAGCGAGATGTGGCTCGCAAGCTCCCCTTGTTGGGGCGTTATCTTCCGGTGGGAGCTATCAACTATTTCTGCCGATTCTTCCCGCCGTTGAATATCTCGCGCATTACAGGCGTCCGGTCGGCCGCCACAGGCAAAGAGATTGAAGGCTGGTTTGTAGCCTGTCCGCTCACGCCAGCCGCCATGCTGAGCCTGCCGGTGGAAAAAGTCTACCATAAAATCATCCGGACAGGCCGCTTGGCCGAGCAGCTAGGCGCTCAGATTGTGGGGTTGGGAGCCTTCACGAAAGTGGTGGGAGATGCCGGCGTGACCGTGGCCAGAAACCTGAAAATTGCCGTGACGACAGGCAATAGCTACACCGTGGCGCTGGCGGTGCAGGGTGTTTTGGAAGCAGCGCACCACATGGAGATCTCCCCTGCTTCCGCTTCAGCAGCGGTGGTTGGCGCGACGGGGTCTGTCGGGGCAGTGTGCTCTCAAATGTTGGCCCGATCTGTCACCCACGTTCTGCTGGTGGGCCGCCGGCCAGAGCGGCTGGCCCAAGTGCGCCGGAGGGTCGAGGCCGTAGGCGGAGCGAGGGTGAGCGTATCCACGGACATTCAGATTGTCCGGCAGGCAGACCTGGTGGTGACGGTGAGCAGCGCCATTGATACGATCGTCGACGCTCATCACCTGAAGGCGGGTGCTGTCGTTTGCGATGTAGCCCGTCCCCGTGACGTGTCCCGGCGGGTGGTAGAAGAGCGAGACGACGTGCTGGTCATCGAAGGTGGGTTAGTTACCATGCCCGGTGAGGTGGACTTTGGGTTTGGCTATGGCCTGCCGCCCCACCTGACCTTCGGTTGTATGGCTGAGGTCATGATACTGACCCTGGAAGGGCGCTTTGAAAACTATACGCTGGGCCGAGACCTGACCATGGCGCAGGTAGAGGAAATCACCGGCTTGGGCCAGCGGCATGGTTTCCGTTTGGCTGGCTTTCGGTCGTTCGAGCGCCCTATAAGCGACGAAGAGATTGAGACCATCAAGAGGAACGCCCACCAGAAACGAGCGTGGGCTGGCGCGCAGATTAACTAACATTTGCATACGCCCTACTCACTCTCCGTTGGGGAAGAAGTAAATACCACAATGGAAGCCTGAGGAGCCTGTTTGAAAAATCGAAAAGTGAGCACAACTACCCTTGCGAAGGTTGTGAATAGCCCTGGTAACAGCGCAATTCTTGGTAGACGAGGACACCTTTCGCCTGAAAGCTGCCTCCAAACCTTCGCAAGGGTTCCCCCACCTGAATTTTCAAACACGCTCTGAGGAGCCGCGTGCGATGGTACATTCCATAGCCGCAGT
Source organism: uncultured Anaerolineae bacterium (assembly GCA_964397845.1). Classification (GTDB taxonomy): domain Bacteria; phylum Chloroflexota; class Anaerolineae; order CAYNKW01; family CAYNKW01; genus CAYNKW01. The sequence continues at coordinate 5,616 of CAYNKW010000038.1, forward strand.
GGCAACCGCCACTGACCAGATGGGAGGATGGCAACGATGAGCAAAGGCCGTATTCTAGTTGTCGAAGACGATATGGACATCTCCAACATGTTGCGCATCTACTTTGATTCCCAGGGATACGAGGTTCTGGTCGCCTCTCGGGGCCAGGAAGCCCTGGATACTTGCCGGCGCAAGCTACCCAGCCTTGTCGTGCTGGACATTATGTTACCCGACATTGACGGCTACGAGGTCTGCCGGCGTCTGCGTAACAACCTGCGCACCAGTCACATTCCGGTCCTCTTTCTCACCCAGAAGGATGAGCGCAGCGACAAGATCGCCGGCCTGGAGATGGGTGCCGACGATTACATTACCAAACCCTTTGACATAGAGGAGTTAAAATGGCGGGTGCAGAACGCACTCAAGCGGGCCAAGTACGAGAATCTAACCAATCCCACCACCGGCCTGCCCAGCGCCAAGCTCATTGAGGAGCAACTCAAGCAACTCGTGCGGCGCAATGGTTGGACGATACTCTACATCGGCATCAACGACTTTGAACCGTTCAAGGAAGTGCATGGCTTTGTGGCTGGCGACGACGTTCTCCGTTTCGTGGCGATACTCTTGACCGAATCAGTGGACGAACTTGGCACGGCCAACGACTTTATCGGCCACGTTGGAGGCGACGACTTTATCCTTATCACCACTACGGAGAAGGCCGGGGCGCTTCGACGGCGGTTGGTTGAGCGGTTCCAGGTCGAGGTGGGCACTTTTTATGCTTTCCGAGAGAGAGAGCAAGGGTTCATGGTGGCCAAAGACGCCGATGGCAAGGAGAGAAAGTTGGCGCTGATGTCACTGACTGTTGGTGTGGTGCCAGAAGGCCCCTTTGCCGACATCCGCGAGATCACCGAGGCCGCCGCCACTGCCCGACGAGACAGCACGGACCGCTGACCCTGGCGGGATAATCTTCCAGCACGATGTCCGTCCAACCGCGAAAGGTGTTTCTGTGCTGACCGATGTTATCTTTGTACGAAAAGACTGGGCTGCCGTTGCTCAGAAGATGCGACGAGACCAACGGCGAATCCTTATCGTTGCCGCGACAGTGATTCTGTTGGCTACCGCTGGCGTCTTTGTGACGCTTTCCCAGCAGATGGACAAGGGGATCGAGTCCTTTGTTAGTGAGGCATTGTCCTTCGGGCTGTTCCTCGCCGTACCGGTGTGGTATGCTCTTCGCCACCGCGCCGATGGCTGGCGGAAGGCAGCCGCTGTCTATGTGCTGTTTCTGGCCATCATGCTGGTCAACGACCGGCTGATCAAGGGAGGGCTGGACGGCGAGTTGGTGAGCAGTCCACGGGCCAATGAACCGCTGCTGTACGTCAGCGTCAGCATGTTGCTCATCTGGCTCATCCCACTCTGGATGGTGCGTGCCCACCCAGCCCAGGCTCGTTCCATCGGCCTGAACTTTGGACAGACGGGGCGCCAAGTGCTGCATGGCGGCCTTGGCGCAGCCATTATCATCGTGCACTTGTGGGCCGCTTTGCGCTATTCCGGGTTGCCATTGAGCCTGAAGCCGTGGCCCTACGTGCTGTTTACTTTCTGTTATATAGTGTCCACTCAATCGTTGGCCGAAGAGATTTTCTTCCGGGGTTTCCTGTTCAACTACTTGCACTGCATTCGTCAAGAACGGCTATGGCCGACGGCCATCCTGGTTTCTTTGCTCAACGTGCTGGTCCACCTGGCCAAATTCAGAGCGCCGGGCAGCTTATATGAGCTGTTCGCTTCCGTTTTTTATGTCTTCGTCATGGCTATGATGAACGCCATATTGTATCGGCGATGGAGGGGGATTTTACCGGGACTGATCCTCAACGTCTTGCTTAACATGGGGATCATGCTGCATTGAGGCGACGGAGCGCCTATGACCTCCGAGCCCCACAGAAAAGCACTGCGTTATGATCACACAAGGCCGACATTACAATCGCACATCTAGACTCTACGGTCGTCCGATGGCTGCTTTTCTGAGCCTCAGCATGGTGGTGTTCACCGTGCTGGCCTATGGGGCAGAGAAGTGGCAACCAGATTACGCGCCGGTCTCCTGGTACCTTTTTCTGCTGCCTATCGGCCTGGCGGCCTACACTTATGGCCTGGGTCTGGGCATGGGTCTCTCCATCTTGAGCACGGCCCTTTTTGTTCCCATTGTCGGCCTACGCCTCGTTGAGCAGGGTGTTTCACCCTTTGTCATTAACCTGATCATGACCATTCTGGGGCTCAACGGCGCAGCCGCGCTCATTGGTCGCTTTGGCTGGTCGCAGCGACGGCAGCGAGATCTCTACCGCACGTTCAACCTGCTGGGGGAACGCTTCAGCCAGGAAATGCGGGTAAGTGAGTTGCTGGAAGTGATCCTGGATCAGGCCATGGCCCAGTTGGACGCCGACACGGGCGATATCCTGCTCTGGGACGAGGCGTCGGGGCGACTGGAGGTGGCAGTCCATCGTGGCAGTGCCGAATTGGCGACAAGGCCTCCCAGCCCGGCCGCGGGAGAGTCACTGGCGCATTGGTTGCTAGAGCAAAACCAACCTTACTTGAACACCGCCGTGCTGGACGATCCTCGCCTGGTTTTTGCCGCTGCGGAAGCGGATCTGCCCAACTCGCTCGTCGCTGCGCCGCTAAGGCGGGGCCGGCAACCCTTCGGTCTGATTTGCCTGTTCGATAGGCGAACGGGCACTTTTAGCCAGGCAGACCTGGAGATGCTGGTTGCCATTGCTGGCAAGAGCGAGGTAGCCATTGAGAATACCCTTCTCTATCTGCAGATCGATGCCGCTCTAACCCGCCGCGTGGAAGAACTCTCCAGTATTGCCGAGGTAGACCACGAACTCTCGGCCACGCTGGACCTCCAGCGTGTCATTGACCTGGTGCTGGATCGTGCTATTCAGAGCACCGACGCTACGGCTGGCCTGGTGGGACTGGCCGATAAAGCCGCCACTTCCCTTCGCATCCTGTCCCTGCGGGGCTATCCACCCGACACCGTCTTGCAGGAGAGCCCCGGACCCTGGAGCACCGATGTGGGCATCACTGGCCGGGTCGTCCGAACCGGTGAGCCAGCGCTGGTGCCGGACGTCCGCAAAGACCCCGACTATTTTGAGAGGCTGCCGGGTGCGCAAAGTAAACTGGCGGTACCCATCATCCGCGAGGGCCAAGTCATTGGGGTGCTCAACCTGGAGAGCACCCAGCCTAACAGCTTTGGACAAGAAGCTCTGTGCTTTGTGCAACACCTGGCCGACCACGCGGCCATTGCTCTGGAGAACGCGCGGCTGTACGAGGCGCAACGTCGCCGCGCCGAGGAGATGTCGGGGCTTTACGAGATTGCCCTGACGTTCAGTTCCACGCTGGATCCGGACGAGTTGTTAGGCCAGACGATGGCCCAGGTCGTCCAGTTGCTGGACGCGGAAAAAGGGACGCTGCTGCTGCACGACGAATCCCGTGGGATGCTCATCGCCCAGCCCGCCGCATCGTTTGGGGCATCGGCGCAAGACGTTGCCCAATTCTGCATCCGCACCGACACCGAGGGCTTTCAGACCAGCATCTTTGCTACGGGCCAACCCTTCATCAGCAACGACCTTGAGCACGACGAGCGCATTTTTCCGACTTACCACTTCTTTGTGAGTATATTCGGAGCGAGGAATTTCCTGGGCGTGCCTCTGCGTGGCTCCGATGGCAACATCGGCGAGCTACACGTGATCAACAAGCGAACAGGTTCCTTCACTCCGGAGGATGCCCGTTTGCTTTCCACCGTTGCTTCCCACTTTGCGGTGGCCATTGAAAAAGCGCGCCTCTACGCAAAGACGGACGAAAGTCTGCAGACCAGGGTCGAAGAACTGACGGCACTGAATCAGATCAGCGGTGAGATGAACGTCACCCTGGATTTGCAGCACATTCTCGACCTCTTGCTAGAGCAGGCCCTCATAACCGCCAGGGCCTCTCACGGTAACGTCATGCTGCTGGATGCCGAGTCGCAGCAGCTACAATTGCTGGCGTTCAGGGGTTACCAGGAAGAAACGGCCGGACAGATCGAAGTCCTGTTGCTGGAAGACTCGCTCTATGAGCAAGGGCCTATCCAGCAGGTGTTCGACACACAGTCGCCCTACGTTGTACGCGACACCCA
>CAYNKW010000038.1:9847-23344 GCA_964397845.1 uncultured Anaerolineae bacterium
CAGTTGAGCAGCCTGTTTTCCATCGGCCGCGCCCTGCGGGCCGACCTCCCGCTAGAGGAGGTTTTGGAAGAGATCGCCTTTGCCGTGTCCTTCACCGCCGGCTTTAAGGTGGTGCTCATCAGCGTGGTGGAAGAGGCCGAAGGAGAAGGAGGAAAGAAGCAACTCATCCACCGCCGCGTCGCCATGGCCGGACTGCCCCTGGCGGTTTTTGAGGAGTTGAAAAAAGTACGGCAGCCGCTGGAACGCTTCGAGCGGATCATGCGCCCGGAATACCAGATCAGCCAGTCCTACTTTTTCCCCTTCCAAAAACAGGAGGATTGGGTACGAGGGCTGCACATTCACACACCCATCTCACTAGAGAAGGTCGAGGAATGGCAAGAAGGGAAGTGGCATCCCGAGGACATGATGTTGGTGCCTCTGCGCAGTACCGATGGACAACTGTTGGGCATCATCTCGGTGGACAAGCCCATCGACGGTAGACGGCCTAGCCTCTTTGTGGTCGAATCGTTAGAGATCTTTGCCCATCAGGCCGCCGTGGCCCTGGAAAACAGCCGGCTTTACGCCCAGGCCCGCGAACACGCCGCCCGTCTGGAGCAGCGCGCCCGCAACCTGGCGCTCATCCACCGCATCTCCACGGTGGCCAATTCCTCGCTGAACCTGGACGTCATTCTCACCACCGTGGCCGACCGCCTGGTGGAGACCTTTGACGTGGATCACTGCGAGATTGTCATTCTGAGCCAAGATCGTACCCACGGACAGGTGGTAGTCGAATCCCCACCCATCGGCGGTCACGACATGATGATACCGGTGGCAGGTTTTCCGGCGGCAGAACAGATCATGATCGCCCGTTCGCCCATCGCCATCTTCGATGTGGCCAACGACCCGTCGATCGGTCCCATACGCGAATCGTTGAGCCGGTTGGGCGTACAGTCCATCTTGTTGGTGCCCCTCATGGTCGGCGACGAGGTCATCGGTTCTATCCATCTAGACAGCATCGAGTCGCTGCGCGAGTTCACGATGGAAGACATTGCGCTGTGCCAGACTATCGCCAACCAGGTGGCGGTGGCGGTCCAGAACGCTCGCCTGTTCGAAGAGACCAAGCGCCACGTGTCGGAAATGGGTGTGTTGTTGGAAACTGGCCAGCAGGTTGCTGCCACCCTGGAACTGGAGACCATGCTGCGGACGATTGTGACCCAGGCCACGCGGCTGGTGGATGCTTCCTGCGGATGGATCTTTTTGGTGTCGGTGGAAGATGAGCAGGTGACACGCTGGGTGGCCTACGGCCTGGATGGGCAACTGCCGGACGACCTGGACTATGGTTTCGTCCGGGATGGGCTAGGCGGGTGGGTGATTCGCGAGCGGACCCCCGCCATCTCCCGTGACTTGATGGATGACGAACGGGTGACCGGCCAAGCCCGTCGCTGGTTGGCTGAGCAGGGGTTGGGCTCGGCAGCCGTGACGCCTTTGCAGGTCAAAGAGCAAGTAGTGGGCATCCTGGCAGTGATGAGTCGCCGGGACGATCCTCCCCTGACTCAACGGGGTCTGGATCTATTGGCCGTGATGGCGTCCCAGGCGGCGGTGGCCCTGGAAAATGCCGAGCTTTTTGCCGAACGCGAGCGGAGCATCACCGAGCTATCTATCGTGTACCAGACTGGCCGGGCCATCAGCGCCTCTCTGGATCTGGAGGCGATCCTGAACATGATCCACACCCAGGTCAGCCAGGTGATGGACGCGACCAACTTTTACATCGCCTTTTACGATGAGGAAGCGGGACAAGTCTCCTTCCCGCTTGTTATAGAGCACGGCGAGCGCCAAGATTGGCCACCGCGCCGGGGCAGGTGGGGATTGACCGAGTACATCCTGGCGCACAAACAGCCACTGTTGTTGCCCGATCAGGTGAGGGAGCGCGTGGAAGAACTGGGCGTCGAAGCCATCGGTACGGAGTGTCATTCCTGGCTGGGCCTGCCTATGCTGGCCGGTGCCCGGGTGCTGGGCGTCATCTGTGTGCAAAGCTACGAAAAAGAGCACGCTTACGATCAAGATCATCTGAGCTTGCTCTCCACTATTGCTGCGCAGGCCGCCGTCACGGTGCGCAACGCACAACTCTTCAAACAGGTGCAAAACCTGGCCAGCGAGATGGAGCGGCGAGTGGAAGAGCGCACCGAGGACCTGGTGCAAGCCGTTTACGAGCTCACGGTGGAGCGCGACCGGGTGCAGACCCTTTACCGCATCACCAGCGAGCTGGCCGCCAGTCTGAACCTGGACCGGGTGTTAAATCGCTCCCTCTCCCTGATCTGCGAGGTCGTCGGCGCGGCGCAAGCTTCCATTTTATTAGTGGACCCCGAGTCGGAATACCTGATCCATCGCGCGGCCCTGGGCCAGCGGGAGCCTCTGCCTCGGAATGGCCGTAAGACAAAGTACCGGCGGGGAGTAGGACTGGCAGGATGGGTGCTGGAGACGCTGGAGCCGATCATTATATCCAACATGGCGGAAGATCCTCGCTGTCTGCCGGAAGAGGATATGAGGGGGGAAAACAAGTCGGCATTGGCCGTCCCGATGCTATCGGGCGAAGCTGCTCTGGGCGTGCTGATGCTGTTCCACTCGCGAACGGACTATTTCACTGAGGATCAATTGCAATTGGTGCTGACCATTGGGCACCAGGTAGCCTCGGCTGTTGATAACGCGGGCCTTTACACCCTCATTCAGCAGTCGGCCCAGCGCCTGGGCAGACTGGCTCGCGCCAACCAGGCCGAAACCGCCAAGAGCCAGGCCATCCTGGAGGCCATCGCCGACGGCGTCATGGTGGCCGATGCGGCGGGCAAAGTCATCCTGTTCAACGCAGCCGCTGCCCACATCCTGGGCACCCCTCGCGAAGCCATTTTGGGGCGGAATATCAAGGACATGTCGGGCCTATATGGCGCGGCGGGATCCTCCTGGGCGGCATTGGCAGCCGGCTCGGAGTCCGATCTCGACGGCGCTGAAACAAGTTACATAGAAGAAACCCTCGAAATTGAGAACCGCGTCGTCAGCGTGCACCTGGCGCCGGTGTACCTGGGCACCGAGTTCCTGGGCACGGTTTCCGTGCTCCGCGACATCACCCGCGACGTGGAAGTGGCGCGCATGAAGAGCGATTTTGTCTCCACGGTCTCTCACGAGCTACGCACGCCCATGACTTCCATCAAGGGTTTCGTGGAGCTGGTCCTCATGGGGACGACCGGCCACGTCAGCGAACAACAGCGGCATTTCCTGAAAATCGTCAGATCCAACGTGGATCGCCTGGCGAACCTGGTAGGAGACCTCCTGAATCTATCCAAGATCGAGACCGGCCAGGCGCGCCTTCAACTGGAGTCGGTCTCTTTCCCAGCCGTGGTTCAAAGTGTCATGGACTCGCTGCAGGGCAGGATCGAAGAAAAGGGCCTGGAACTGGTCGTCGAGGTGCCACTCGATCTGCCGCCGGTGAAGGCAGACCAGGATCACCTCATCCAGATCCTGACCAATCTGGTGTCCAATGCCTGCAAGTATACACCCACCGGCGGGCGGATCTGCATCACAGCGACGCCGCAAGACAGCTTTTTGCGGGCGATGGTGACAGACACCGGCATCGGCATCTCGGAGGAGGATCGGACCAAGATCTTTGACACCTTCTTCCGGGCCGATCACCCGATAGTCCGGGATAGCGGCGGCACAGGATTGGGCCTGTCTATCGTCAAGACCCTGGTGGAGATGCATGGCGGAGAGCTTGAAGTGCAGAGCGAGTTGGGAAAAGGCAGCGAGTTCTCATTTACGATACCCCTGGTTCTCTTGGAAGACGCAGAGCGGATGAAGGCCACTTCCACGGTCTTCCCGTCCGGCGAGCACGGGAGAAGCGGTCCCACTATGGCTCATGAGTCGGTTGACGGGACCAGCGATGCCAGGCACGAGTTGGCCGCGTCTGAGTAAGTTGAGCTGAGAGGCAAGTAAATGGTATCGTCAGTTTTCGTTTGCCAATCTTGAAGGAGTTCAGATATAATTACACGTGCTGCCCGGTACGGAAAGGCACGAGACGACGTAACAGTGGCTGTAGGACGGTTAGCACAGCACAGAGCCCTGGGAGTGGGTAGATAGGCAGAGGAATGGAAAACTTGTGGATATGGTTTGAAAACAATCAATCATTGCTGAGAACGCGCTGGCTGAAAGCAGTGGAGGAGGCCGCGTCCACCGCTGGGGAACGCGATTGGCCTGGCCTCTTTGAACTCCTGGGGCGCGGGGCAGGGACTGATGAGGGAGCCCGGTCGGGCGTGGTCGATGCTCTGCGAGCGTGGGCGGTCGCCCAGCCGCCAGCACAACGGGTCTCTCTATCAGACATACTGGCAGCGATCTTTTTGCTTCGTCTCACCATCACCGATCTCCTTCAGGAAACGGAGGGGGTTAACGTAGCGGCAAGCTGGTCCGCCCAGGTTGGCGCGTACCTGGATCGCCATGCGATCCAGGCAACCGAGGTTTTTGCTGGCACCGCGGATCAGATTGTGGCGGATCGCCTGGCCGAGGCGCTGAGGCGTGAGCGAGACCAACTCGAGGCGCTGTACACCCTCACGCGGGAACTTTCGGCCAGCCTGGACCTGGATCAGATCATGGATCGCACGTTGCGCATCGTCAGCGAGGCCGTGGGAGCGTTGCATGGCTCCATCATGCTGATGGACTCGGAAAAGGGCGTCCTGGTCATACGGGCCATTCTGGGGCGGGATAGGCCGTTGCCCCCTAGTGGTGAGTCTACGCCATTTGGTCCGGGAAAGGGGTTGGCCGGCTGGGTCTATCAGCACTGCCAGGCACTCCTGATAGACGATGCGGCCCAGGACCCGCGTTGGATCGAGGGTAAAGGCGAAGGCGCTCGGACGCGATCGCTCATCATTGCCCCCTTGATCGTGGATCTGGATAACTATGGCGTCATGACTATCGCCGACGAACGGCCAGGCTTCTTTGCCGAGCACCACCTGCGCCTGGTGGATACGGCCGCCGGGCAGGTAGCGAGGGCCATCAGCAACGCGCAGTTGTACGGTTATGTCAGCCAGACGGCACAGGAACTGGGCGAGACGCTTCGCCGTGAACAGCAAGAAGCTTCCAAGAGCCAGGCCATCCTGCAATCTATCGCCGACGGCGTAGTGGTCACCGACGTGCACGGGCACATCATTCTCATCAATTCCGCCGTTGAACGTATCCTGGGCACGCGCCAGCGGGCAGTTTTGGGCCAGGACGTGCGCAACGTCTTTGCCACCTTTGAGCCAGGCGGGCGCGAGGAGATGCTAAAGGCAATGGAGGCGCTGGCGACCAATCCCCCAGCGGCCCAGGACGCCCCGCGGATCATCCGGTCCACGTTGGCTATGGAACAGACCATCGTCAGCGCGCACATGGCTCCGGTCTTTATCGGCAGCCGCGAGTTCATGGGCATCGTCTCGGTCTTCCGAGACATTACCCGTGAGGTTCAGGCAGACATCGCCAAGACGGAATTTGTTTCCACCGTCTCGCACGAGCTGCGCACGCCGCTCACTTCCATCAAGGGCTACACCGATCTGCTGCTGGCGGGTGCCATAGACCCGCTGACGGAGAGACAGGCTCAGTTTATGAGCATCATCCGCAACAACGCCGACCGGCTCACGGCTCTCATCAACGATCTACTGGACATCTCGCGCATCGAGTCTGGGAGGATCAAGCTCGAGATCCAGCCTCTGCAAATCCAGGACGTGGTGCAGGAAGTGGTGGAGTCGCTGCGTGCTCAGATCGAAGCCAAGGGCCTTGCCCTGCGTGTGAAGGTGCCTGAGAACCTGCCCTATGTGCAAGGTGATCGCGATCGGTTGACCCAGGTGCTGAACAACCTGGTGAGCAATGCCTACCGCTACACGCTCAAGGGCGAAGTGGCCATCACCCTCTCTCAGATGCCGGGGGCGCTACGGGTGGATGTTTCCGACACTGGCATTGGCATTGCGCCACAGGATCAGAGCAAGATATGGGATCGTTTCTTCCGCGCCGATCACCCGGTGGTGGAGGACACAGGCGGCACCGGTCTGGGCCTTTCTATCGTCAGGATGTTTGTGGAAATGCACGGTGGCCGCATCTGGGTGGACAGCGAGCCAGGCAAGGGAAGCGCTTTTACCTTTATCTTGCCCATCATCGGAGCGGTAGACCCCGGCGACGCGGAACCGGGGCCAGATATTAAGACAACACCACTGCTCAACATTGGCCAGAAGACAGTGCTGGTGGTGGATGATGAACCGGATATCGCGCGGCTCATCCGCCATCAGTTGGAGGCGCAGGGCTACCGGGTGATCACTGCCACGCTGGGAGACGAAGCCCTGGCCAAAGCCAATGCCGAACACCCGGATCTGATCACTCTCGACATTCTACTGCCGGACCGCGATGGGTTCGACGTGCTCCGCGAATTAAAGGCCAACCCCCACACAACTGACATCCCGGTACTGATCCTCTCTATTGTGCAGGATAAGGAGAGTGGCCTCCGGCTGGGCGCCGTGGATTACTTGACCAAGCCGATAGACGAGCATCACCTGATAGAGAGCGTACAGGCGATCCTGGATCGCAAAGCCAGGGTGTTGATCGCGGAAGACGATCCAGACACGGCCAGTCTGTTGGCCGATACGTTAGAACGCTATGGATTCTTGACCATGGTGGCCGTGAATGGCTACGAGACGCTGGCCATGGCCTGGCGGGAGAAGCCAGGGCTGATCTTGTTGGACCTGCGGATGCCGGGAATGGACGGCTACGAAGTCCTCGTGCGTCTCAAACAGGGCGTGGTGACCTGCGACATCCCCATCATTGCCATGTCGGCCCATGCCGCAGACTATCGCTCAGAGCGAGCAAAACTCCTGTCGCTGGGGGCCGCCGAGTTTCTCTCCAAGCCATTCACAGTAAAGCAGTTGGTGGCAGAGCTCGAACGGGTGATGAGGGAAGACTCTGAGCAGGGATCGGGATAAATCTGGAGTGATGCAGGTATGAGTGACCAAGCAACTGCCTTGGGAACGCAAAAGCATAAGCCAGAACAGGTCGGCAACGCCCGTCTTTTCGAGGAGACCCAGTATTGGTTGCGAGAGAAGGAGATCTTGCTGAGGGCCAGTGCCGACGTGCTCTCCTCGCTGGAGAGGGGCGAGGTCATGGAACGGATCACAGAGCACATGGCTAAAGTTGTAGATGCCACCAGTGCTTACCTCTGCGACTGGGACTCTGAAGCCCAGACTTCAGTCGTGCTGGCGGAGTACATTAGCCCACTAGCGTCCAGGAGGGAGCAAGTCTTCGATCTGGGCATTACCTACGAGGTGCCAGAAGCTTCGGTGGCCTGGCGAGCCATTCACCAGCGATGGCCAATACAGCTCAGCCTCAGTGACCCCGACTTGTCCCCTGAGGACCGGAAGCACCTGGAGGAGTTTGGCGGCCATGCGATGCTCTGTTTGCCTCTGGTGGTGCAAGGGCAACCTATGGGCTATTTTGAGATTTGGGAGAGTCGTAACAAACGTCGCTTTACCCACGCGGAGATCAACCTGGCCCAGACCCTGGCTAACCAGGCGGCCATTGGCATCACCAATGCCCGGCTTTTCCAGGAGACCCAGCGCCGGGCGGTGCAATTGGAGACCATCGGCCAGGTGAGCCGCTACATCAGCGCGGTCCTCGATCTGAACAGACTGCTTCCCGAAGTGGTCGATCTGATCAAACAACTCGGTTACTCCCACGTCCACATCTTTCTCGTGGAACTGGAAAGCGGCGAAGTGGTGTTCCAAGCCGGGGCTGGCCAGACAGGGCGGGCCATCGCCGAGCAGGGAGGCATGCGACTAAAGATCGGCCAGCAGGGTATTGTCGGCTGGGTTGCAGGTCACGGTGAATCACTGCTGGTCCAGGACGTCTCGCAGGAGCCGCGCTATGTGTCCAACGAGGTGCTGCCCCATACGCGGGCCGAGCTGGCGGTGCCCCTCAAGCTGGGCGACGATGTCATGGGCGTGCTGGATGTCCAGAGTGACCAGCTCTATGCCTTTGACGACGATGACCTGTTCATCTTGCAGACCCTGGCCGATCAGACTGCCCTGGCCATCCGGAACGCCCGCAACTTCCAGGAAGCGCAGAACCTGACCCGTTCCCTGGAACGGCGCGTGGAGGAACGCACTGCCGAATTGCAGGTCGCTTTGCGTCAACAAGAAATCGAGGCAGAAAAGACCCGTGCCATTGTGGAGGGCATCACCGATGCCGTTATCGTCTTTGATCCCGAGGACCGCGTGACGAGCGCTAACCCGGCCGTGGAGCGGGTGCTGGAACTGCCGTTAACCTCCCACCTGGGTACGCGCCTGCACGACGTCGTGGTCCAGGAGCGAGACAGCGAGGTGGCCGAGAGCGCGCTGACCGTCTTCACAGCCTTTGTCAGCAGCAAGCAAAAGATCCAGCAGGGCGCGGCCCTGGCCGAGTGTAAATTCAAGTTGGGCGACAAGGTAATTGACGCCAGCTTTGCGCCAGTCGTCCCACAGGAAGGGAAACCCCTGAGCATCGTGGCTGTCTTCCGTGACGTGACCCGCCAGGCCCGCATTGACCAGCTCAAGGAGGAATTCATCTCGGTGGCGGCGCACGAGCTCAAGACGCCCATGACGGCCCTCCAGGGCTACACCGAGTTGCTGCTTTCCGAGTCGGTGGGTAAAATCACGCCCATGCAGGAGGATTTCTTACAGATCATCAAAACCAACGTGGAACGCTTGGCTGATCTGGCTAACGATTTGCTGGACGTCGAGCGCATCGAAGCCGGCACGGTGCAGTTGCAGATCCAGGAGTTGCACCTGGCCGATCTGGTTGACGAAGTGGTAGTGCTCTTCCAGACCAAGGTGAAGCAGAAAGGGCTGAACCTGATGGTGGAGGTGCCTCGTGACCTGCCTGTGATTTTGGGTGATCGAGGTCGTCTCGTTCGACTGTTGACCAACCTGATGGACAATGCCTGCAAATACACGCCCGGCGGCGGACAGGTCGGCATCGCGGCCCGGCAGGTGGATGGTAAGATTCAGGTGGACGTGATGGATACCGGCATCGGCATCTCGCGTCAGGATCAGGAACAGCTATTCAGCCGTTTCTTCCGGGCCGATAACCCCCTCATTCGAGAGATCGGTGGCACTGGCCTGGGACTCTCCATTGCCAAGTCCATTGTTTCCCTGCACGGAGGTGAGATTTGGATGGACAGCGAACTGGGGCGCGGTAGCACCTTCAGCTTCACCCTGCCCCTGGCCAGGGACGGCAAATCGGGCATAACGGCCAGGCCGGTCATGTCGAGCTTGGCGGAGCAGGACGGCTAACACGAGAAAATTGGGTCAGCGGGTAAAATGGCAAAGATAGGCAAATCCTGGGCTCAATGGAGAGAGAGCCTGGACATCGAGACCGAAATTTATGTCTATGGAGAGCAACTGACAGCACTGGTGCGCTGGGTGATACTCCTGCTCCTCCTGGTGAGCAACAATCTTCCTGCCGGCGCTCGAGACAAGGCAGCGACGATGGGCAACGTCAGCCTGGCGCTGTTTGCTGCGTTCAACTTTATCATCTCCCTGGCACTGGCACGGGGTGTGCAGCCTGGACTGGCTTTTCGGCGCGCGACGATGTTGATGGACATTGCCGGTGTATCAGCAGCCGTTGTCCTCAGCACTGGGATAGGCAGCCCGTATTTTGTGATTTACTTCCTCATCGTCGTTTCGGCGGCCTTTCGCTTCGACTTGCTGGAACGTTTGGCTTATGATATCCTGGCCTGCGTGGTCTACGGTCTGCTGGCTTACGTGGCGCAACCCGACGTCCCCCTGAGCTTTGGCCGGGGAGAAGTCCTATTTGCGCACCTGTCTGCGTTGGCCATCGCGGCTATCTTTAGCAGTCTGCTGGCCGACCAGGAGCGAGCGCAGCGTCTGCGGCGCGAAGAGGGAGAACGCCTCATCGCCGAGACTGAACGGCGGTTGGCAGAGATGATCCTGGTGCGTGAGGTGAGCGAGGCTGTCCTGCACCACCTTACGGATCGGAATCGTATCATGGCCGACGTTGCTGGCGTCGTCCGGCGCTGGTTGGAGTACGAGCTTTTTGGCATCGCCTTACTGGACAAAGAAGCGGCAGAACTCCAATTGGTAGCTGGCTGGGGCTTGCCGCCAGAAGCGTACAACCCGCGCATCAAGCTGGGCGAAGGGGTAATGGGCTTGGTGGCCAAAACTGGCATCCCTATGAACATCCCCGACGTTCGTCAGGAATCTCGCTACATGGAAATGGACTCCCAAGTTCGTTCCGAATTGTGCGTGCCGATGGTCTTTGAGGACCAGGTGCTGGGCGTCATCGACGTGAGGAGCGGTCGCCTGGCGGCCTTCTCTGAGAGCGAGCAGCGAATACTTTCCATCGTCGCCAGTCAGGCAGCCATGGCGCTCAAGAATTGCCAATTGTTCGAGGAGTTGGACGACCTGCGCCGTGACCTGGAGAACCGCATCGAAGAACGGACAGCCGAACTGGCCCAGGCCAACCAGGATTTGCTGGCTGAGCGAGACCGGGTGACTACACTCTACCGCATCACCAGCGAACTGGCATCCAGTCTGGATCTTGACCGCCTGCTCAACCGCTCTCTGGCCCTCATCAACCAGGCGGTGGGCGTCGAGCAGGGATCTATCATGCTGTTGGATGTAGAGACGGGCTATCTGGTGTATCGAGCCGCGCTAGGCCGCAAGGAACCGCTCCCCAGGGGTGGTAAGATCACGCACTATAAGCGAAGTGTTGGCCTGGCGGGATGGGTGTTGGACCACAACAAAGTGGCCATCATCACCGGGCTGGACGAGGACGAGCGCTGGGAAGTAGATCCGGAGAAGGAAGGCGCCAGCCAATCCGTCATGGTTGTGCCGCTGAGCAGTGAGGGCATCGTACTGGGCGTCATGTTGCTCTTCCACCCGCGCCCCAACTATTTTACTCAGGATCATGTCCGGCTGGTTGAGACCGCGGCGACGCAGGTGACGGCGGCCCTCAAGAACTACGAACTGTATCGGCTGGTGCGAGAGCAGGCCGAGCGCCTGGGCAAGGCGTTGCAAGAGAAGCGGGCCGAGGCCAGCAAAAACCTGGCCATCCTGGAATCCGTTGCCGACGGTGTTGTCGTGACCGACGTCAACCGCCGGGTCACCATGATCAACCGGGCGGCCCTGGAGATGCTGGGGCTACCCGACCAGACACCCACTGGCCGTGACGTTTCGTGGGTTTACCAGGCCTTTCCGCCAGAGGCTCTCGAGTCGGTGTTGGAGATCATGACCGGGCTCTCTGCCGGGCCAAGGGACGTGTCCCTGGGACCCCTGTCCATGGGTCAAGCTGTCCTGGAGCGGGACGGCCGGATCTTGCAGGCGCACTTTGCTCCGGTGGTGGCCGGCGAGGGAGAATTGTGGGGTGTTGTCACCATCCTGCGAGACATCACCCGCGAAAGAGAGATCGACCGGGCCAAGAGTGAATTTGTTTCCACCGTCGCCCACGAGCTCCGCACGCCGATGACGTCTATCAAGGGTTACACCGATTTGGTATTCAGTGGAGCGGCCGGCGAGGTAAGTGAGTCCCAAAAGAGTTTTCTGGCGGTAGTCAAGTCCAATGCCGACCGTCTCTCGGAACTCGTGGCTGAGCTTCTGGATCTGTCCCGCATTGAGGCAGGACAGGTGGTGCTAAGGCGGGAACCGCTGAAGCTCGGCCTGGTGATTGATGATGTGGTGATGTCGCTGCGCAACCTGGCCAAAGAGTACCAGGTGATGGTAGACACCCAGGTTCCCACAGGATTGCCCCCCGTCAACGCCGATCGAAACCGCGTGGTGCAAGTCCTGATCAACCTGGTCGGCAACGCGTGCAGCTACACGCCAGCGGGCGGTTCGGTCATTGTTTCCGTCCGGCGAGTAGATAGCATGTTGCAGACCGACGTGACTGACACAGGCATTGGCATTCCTCGAAATCAGACGGACCGCATCTTTGAGCGCTTCGAGCGTGGCGACCACGAACTGGTGCGCCAGCGACCTGGCACCGGGCTAGGGCTGCCCATTGCCAAGTCCATTGTGGAAGTGCACGGCGGGCATATCTGGGTGGAGAGCGAGGTGAATCAGGGAAGTACTTTCAGCTTTACCCTGCCCATCTACCAAATGCAATCTAACGAATGACGATGAACGGTGTCTATTATATAAATGCATATAAATACATATAAATGCATATAAATGAACAGGGGGTGTGCGACCAATGACATCAGCTTCACAAGAAACACAAGTAGCTAAGGCGGGGATCGCAAAGATACTGGTAGCAGAAGACGAAAAGGACATTCGCGAACTCGTTTCATTCACCCTCCGCTTTGCGGGCTATGACGTCTGGATAGCCAGCGATGGCATAGAGGCGGTGGAAATCGCTCAAGAGATCCACCCCGATCTGATCCTGATGGACGTGCGAATGCCCAAGATGACTGGGTATGAAGCTTGTGAGATCATGAAGCAGATGGACACCCTGAAGGACATACCGGTCGTTTTTCTCTCTGCCAAAGGACAGGAAACCGAGATCCAGCAAGGATTGGCCGCTGGCGCAGTGGCCTATATTCTGAAGCCCTTTGCCCCCGCCGACTTGACACTGCGTGTGAAAGAACTTTTAGCTGCCCCGGCTGGGCAAAGGTAACCTCGGCTGTCGGGATAGAGGGAGTTGTCGCAGAGGATTGTGACCCGGTCGTGCCTCCCTAAAGCAAGTTATGAGCGCGATAATTATTGATGGCGGATTGCTACATTACGAAACCTTTGGCCGTGGAAAGCCTTTGATCTTTGTCCACGGCTGGTTGGGCTCCTGGCGCTACTGGGTGCCGGTCATGGAGATCGTGTCTGAGCATGGCCGGACCTATGCGCTGGATCTATGGGGGTTCGGCGACTCTGATCGGGCCAATGGCGAGTACAGCGTGGCACGGTACGTAAACCTGTTAAATGCCTTTATTGAGGAGATGGGCTTCGCTTCGATGACCTTGATCGGCCACGCGCTGGGTGCGGCGGTGGTGATGCGCTACACGGCTGACAAGCCAGAGTACGTAGAGCGGGTCATGACTGTCAGCGCGCCGTTGATTGGTGACGCCATCAACCAAAGACTGTTGGGTTCTGGCCCTTCTTTTCTGGATCGCATGAGGGGCTGGAAACCCGGTGAAGGACATGCCGAAGTTGAGCAAGAGATGAAAAAGATGGCCCAAGGGGTTATAGAGGCCAGCGTGCGTTCTACGATGGATACCGACATGCAACAGGATGTGAATCGGATCCAGGTGCCCCTGTTGTTGATCCACGGTGAGAAAGACGCTGTCGTTGCTCCACCACAGCCGGAGTGGTTGACCGATGCAGGAGAGAACGTGCGCGCCATTGTGCTGCCCAATGCCCGGCACTTTCCCATGCTGGACGATATCCCCAGGTTTACCCGTCTGCTCAGCGACTTTTTGGAAGTACAGAGCGCGGAAGAGCTCGCCGCGCTGGCTGTGAAAGAGGAATGGCGGCGGCG
>CAYNKW010000039.1:0-4241 GCA_964397845.1 uncultured Anaerolineae bacterium
TGAGGCGGTACTGGATCTGCGTTATCCGTAGTGGCCCTTCGCGGACCAGCAACTCGGCCACTGTGCGCGTTGCGCCGGTCAAGTTGGCGGGCAGCGTTCCGTCCGACGTTGTCAGGCGGTAGATGGTGTGGGCTGGACGAGCCAGACCAGGAGGGAGCATGGTATACAGACAACGGGTGAGCGTGGTCAGGTACTCGTTGCACATCCATCGAGCCAGAGCCATCTGGGTGGGCGTGACGACCGGCATAGGCAGGGCCAGTGCTTCAACGTCTTTGACTTCTTCGACAGGCGCGGTCTCGGTCAGGGCCACAAGGATGCCGTAGACACGCGCCGGGCCAAAGGGCACAATCACCAGGTGTCCCGGGGTGATCTGCCCGGCCATCGCTTCGGGCACGCGGTAATGGAAAGTATCGCCCAGGGTCTCGGTTTCGATCCCTGGGCCAGCAGCGACGGTATCCGGTTCCGCCCGCCTTCGGAGGCGGACGTTGACAGCAATCTCGGCAAATTTCACGAATCGTCCGCTTCTTGTGTCTTCTCGTTTCTTTCAAAAAAGATACTCAACCGGGCGATGAGTTCTTCGATCCGTACTACTGGTCTGTGTACACGGCGGCAGCCAGGTAGCCCACGGTGTACTGACCTGGCACGCGGATGCCGGTCACGTCACCGGAGTTGGTGTGATGCAGTATCCTGACTTTGTCTGCGCCCAAAGCCCTGGCTGCCGTTAGCATGGCGTACACCGGGATGCGCCCGCACACGCTGCAATCCCAGAGCGACAGAACCTCCTTGATGCGCGCCATGTCAAAGCTGGCGATGGTGTCCACAACCACTTTGTCACGGCGCACAACCTCGTCGTAGTTCTCAATGTGGTGCAGGTCGGTGCTGGCCACCACGAGCGCCTTCTCGTCTCTCAGCACCTCGACCAAGGCCGTGCCCAACTCTTCCCCGGCCTCGAAGGACGATTGGCCGATCATCACTGGTAGCAGGCGAAAGTCGCCCAGGGCTACCTGCAGGAATGGTAGTTGGATCTCTAACGAGTGCTCGCCGTCACGGCCGACCCGGTTGAGCCGGACCTTCTCCTCCAGTGCACCGAGCAGTTCGCCGTCGAGCTTCACCAGCCCGAGGGGGGTCTCGTAGGCGGCGGCGCTGGTGACGGCGAAGCGGCCCAGCGACATGCGGTGCACCGGCGAGACGATGGCCACAACGTCGTAGCTGAGGCCCTTCACCTGACGATAGGCGTAGGCCGCCGTCTGGCCGGAGTAGGCGTAGCCAGCGTGGGGCGCGATGAGGCCCACCACCTCTTCCCCAATCGGCTGGGGTTCGACGTTGCTCAGAAAGCCATTTACCGTTCTCCGCAGTTCCTCTGGCTGGCCAGGATACCACGTACCGGCAATGACAGATCGCCTGACTTTTTCTTTCGACATGAGACACCTCCTTGAATCACAGGGGTATGGCACGCCCATCCGATTCGCGCCCCTGGACAGCGTTATAATGTCATGGGACGCAAAGGACGAACATCCGGCCTGGCTTCATTATATCACAGAACCTGGCGCCAGGTAAAGGGCCCGGTAGTGATACTCTAATTCTTCAAGGCTGATAAAGGCGTTCCAGTTGCGCGATCCAGGCGCGCGCCTGGGCCGCTCCCTCTTTATCGGGAGCCACGTCCAGGTAGGCCCGGAACTGCTCGATAGCCTCCTGATGGCGGCCCAATGCAACGTAGGTCAGCGCCAGGTTCCACCGTGCTTCGCTCAGATCCGATTTAACGCTCACGGCGCGCTCGTAGGCCGCTGCGGCCTCTGCGTACTGTTCCAATTCGTGGTGTGCCACACCCAGATAAAAGAGCGCTTCGGCGTTCTTCGGTTCTCTGGTTATTGCCCGCTCGAACTCGCTCTGCGCGGGCAGGAAAGCCTTCTCTTCCAGCAGTTTGAGGCCACGGAGGAGATAAACCTCTGCCGAGTCTTGCCAGCGCAGTGTGCCCAGGCCCGCGCCAGCTATCAGGATCGCGCTTACCAGGACGAGCCGCCATCTCTGGTGTCTCAGGTTGTTGCGATCTACCACCCTGGCCGCGCCGCTGCTATTCACCACGACTTTGTAATTGGGGCAGAGCAACCCGCCAACAACCAGACCCCCGGCCAACCCGCCCAGATGTCCAAAGACGTCTATGCCGGGCACTGTGAAGCTGAGAATGAGGTTGTAGAGGATGACGACCACGATGTTGTTCAGAGCACGCTGCCCTCGGTGGCCCAGGATGTTTCGATGGCGTGCCAGGTAGACCGCCAGCGCCCCAACAAGTCCGAAAATGGCCCCAGAAGCGCCAGCCGAGACAGAGGCACTCAGAATGTAGCTGGCAATACTCCCCGCCAGGCCGCTGAGAAGATAGAGCAGGAGGAAGCGACCCCTGCCAAAGAGACCTTCCACCTGCGGCCCCAGGCTGTAAAGTGCATAACTGTTAAAGGCCAGGTGGAGAAAGCCGATGTGCAAGAAAAGGGCTGTAAAAAGCCGCCAATATTCCCCTGTGGCCACCAGCCAGGGTACTTTGGCCCCAAAGCGGACCAGCACGCTGGTGTTGGTGGACCCGCCGCCAAGGGTCATCAACAGCCAGATGATGGCGTTGAGAGCCAGGATGATCCACGTCAGGAGGGGCCTGGTCAGGGGTAGAGGGAGGCGCATCAGACCAGGGAAGGGCCGGGTGAATTCGGGATCGGGGGAGGATAATCCGTTCATGGGAATCGCAATTCTATCTAGTCCAACTATAACTCGATGCGGCGTTGCTTCACCCGGCACTTTTCGGCAGTGATGATAGCCATGATCCGGCGTACCGTGTCGTCCAGGTGATTGTCGCGATTCACCACCACATAGTCAAAATTGTCAATGCAGGACATTTCTTGTCGAGTGGTGGCAATACGTGTCTCTAAACCCTTGGGTGATTCCGTCTTTCGGGCTCGCAGGCGGCGCTCCAATTCTTCTTCTGAAGAGGCCACGAGGAAGATCAGCACAGCATCGGGCACCAGCTTGCGGACAGTGGCAGCGCCCTGTACGTCGAGGCGCATGATCGCGTCCTTGCTGCTAGCCAGTGCCTGACGCACTTGTGCCTTGGGGACGCCCTTGTATTCGCCGTAAACCAGGGCGTGCTCCAGCAACTCGCCTTGCTCGATCATGGCAGTGAACTCTTTCATTGAGACAAAGTAGTAATCCTGGCCGTGAACCTCACCAGGGCGCTGAGGGCGGGTCGTTGCCGTCACCACAAAGTGAAATGGATAGCCCATTTCCCTCATGCGGGTGAGGGTGGTGTCCTTGCCTACGCCGGAGGGGCCGGAGATGACGACTAGCAGGGGTTGAAGGGTATGTTTGTAGGGTTTGAGATCATAAAGCTCGGTAGTCACCAGAAAACTTGCTCCTGTTTGATCGAATCATGGGTTTGAGATATAATTACGGCAATTATAATCTAAACAGTCGGGAGAGAAAGAAATGCCCATATACGAGTACCGTTGCCACGATTGCAAACGGCGGGTCAGCATCTTTTGGCGGAGTTTCGGCGACCTGGAGAGCGAGAACGTTGTGCCACATTGCCCCCGGTGTGGGGGAACGAACCTCAGGCGACTCATCTCGCGGGTCGCGGTGCTTCGCTCAGAGGAGGGTCGTTTGGACGACCTGACGGATCCCAGCGTGTTGTCCGGCCTGGATGAAGACGATCCCAAAAGCATCGCGCGTTGGATGCGCCGCATGAGCCGGGAGGCCGGTGAAGACCTGGGGCCAGAGTTCGGCGAAGTGGTAGACCGCCTGGAAGCGGGACAGAGCCCCGAAGAGATCGAAGAAACCATGCCCGATCTGGGTGGCGGCGCAGATTGGGGAGACATTGGGTAACCTCCCGCTGGCAACACCATCGGGTCAAAACCGTTCGGCGCGATCGACACTCAGAACAAACACGACAGCTCCACCAATCTGTACCTCTACCGGCGATGGCATGTACAGTTCGCCTGATTCCATGACGGGGGGCAGCGGACTGACGTATTGCGTGCGCGTGCGGCAATTGCTGCGGATGACCTCCAATACGACGTCCACTTTTTCGTCTTCGGTGCCGATGAGGATCGTCGCGTTTCCCTGGCGCAAGAATCCACCGGTGGTGCTGATTGTGGTGGCACGGTAGCCTTCTCGCATCAATGCATTAGTCAGCCCTCTGGCGTCGTCGCTGTTGACAATGCTCACGATCAGCTTCATCCCTCACCCCCTTTCTTCAGCTTGTG
>CAYNKW010000039.1:4341-22982 GCA_964397845.1 uncultured Anaerolineae bacterium
TTCTCCAGTACCTCTTGGATGAAAAAGTCCTTGAGCGCAAGCCTTTTTTCCAATTCCTGAGTAGTGTAAACGAGAGGGGACACAGACGTTCTGCGGCTGCGGTCCCTCACCAGTCGCTTGACCGTCGTCCACCTTTCAATGGGAGGCGCGTCAGTATCCTTGATAATCAAAAGATCGATGTCGCTATCCTCATCAGGCTCCCCGTAGGCATAGGAACCGAAAAGGATAACTCTTTGTGGTTTGTATCCGGCGACGATCTTTTCCAGGATGTCCCGTATAAAGAGCGGAATTTCGTCCGCTTTGCTCATCTTGGCACTCCTATTCGATACAAAGTGAACCGGCGCAGTTCCTCCAGCGTGGGCAGCCGATGACCACGAAACCGTAGCAGCACGGCGGCACGAACCTTGCGCAGCATCACTCGATCTGCTTTACGTTGTAACTTATCTAACCTTTGCTGCTCCCGTTCGGTCAGTGTACCGGCCTGATTCTTGCAAAGCAGGCGCTCCAACTCGCGTTGTATCCTTCTCCTCAAGGCGAATGCCAAAGCCTTGCCGGCTCTGACTGCAACGAGCCATAACGATGACAACGTCAGGGAGCTCCCTCACCAATGTTCTCCGGGGGCACGGTATCTCCTGGTCCCTCAATGGGCAATTCCGATGGGGGCTTTGTCGGGTCTTGAGATTCCTCAGGCATTGCTTGTTCAGAGACGCTTGGGAGTTGACTGGCAGGCACGCGTCCGGTGAGTCTCTTCAGAGCATCCGTCCGACAGAGGATCCCCAGTGTAATGTCGTAGCCGCTACCCTTTTGCGATGCCTCGGTGAGCCATGTCTCCATTCGCCCATACTTCCTCCGTTCAGCGCGCGTCATATCCCGTGCGGAGAGGATCAGTGCCCGCCCGTCTTTTTTTGTACACAAAGAAAACTGCAAGATACCATCCAGCCTCTGTCTGCCCAAAAGCGTTGTTCCTTCCCTCAGACGTCACAGGCAGCCAAGAGGTCCAACACTTTCATCCTGATCACCTGCTGAATCGCCTCCACTGGCTGGCGGGCATCCACGATCAGCCAGCGATCAGGCTCCTCCTCGGCCAGGTGTAGATAGCCCTGGCGCGCCCGCCGATGAAAGTCCATCGCTTGCTGATCCATGCGGTTCCACTCGGCGTTCTCCGTCTCGTAGGCGCGCTGTTTGCGGCACAGTCCCTCCTCCGCCGGGATGTCCAGGTAGACGATGAGGTCTGGCTGCAGCCCGCCAGTGGCGAAAGCCGTGATGGTCTGCAAGGTATCCAGGTCTAACCGCCGGCCATACCCCTGGTAAGCCAGCGTAGATTCGGCGTAGCGATCGCTGAGGACAATCTGATCGCGGGCCAGGGCCGGGCGAATGACTTCTTTCACCAGTTGCGCCCGCGAGGCGGAGTAGAGCAGAATTTCGGTAGTAGCCTGCATCTCAATGTTGGCGGTGTCGTGCAGCACCTGGCGTATCTGGTCGCCGATGGAGGTGCCGCCCGGCTCGCGGGTTTGGTAGACGAGGTAGCCTTTCTCTTCCAGATATGCACGCAGCAAGCGAATCTGCGTCGTCTTGCCGCTGCCGTCAGGGCCTTCAAAAGTGACAAAGAGGCTCATAACTATCGTCGTAGGATCCGCACCCGCCGGCGGGGTTCTTTGCCCTGGCTGTGGGAGATCAATTGCGACTCACGGGCCATCTGGTGCTGTCGCCGCCGGATGTAGGAGTTCTGCGGTGAGAGCTCCACCATTTTCGCCCCATTGAGCACGCGGTGGATGGCCTCTTTTGTCTCGCGCATCGCGGCGGACATGGGATCGCCTCCCACCTCTTTCAGGTTAAAGATGTCGGCCAGACATTCTTCCATCTGGGTCACGGTGTTGGCGCGCAGCACATAGACCGGCGTGCCCCGGCGCTCGGCATCTGCGATGACGCGCAGGCGCTTGCGGTAGTAGCTCCGCAGCGTAAGGAGTACTTGAGCCTCTCCCAGATTGTCTACCAGTTCCACTGGCACGCCCAGGTGCTTGGCAGCCTGGCGCAGCCGGTTGTGCGCTACGCCATAGCTATACACGTGCAAGGTGGACATGGAACGCCGTGACCGGCCCACGGTCTCTGGTGCCAGGTAAACGGGCTCCAGAGAAGCCTGTTCTGTCTGCACCTCGCCCTGCTCGTCCCGGTAGCGTATTTCGGCGGGCAAGGGTCGCCCGCGCAGGATGGCGTCTACCGCCCGCGCCACGTTGTGATGCACGGCCAAATGTTGCCAGTCCTGGATCTCGATGAGCATCTCGAAAGTGGGCGGCACCCGGCGCTCCAGCACTGTTTTCCGGGTGCCGCGCCGGCGGGCTTCTTCGTCAGAGAGGGTCACGCTCTCAATACCCCCCACCAGGTCGGCCAGCGTGGGGTTCGACAACAGGTTGTCTAACGTGTTGCCGTGGGCAGTGCCGATGAGTTGCACGCCTCGCTCGGCAATGGTGCGAGCGGCCATGGCCTCCAGTTCGCGACCGATCTCGTCTATAATGATGACCTCCGGCATGTGGTTTTCGACGGCTTCGATCATCACCTCGTGCTGGAGGGCTGGCGAGGGCACCTGCATCCGTCGGGCGCGGCCCACGGCAGGGTGCGGAATGTCGCCGTCGCCGCCGATTTCGTTAGAGGTGTCAACGATCACCACGCGCTTTTTTTCGGACAGCAGACGGGCCACCTCTCGCAGCATGGTCGTCTTGCCCACGCCTGGCTTGCCCAGCAGCAACACGCTCTTGCCAGATTCGATGATGTCTTGAATGATGCCGGTAGTGCCATAGACGGCGCGTCCCACCCGCATCGTGAGGCCGACAATGCGATTCTTGCGGTTGCGGATGGCCGAGATGCGGTGCAATGTGCGCTCAATGCCGGCCCGGTTGTCGTCATCGAACTCGCCGATGTGAGAGGCGACGTGCTCAATTTCTTCTGCTGTTACCTCTTTATTGCTCAGAACAACCTCGCGATTCAGAAAGCGCGCTTCTGGTAGTCGGCCCAGATCCATCACTACCTCTAGCAGGTCTTTGGTCTGGTTGGCCTCGCGGGCCGCTTTCGCCAGCGGAGCCGGAAGCACTGCTAAAAGAACTTCCAGGTCATCAGTTATGTTTTGTCGTGTTTGATGCATTTACTTTCTCTGTTCAAAGGTGACGACTGTTGCATGGTCAGTTGATCGGTTCTGCGTTGCCGGTCGCCCGATGGCTGTTGACGGGAGAAACGGTGGGGGTGGTGACTTCAGCCCGCTTATCCAGGGCTGGCACCAACTTCCGCACCGTGTCGGCGACGCGCGCGGTAGTATGTTTCACCATCAGTGCCCGGCTGACAAAGAGATCGAATCCCAGGTCTTCCAAGACGGCCCGCAATCCTCCCTGGTACTCTCGCACGCTGCAATAGATCGGAGCTAGTGGGGCGTCGCGCAGCGCGGCAAGTCCGTGGGCTACCAAGAGGTCTGCGTGGTCGTAGAGCTGCGGATGAAGCAGGACGTACAGCCAATGCCCAATGCGCCCCGATCGGACCGTCAGGCAGCCAACGATTTCGCCGTTCTTCTCCAGCACGTAGCCCCGTCTCGTGTCAGCGACCGGCCAGACGTCGGGCGGGCAGAAACGACACTGACCCGTGACGTTTTCGGCTTGTTGAACCAAGCGGGGAGCGACAGTGGCGTAGAGTTGCTGCAATGCTATCGCGTCTTCAGTGCGGCAGGATCGGATGGCAGCGTCAGGCAAAGAAACGATCTCTACTGGCTTGCCACCGTCGAAGCAAAAGAGATCCCCGCGGGTGTAGACGTTGAACCCCACCTGGCTGAACAGGTTTACCTCCCCGCCTCCTTCAGGCAGGCAGGCAAACAACCGTTCGACGCCACGTCCTCCGGCCTGCTGGCAGGCGTGGGTCAACAAGTGATGCCACACGCCCGGATCAACATTGCCCGTAAGAGCCGGGGCTATGAACAGCACGTCTGCCTCAGGACGGGACCGGCGCTCGCGCAACTGGATGAACCCTTCCATCCGTACCTCACCTGTGTTATCCCTGACCACATAGGTGAGCGCGCCCAGTTCTCCCACAGTGAAATAGGCAGTCAGCGCTGCGCGCAAGGGATAGCAGGGTTGGGTCAGGCTCTCTTCCAGGTTAAAGGCGACACCCTGTTGCTGCAATCGGTTCACCAGAAAGAGATGCCGGGGTGTAAAGATTCCGGCCATATTGAATCACGTTTTTCCTTTCATTTGTGCCGCTGTATGCTTACGTGCTATTGTACTATCTTTTCGCGTGTTAGTCAAAGCCGACCCCAGATGGTTGACAAATCGCTCCAAACGGGGTATACTGTGACGGTGTAAGGAGGCGGACGATCCCATTCCCATCGCCTCCAACGGAGACCGTATTGTGCGTAGGCTCTCACATCAGTTACATAAGGGATTTAGATAGAACACTAGGCCACCTGTGTGCCTCGGTGTTCTTTTGTTTGTGGGTTGCTACCAGTCTGCCCGCCTGGCTGACCCGCTTCGGCAAGTTTTGAGTGGCAACCCCTGAATTCATCTCGGGGCGGCCCGCTTTTTTGCTTTGAGCACAATGGAGAGAGAATGTTCAAGCGTTGGCAGTTTTGGGTAGGAGTACTGGTAAGCGCGGGGTTTAGCTACTATGCGCTACTGAATTTGCAACTAGAAAAAGTTTGGGGGGCATTGTCCAGATTCCAGATCCTCTGGCTGCTACCTGCCGTGGCGGTGTATTTTGTGGCAGTATTCCTGCGAACGTGCCGCTGGCATTATCTGTTACGACACATGAAGAACGTTCCGGTGAAGCGGCTCTTTCCGGTGGTCACCATCGGCTACATGGGCAATAATGTGTATCCCTTCCGCGCCGGCGAAGTGATCCGCGCCTACGTGCTGAGGCGAAAGGAAAACGTGAGCGGCAGCGCCTCGCTGGCCACCATCGTCGTGGAGCGGATCTTTGACGGGCTGACGATGCTCACTTTTGTTTTCACCATCAGTCCCTTCGTGCCGGCCGCTGGGCGATTTCGGGTGACATTGGCTGTGACCAGCGTGCTCTTTTTCGGTGCGCTCGTGGCCTTCTTTCTCATCGTCTCTTCGCCGCAGCGGACAGAGCGAATGTATGGCTGGTTTGTGAGTCGGCTGGTGCCGGCCCGATTCCGGGATAAAGTGCGGGGTATGCTGGACAAATTTCTGGTTGGCCTGCAAGTATTGCGCCGGGGGCGCGACTTGCTCCTGGTTTTCGGCATTTCCATCGTCCTGTGGCTGGTGGAGGCGGGAAAATACTTTTTCATTATGCAAGGGTTCCACCAGGCCGGCGTAGCTATTAATGTGCCTTTTCACGCCCTGGTCTTTACCACGGCGTTGGTCAACTTGGCCACCTCCATCCCACTGCCGACTATCGGCTACATTGGCCCCTTTGAGATGGTGGGCAAGGAGTCGCTAATGCTCTTTGGCGTGGGCGAAGAGATTGCTTTGGGTTTTATGTTGGTGTTGCACGCCGCCCTTTGGTTGCCCATTACGATGTTGGGCTTTTACTACATGGCTCGTGAGAGTATCTCCTGGGCTGAATTGAGCGCCGCACAACAGGGTTCCGAAGGAGAACACGGTCAGAAACTGGCAGAGGAAATACCATGATGGAAGCGATAGATCAAAAGCGCGTGGGCATTATTGGCGCTGGCGTCGCCGGTCTGTCCGCCGCCTATGACCTGACAAAGCAGGGCCACTCGGTCACGGTCTTTGAGGCTGCCGAAACTGTCGGTGGATTGGCCTCTGGCTTTTGGGCCGAGGGCTGGGAGTGGCC
Source organism: uncultured Anaerolineae bacterium (assembly GCA_964397845.1). Lineage (GTDB taxonomy): Bacteria > Chloroflexota > Anaerolineae > CAYNKW01 > CAYNKW01 > CAYNKW01. The sequence continues at coordinate 10,132 of CAYNKW010000039.1, forward strand.
CCTGGAGCGATTCTACCACCACTGGTTCGCCTCTGACGCCGATGTGCTGGCTCTCATCGAAGAGATCGGACAGAGCGACAAGGTCTTCTTTCCCCGCCCCGTGACAGCGGTGTGGCACCAGGGCAAAGCCTACCCGCTGGACTCGGCCCTGGCGGTGCTCAAGTACCCCGGCATCCCCTTCCTGGACCGGCTGCGCTTTGGGTTGGTGGTAGCCTACCTGCGGCTTGCGCGCAAGTGGAAGCCATTGGAGCGAGTCACGGCCGACGAGTGGCTAAGCCGCTGGATGGGACCCCGAGCCTACGGAGATTTGTGGCGGCCACTGCTCATCGGCAAGTTTGGTAAGTATTTCCGCGAGGTGAACATGGCCTGGTACTGGGCGCGTGTTCACAAGCGGTCGCCCAGGCTGGGCTATTTCGAGGGAGGCTTCCAGGGCTTTGCCGACGCGCTAGCTCGGGCCGCTCAGATGCATGGCGCCGAGATCCGGCTGCGGACGCCAGTGCAGCGCGTTGCCCCGCTCGTCGAGGGCGGGCTGATGGTGGAGCTGGATGACGAGGTCCTGCGTTTCGACGGTGTCATTGCTAACGTGTCGCCCGGCCTGGTGGTGCGCATGGTAGCCGACTTGTCAGAAACTTATCTCACCCGGCTGAAGCGGCTCAAGTCCATGGGGGCCGTCGTCCTCATCCTGGCCCTGGAGCGCCAACTGACCAAGGGTGTCTACTGGCTCAACCTGCCAGCCCGCTCGCCGGACAAGTCGAAAAACGAATTCCCCTTTCTGGCACTGGTGGAGCACACCAACTACATAGACAAAGCGCATTACGGCGGTGAGCACCTCGTCTATTGCGGCGACTATCTAGACCCCGACCATGCTTACTTTGAGATGAGCAAAGAAGAGTTGCTGGAGATTTTCTTGCCCGTTCTGAGAAGGTTTAACCGCCGTTTCGAGCGCTCTTGGGTGCGGCGAAGCTGGCTCTTCCGGGAGAAGTACGCTCAGCCGGTGCCTACCCTCCACCACTCGCGCAACGTCCCGCCGCTGGAGACGCCTATCTCGGGGCTATACGTAGCCAGCATGAGCCAGGTCTATCCCTGGGACCGGGGCACCAACTATGCTGTCGAGGTCGGGCGACAGGCAGCAGCTTTGATAAACCGCTAACCGACGGCGAATCCTTCAATAATCCGGCTTCAATCCCCTATTCAAAGGCTTCAAAAAGGAGTGACCCATGCGGAATATTTCTGTCATTGGTACCGGCTATGTGGGGCTGGTCACCGGCACTTGTTTTGCCGACCTGGGCAATCAAGTGGTCTGCCTGGACATTGACGAGACCAAGATCGAAATCCTCAACAGCGGCGGCATTCCCATCTACGAACCGGGCCTGGAGGAGACGGTGCGCCGCAACGTGAAGGCAGGTCGGCTCAGCTTTACTACCTCTTACGCCGAGGGGCTGAAGGACGGTGAGTTCGTCTTTATCGCCGTCGGCACGCCAGAGGGGGTGGATGGCGAGGCCGACTTGCGTTACGTGCGCATGGCCGCCCAGTCCGTTGCCCAGGTCTTGGACCACCCGCTCATCATCGTCAACAAGAGCACCGTGCCGGTGGGGACCGGCGATTGGGTGGCCGACATCATCAGCAAGCACAAAACTACCGACGTCGAGTTTGCCGTTGTCTCTAACCCCGAGTTTCTGCGCGAGGGCTCGGCCATTTCGGACTTTCTCAATCCCGACCGGGTGGTATTGGGCTCGCTGAATCGAGAGGCAGCCGAAAGGGTGGCGCAACTCTACCTTTCGCTGCGGGCGCCTATCATGATTACCGACCTGCGGACGGCAGAGATGATCAAGTATGCCTCTAACGCCTTTCTGGCCAATCGCATTTCTTTCATCAACGAGATCGCCAACGTCTGCGAGGCATTGGGCGCCGACGTCAAAGAGGTGGCCGTGGGTATGGGCTACGACAAGCGCATCGGCCGCGCTCACCTCGACGCTGGCGTGGGCTACGGCGGCAGTTGTTTCCCCAAAGACGTCAAGGCGCTGGCCCACATGGCTGCCATCCACGGCCGGCACCCTCAGTTGATTCGCACCGTCATGGAAATCAATCGCCACCAGCGCCGCCTGGTGATTCAGAAACTCCGCGCTTTGTTGGGCGGCCTCCAGGACAAGACTATCGGTCTGCTGGGTCTATCCTTCAAGCCCAACACCGATGATATGCGCGAAGCGCCGGCGATCGAGATCGCCCATCTGCTGATGAACGAGGGTGCTCTCGTCAAGGGTTACGACCCGGTGGCCATGGGCGTGGCTGTGCGAGCGTTGCCAGAGATCAAGCTGGCCGAGGACCCTTACGATCTGGCCGAAGGGTGTGATGCCGTGGTCATTGTCACCGATTGGAACGAGTTCAAGCATCTGGACATGGTCCGCCTCAAAACGCTCATGCGCCAGCCTGTCATAGTGGACGGCCGCAACATATATGAGCCGGAGCCTATGAAGGCGCTGGGCTTCACCTATCGGGGCATGGGACGAGGATATTAGGTGGTTAGATACTGATAGGAGGGTAAAATCACTATGGCCAACATTACTGTCATTGGCGTCGGGTACGTGGGACTGGTCACGGGAGCGTGTCTGGCCGACCTGGGCAACGACGTGACCTGTCTCAATCGCAACAAGCAGAAGTCGGACAACTTGAAGAAAGGGAGCCTGCCCATCTTTGAGCCTGGGCTGGAGGAGATCGTGCGGCGCAACAACGCGGCCGGGCGTCTGCATTTCACCACCTCGTATGACGAAGCCATGAAAGACGCCGAGTTCATCTTTATAGCCGTCGGCACGCCCACCGGCAGCGAGGGTGAAGCCGACCTGGTTCACGTCAATGCCGCAGCCGAGGATGTGGCCAAGCGGATTCACCAGTCGGTGATCATCATCAACAAAAGCACCGTGCCCATCGGCACCGGCGACTGGGTGGCCGACATCGTCCGTGAGAACATGCCGGACTCTAACATCGAGTTCGCCGTCGTCTCGAACCCCGAGTTCCTGCGCGAAGGCTCTGGCGTTTATGACTTTATGGAGCCGGATCGCATCGTTCTGGGTTCCACCAGCCGGCAGGCGGCGGAGCGGGTGGCGGAGCTTTACTACCCCCTCCAGGCGGAGACGATCATCACTGATTTGCGGACGGCCGAGATGATCAAGTACGCTTCCAATGCCTTTCTGGCGACCAAGATTTCCTTCATCAACGAAATCGCCAACGTTTGCGAGGCGATGGGTGCCGACGTAAAAGAGGTGGCCTACGGTATGGGCACCGACAAGCGCATCGGCCCCGCTTTCCTGGGGGCGGGCGTCGGCTGGGGCGGCAGTTGCTTCCCCAAAGACGTGAAGGCGCTCGTCCACATGGCGCTGCTCTACGGCGTGCGCCCCCAGATACTCCGCGCCGTCACCGAGGTGAACTATGACCAGCGCAAACGGCTTATCCAGAAGCTGCGCGACATTCTGGGTGGCTTTCGAGGCAAGACGGTGGGCTTGCTGGGCCTGGCCTTCAAGCCCAACACCGATGACATGCGCGACGCGCCCTCCATTGGGCTGGTCCACATGCTCCAGCACGAGGGCGCAAAGGTAAAGGCTTACGATCCCCAGGCCATTGGGAATGCGAAGCGGGTGCTGGAGAGCGTCACCTATTGTCAGGATCCCTACGAAGTGGCCGCGGATGCGGACGCGCTGATCCTGGTCACCGAGTGGAACGAGTTCAAGCAGTTGGACATGGCCCGCATCAAGGCCTCCATGCGCAAAGCGGTGCTAATGGACGGGCGCAACATCTACGAACCACGCCGGATGAAGGAACTCGGCTTCATCTACCGGGGCGTGGGCCGGGGCTACGACGAGGTGAGCCCTGAGTTGTGATGAGCAGTGAATGGGTTTCGGTGGGGGTGGACATCGTCGAGATCGAGCGGATCGCCCGCACGCTGGCGCGTTTTGGCGAGCGATTCTTGCGACGGGTCTATACCGAGGCCGAAATTACCTATTGCCGGGGAAAACCTTCGCGGCTGGCGGCGCGCTTTGCGGCCAAGGAGGCAGTGGCCAAGGCGTTGGGCGTAGGCGTTTTCTGGCACGAGGGCGTGTACTGGCGTGACGTGGAAGTGATCCGGGACCATCGTGGCAAACCGGGGATACGGCTCCACGGCGGCGCGCTGGAACGAGCACGGCAGGAAGGGCTGACCGCCTGGGCGTTAAGCCTGTCGCACTCGCGAGAATACGCCGTGGCGATGGCCGTGGCGACAAAAGAGAAGTGACATTATCCGTGACACTAGTTAGTGCGCCTGCGTCCGACTATCAACTTACCAGTTTACCCACAATCTCCACCCCTCGCTCGGCCAGCAGGTGGCGAACCTCGTCCTGGTGGGCGGCGTCCACGCGGGCCAGGCCACGGTCGGTAATGAAGGGTTGCAGATAGGGCGATAGTTCGGGGTCATCGAGCAGCTCGCGCAAGGCGGCCGCGTCTCGGAACTGGATCAGGGTCAGCGTCTCCAGGTGGGCGTCGCCGTAGTACTTACCCCAGGCTTTGACCGCCCTGATAGCCCAGGCAGGCAGCGCTCCCCGGTGCAGGTCGGTCAGTTCCTTCAGAATGTCGTCCACGCTCAGTCCACTGGCCAGCGCTCGCTGTACGGAAGACGGAGTAAGCCGCCAGGTGCCATCGGCACCTGACTCGGTGAAACGCGCCAGCGTGGTAAAGAGAAAGATGCTGGGCACTTTGTGGGTAAAGATCAACTGCCCATCGTCGGCCAGGGTGAGGGAGGGATGGCGCGCGTCGCCGGGGTGAACCGTTCGAACCGGCGGCAGACCTTGTTTCTGAAGTTGTCGCATGAGCCGGGGCACGGTGTCTTTGCTGGGTTTGAGGAGCGCGACAGTAGGTGTCAGCCGGCGACTTGTATGCGCGGCCAGCGCCTCGTCAGCCAGCAACCTGTCCATGACTCCTGGATTGGCCGTTTGCGCCAGGGTGGTGCGACGGTGGATGACAATACGACGGTGAAGCGTCTCCCACTCCTCCAGCGTGCGGGCCACATTTTGCGGCAACGGTGCGCTGTTCGTCTCTTCCAGGTATTCGGCCACCCGCTTGGCCGTCCACCCTTTCTGCTGCGCGGCGTAAACCGACTCTCGCGTGAGTCTGTACTCGATGGCGCGCTCGGCACTGACTCGCTCGGCGAATTGGTCGAGGGTGGCCAGCACGTGGTCGCTGATGGGATCCAGGGCAAAGATGCGAAAATTGGGTTGGACGACGACCCGACCCTCGGCGGCGGGGATCTCGGGTGCGCTGCCCAGGCCCAGCAGCCAGGCACCGATCTCTGTCACCCGGTAGGCCACCGGCTGGAGGGCAGCGCCGTCCTTGTCCACCGGCCCGGCGTAACCCAGGTCTACCAGTCCCAGCCAGTGCAGGGGGGCGGTGACGATGTTGCGAATAAACTGCGCTTCAACCACCTTCCAGCCTTGAGCCTCGTCGGTGATGGGCGAGAACTGCCAGCCCAGGGGATTGCGGTAGGCTGAGTAGGGCGTGTCGTAGTCAGGCGAGTAGTAGCCGTAACCGTAGTACCGGCGTTGAGCCGGCACCTCGCGCGAAAAGAGGAATTCATAGTCTGTCATGCGCAGGCGATTGACCAGCCGCTCCAACGCCACCCACTCTCCGGCCGGCAGTTTGCTCAGGTGCTCGAGCACTTTTTTGCGGGCTGTGACGATGAGCGACAGGTCGGGTGTGTACCACGACTGGACTGTGATGCCGGGCAGGTAGCGCAACTCGTTCCAGAACAGTGCGTCGCGCCAGGTGTGGAAGGATTTCTGAACGCGGATCGTCGGCGGGTCGCTCCAAAAGCTGCTGACCTGGATGGCATTCACGACAGACCCGGCCCGGCGCACTTTTAACAGGCTCGTTTCCTGGAGAAGCAGCCGGATAAAGTGCAGGCGAGGGTTTTCCTTTTCGCCCATGCCCTTGCCCATGTCCCCCGCCACCAGTAGTGTTTCGTTGAGCTTCTTGAGCGCGCGTTTATAGACATAACCTTGCTGCGTCAGGTGTGCCTCATGGTCGCGGATGTGGCTCCAATAAAGGTACAAGTCACGCTGGAGAGTGCGTGCTGAGGCCTCGGCTTCGATGTCAATGGCCGGTACGGTGGTGTCTTCCTCATACGTCACTTCGGGCAGATGGGGCATAATCTGGGGCGGGATGACTAGCCGGATTCCAGGGGCAAAGCCGATGACAGTGGAATAGGAGTCACTGTTGCCTTGGCTAACGATCAGGCCCAGGCAGGTGAGCCGGGCCACGATGTCTTCAAAATATAAAGAATCCTGGCGATGGGGATTGCCTTCCACGGCCCGGTAGCCATGTCTCGCTTTCGCGCGGGGGTGTTGCCGGATCAATTCTTCTCGCTCGAGTGCCTGCCTGAGACGCTGGCTGGTAGCCGAACCGCTGTAGGTGATGAGCAGGTCCAACGCCCGGCACTCGCGGGACGAGAGTTGCGGCAGAGCGCGCTCCACGGCCTCTTTATTGTACAGCGCTTTGGCCAGAGCCTTGACGTACGATGCCTTTCGGCGCGAATCCACGGGGATGCCATTTATCTCTGCCATGGCGCGGAGGACTTTGAAATTGTAGTCTCGGAGGGTTTTCTTGATATTCACGTTTGTCCCATCGTAACGCGGTGCGTGCTGTGTGTTGCGTCCGGCCACGCAATACGCTTTACTCGATTTACTCGATGCGCGGCGTGTGCCCCAGGCGAACGAGTTCGTCACGGAGCGTGTCTACCGCACCGGTCTTGATAGCGACGAGGCGCGGCGAGAATTGGTAGACGAGGCGCTGGACCAGGCTGGTGGAGGCCAGCAGCTCTTGCAGCGCAAAATCATCGGCGAATTCGATAAGCGTCACTTCGTCGTACAGGTGCACCTGTCCGTAGCCCTCGGCCCAGGTCAGGATGTGACCCCGCAGGGGTTCTGGGATGGGAGCATCGCTGTGCTTCTCCAGTTCGTCCAGGATGGCTCGTCCTGTCCAGCCCTGCTCGAAAGCGCGCGGGGCGGTGGCGGCCGTGATGCGGTAACGGAACTGCTGAGCCGACGTTGCTTCTAACTGACCAACGACGTTTAACAAGTCGTAAACGCCAGCAGCGGCGTAGCCGGTGCGGGCGAGTACCGTCCCATCGCCGTGGACGGTCAAGGCCGGGCCGGCGGGCTCTTCCACTGCCTCGCCATAGCTTTCGCGGAGGCCCAGCAAATAGGCTCCCAGGTCGGTGAGTTGGAAAGCGGCCAGGCCCTGGCGGTCATATCCCAGCGTCACCACGCGGAGCCAGGCCAGCGGCCCCTCCAGGCAGGCGGTGACAAAGGGCGCGTAGCCCGCTTCCCAGTCTCCAGCCCTGTCAGAAGAAAGGTGATAGTCGCTGCTGGCGGTCTCCAGCCACCAGCGGGGGGTCGGCGACGTCGAGCTGGCGTGCAGGTAGTCGGGCCAGAAGCGGCGCAAGAGGCGGCGAAAGTCAGCCACGCCGTACCAGGTGCCCGGCGACAGACGGCGCAGTAGCGTCACCACGATCATCCGCGCCTGGGCCAGTTCCTGGGTCAGATCGTTGTACGTGAAGCCACTCAGTTGTAAACTACGGCGGAGCCGGAGATGCTTCGCGTGTCGCAACATCAGGGCCATCTCTGTCCACCATCCCAGATTCATCCAGGCTGTGGTAAAGATGCCCACCCGGTCGGCGTCAGAATAGGAGAGAAAAGCGGCCATACCGTTCTCGTTGGTCTGGATGTCGGAGCCGTATTCCCACTGGACGAGACCCACAGACGTCAGCAGGCTAAAGACAAAGTCCAGGATGTCGTCGGTGGCGGTAGTGCGCTGGCGCAGCTCGGCCAAGTCGGCTTCGGAGAGGGCGGGCGGCAAGGGCTGGACGCTGATGTTCTGTTGCCAGGCGCTATGCCAGAAGCGGGTGCCCAGCCGTTCCAGTTCAGCTAACTCATCGGCCGGGTTGAGCCAGCCCTGCAAAGCGGGCCACTGCGTTTCCAGCCCCCTCGGTTTGGGCAAGGCCCGCGCCTTCTTGGGCGTGGGCGGCTCTCGAAGGCACTGCCACACCTGGTAGGCCACCTGCGTCAGTGCAAAGGCGGGCGATTGGCGTACGTCGAGCCCGGCGGGATCCCCCGTAAAAGTAGCCAGCAGGTCGGGCCAGGGAGGCAGTTGGCGGGTGACGGCAACGGGCATGCGGTATGTTGCGCCGGCGTAACCTTTTGCCGCAAAGACCAGGCCCAATTCCTGGAGGTCTTGCAGAATGGCGGTGGCCTCTTTTGCGGAACGACGTCCTTTGAGACGGCGAACGGTCTTCCTGGCGGTGCTCTCGGAGACGGGTATCGCGGAGGCGCGCAGGGCCAGGAACTCTATCGCCAGGCGGCGGTCGTCATCCAGGGCGCCGACAACATCGGCGGTGTTTTGGGTGTCGAGATAAAGCTGGACGAGTTGATCCACCAGGCCATCTTTGCGGGTGCCGCGCAGCTTCCAGTCCCGGCGACGAGCGATAGCCCGCAACCGCTGGACGGTCTGTTCCGAAAGCAACTCTCTCAGGTCTTGTTCAACGGCCTGCTTCACCCGTGTCATCAACGCTTTGGCATCGCCCAGGCTCCGCAGGGTCTGGCCGAAAGCCGGTGCTCGATCGCTGGTCTCGATCGGTTCTTCGTCTTTCACCTCTACCATCAACTCGCGGACAAAATCCAGGAAATCTGGAAGGAGCGCAGCGCTGTCCTGGGCGAAATCTTGCGAGGCGTGAATCCAGTTGAGCAGCACGGCACCGATGTGCTCGCAGTAGCCAACACTGTCACAGTCGCACTCCGCATCAAGCCAGCCATCCTCCAGAGAGATCGCTGCGTCGTAACAGATGCCGTCGTCGTTTTGAACCTCGGCAAAAAGAGTGGTACCCTGGCGGACAGGATCCAACACGCGGCTGGTGCGAAAGAGGCGTCTGGCCCGGGCCAATACAGCCGGGTCGAACATGGGTTCGATGTCAGATTCAATCAGACTTTGAAGCAATTCGAGATCGTTGGTCAATTCCTAGTTCTCCAGTAAGAGCGACTTTCGCATTTTCGTCCGTGGTAACGGCCAGACAGTCATGATGACTGCCCAGTATACCTCAGGCAGCGATGAGGCTCATGTTGGCTACCCTTCTCTGTCAATAACCACTCCGTCAATCACCGTCGCACTCGCCGGCAGCAGCCGCGAGGCTGGCTGCCCGGCCTCCACGTCCAGCACCACGGGCTCGTAATCTACGACTTCGTGATCGTACAGAATCTCGTAGCGATATCCCTCCTCGGTGAGAAAGAGCTGCCGCTTGGCGGCGAATTCCTGGTCACGGCTGTCGCGGGTGACGAGGGCGTAAAAGTGGGCCAGCAGGCCGTGCTTCTTGGGCCGCAGAATGCGCCCCAGCCGCTGCGCCTCTTCCTGCCGCGAGCCAAAGGTACCAGAGACCTGGATGGCGACGTTGACGTCGGGCAGGTCCACCGAAAAGTTGGCTACCTTGGAGACGACCAACTGGGTGATCTCGCCCCGGCGGATCTGGTCAAATAGCTTTTGCCGCTCGCGCACTGGCGTTTTGCCCGTGATGAGTGGCGCGCCGATGGCGTCGGCGATTTCGTAGAGTTGATCCAGGTAGGTGCCCATGATGAGCACCGTGTCGTCGCGATGCTTGCCTAGCAACTGCCGGACGATCTTTAACTTGTCGTAGTTTTCGGCTGCGATGCGGAACTTGTCTCGTTGCTCGGCCAGGGCGTAGGTCATGCGAAGCTCATCGGGCAGCGGCAGACGGATCTCGTGGCACTCGGCGGTAGCGATCCAGCCCTGCTTTTCCAGGTCTTTCCAGGGCACGTCGTATTTTTTGGGGCCAATGAGCGAGAAAACGTCGGTCTCGCGGCCGTCCTCGCGGATGAGGGTGGCGGTGAGGCCCAACCGCCGCCGGGCCTGGATTTCGGCCGTGATGCGAAAGATCGGCGCTGGCAGCAGGTGGACTTCGTCGTAAATGATCAGCCCCCAGTCACGCTCGTTGAACAGCTTAAAGTGTGGAAAATCGTCGGTGCGGCGCTTGCGGTGGGTGAGGATCTGGTAGGTGGTGATGGTCACTGGTCGGATCTCTTTGACCAGGCCCGAGTATTCGCCAACGTCGTCGGGCGAGAGGCCGGTCTTGTCCAGCAACTCGGCGATCCACTGGCGCACGGCGACGGTGCTGGGCGTGAGAATGAGGGTGGCCGTTTGCAGCTTTTCCATGACGCCCATGCCAACCATGGTCTTTCCTGCGCCGCAGGGCAGTACGATGACACCACTACCGCCGCTGGCTTGGCCCCCGGCGTAAAAGACTTCCACAGACTGTTGCTGATATTGCCGCAGACTGAAGGGCTGCCCGGATTTGGTCACCGGCAGCAGGTGGAAGGGAAGCTCGGCACCGTCCACGTAGCCGGCCAGGTCTTCGGCCGGGTAGCCGATCTGCACCAGTAGTTGCTTGATGTGACCCCGTTGCGAAGCGTCCACCCGCAGCGTGGCGTTGTCCACCCGCTCGATGATGAAGGGCTGCATCCGCTTGTGACGACTGATTTCGACGATGAGGGGCGTGTCGTCGGAGACGAGCAGCAGCGCGCCGTCGCGCATGATCAGCTTGACCCGCCCGTAGCGCGATATGTAGTCGTAGATGTCCACCCGGATGTTGCCCGGCAGGTCGTACTTGCTATATTTCCCCAGTGCGCCGACGATGTCCTCGGCGGTGAGGCCAGAAGCGGCGGCGTTCCAAAGCGAGAGCGGCGTGATGCGATAGGTGTGGATGTGTTCCGGGCTCTTTTCCAGCTCGGCGAAACGGGCCAGCCAATCGCGGGCTTTTTCGTAGCGGTCGTTCTGGACTTCCAGAAGAACCGATTTATCGCTTTGGACGATGAGCGGATTCGCGGCATTGTAAGCCATAGGCTTTTCCTCCTGATTGATGCACTACCAGTCTTTCTATTGTATCACGTCTGGCGTCGGAACGCAACTTCTTTGACCCAGGTCAGAAACTAGACCTTGCCCCCTCTGTGGATTTGTGCTATAATATGGCTGACAAAACCCACCCTTTCTGAATGTTGTGGAGGGACAAGCCGTGAGAGACTGGCAGCCGGCCACTAACCTGGGAGTGATTCCCATGGTGGTCGGCCGTTTGCTTGATAGAAAGCCAATGACCTCAAGCGCCTCATCTCTGGTCGAGACGGTGGGTAGCCCCGTTTGGGTTTTTTGGCGTGCACGGCGTCAATTGAGCCTACCAAGTCTTTTTCGAGCACGTGGCGGTACAGGAACAGCGAGGCGCTGAGGGCCTCACTTCGGCAGGCTCAGTGCAGGGGTTTTGAGTGGGAGCGGCCACGTTGAGGTCCACGGACAGGTGGGTGAGAAAGGACGCAATCTCCGGGGCGGGCATGTCGCGGGGGTGGCGTTTATCGTGGAAGAGGATGTAACGTTTGATCCACTGGACATAAGTCTTTTCAGTGTGAATGGAGTAATGTTCAGCTCGCAAGGCGTCACGCACACTTTGGCAAAGCTCAGTGCAGGCCTGGTCCAGCAGTTTTTTGGGCGTTTGTTGGTGTTCATATCTCTTGGGCGTTTGCGTGTCAATTGTTATTGGTGTATACTCGTATCAGCGTGCATGGCGGCCTATTAAGAACAAGCGTTCTGGCTCAAGTCTTATTCTACCAGCGTTTTGTTATTTTGGCAAGTTAGACGAACAGATTGTCGCATAACATTCCTGGGAGGAAGGTTAATAAGCCGCCTGCGGGGAGGTTAGGTGAACAGGTGTGCGCGTAGTATGTGGGTTGAGATGTTTGATTTAGCATTTCAATAAGTGTGTGCTACTGTGGGAATGTCGAAGTATCGTTCTCCATTTTTGAACGGAGGTAAAAATGTCAAAATCACTCGTTGTTACTACTAGAGGAAATCTCGGACAAGTAGAGAGTTCTTTCCCCGTCAGTATCAATCAGGCTGTTGCCCAGGAAATTGATTCTATTGCTACAAAACGACAGATGAAGGTGGAAATTCTCATTAATGAAATTCTCGAACAATACATCGCCAGCCAGCACATTGTCAAAAAACAAAGTGGAGCGGCTTTCTTGTTATCTCTTGCCGGAATGTTCAATTCTGGGGCAAGTAGTGTCTCGGAAAACGTGCGTGCTATTGTGACCGATTTCATTTTGAACAAGCACGGGGAAAAGCCTTCATGACGGCCCTAATTGATACTGGCTTTTTGTATGCTACACTTGACAAAGACGACAAGCATCACCAACGAGTGACGAGTACTTTGTCTACCTTGGCCGACGACTTGTTGTTACCGACAATCGTTTTAGTCGAACTCACGTACTTGTTACAAGCACGGTTGGGGCACGCAGCCATGCGGCTCTTTGTTCAGCGGTTAGAACATAGTCCCCTTCAGTTTGAGGTCATAACGAAAGCTGATGTGGCACGTATCTACGAGCTTATCGACCAATATTCCGATATGCACCTCGATTTTGTAGACGCTGCTATTGTCACTATGGCAGAGCGGTTGAACATCCGGCGTATTCTGACTGTGGATGGAGACTTCCGCATAGTTCGTCCCAAGCATTGTGATTACTTTGAGGTTTTGCCTTAACGTAGATAGGTGGAGACAAGGGCATCGTGCAAAGGAAGCAAAGGGGGCTTTCGTGGGAGAAGAAGGGCCGCTAACCCCGTATGCACCCGACCTGGCTAATCTCGGCGCTTTTCGACTGCTCCAAGCCTGAGAAGTCGTCGGGTCAACGACGGCCTCACGCTAGACCCGCCAGGCGGGTGATGCTGACCGGTTAGCGCGGCCAACGCGAAACGAGGATGAGTCGTCAGTGAGAGAAGTCGAAGTG
>CAYNKW010000040.1:0-22089 GCA_964397845.1 uncultured Anaerolineae bacterium
TGCGGAGATTAAAGTCGAAAGGTAGACGAGGTAACACTGCCCTGCTTTGTCCCGACCTGCGTCAGAAAGTGGTAGAGATCGCCGGGTGCATTTCAGTTTGGGGGCACACTTGCCATAACACGTCCCAACGGCTTGAATTTCTCGCAGATGGGGTAGATTTCTTGGACGTCGCGGCTTGCCGCGTTCCCCCAGCAAGCTGGGACGTCCAACTTGCCCCAAGAATGAAATGCACCCGAGATCGCCAGACCGGTTGACAATGGCCGCATTTGCGGTTACAATGTAGTCATTGGGAGGTCGAAATATGAAATCTACCATCGGCATTCGAAGAGAGGACAAGAGCGTCTGGGAACGCCGGGTGCCAATTACACCACAGGACGCCCGAGACCTCCAGGCCGACCACGATCTGAAAGTTATCGCCCAGACCTCAGAGATTCGCGTTTTTGACAGTGATGAATACCTTCAGGCCGGGATCGCAGTGCAAAAAGACCTCTCACCGGCCTCAACCATCTTTGCCGTCAAAGAGATCCCGCTGAAGGTTCTTGAAGCTGGCAAGACCTACGTGTTCTTTGCCCACGTCATCAAGGGACAGCCCTACAACATGCCCATGCTCAAGCGAATGATGGAACTGGGCTGCAACCTGATTGACTACGAAAAAGTGACCGACGAGGAAGGCCGTCGGCTCATTTTTTTTGGACGGCACGCCGGGCTGGCCGGGATGATTGACACCCTTTGGGCCTTTGGACGGCGGCTGGCCTGGGAAGGGACGCCCAACCCCTTCACCCAACTCCGGCAAGCGCACCGCTACAAAGACCTGGACGAAGCCATCGCCGCCCTGGAGCGGGTGAAAGGGCAGATCGAGACCGAGGGCCTGCCGGAAGCGATCTTCTCCCTGATCCTGGGCATCGCCGGCTACGGCAACGTGTCGCGCGGCGCGCAAGAAATCTTGTCGCATCTGCCCGTAGTAGAGATCGCTCCCGACGAGATCGCCGCCATCGCAGAAAGCAAAGATGCCTCGCGGCACGTCATATACAAAGTTGTCTTCAAAGAGAAACATACGGTCGAACCGGTCTCGCCCGACGACCGCTTCGAGCTACAAGACTACTACCAGCACCCAGAAAAGTATCGCTCCAGGTTCGAGACCTACCTGCCCCATCTCACTATCCTGGTCAACGCCATCTACTGGGATACAATATATCCCCGCCTGGTTACCAAGGATTACGTCAAGCAAGCCTACGGTGGCGAGCGGTCTCCCCGGCTCAGAGTCATCGGCGATATCAGTTGCGACGTCGAAGGAGCCATCGAAGTCACCGTCAAGTCCACCGAGCCCGGCGTCCCGGTTTTTGTCTACGATCCCGAAACTGGCGAAGCAAAAGATGGCTACGAGGGCCGGGGCCCGGTCATCATGGCCGTGGACATTCTGCCCAGCGAATTGCCCCGTGAATCCTCAATTGATTTCAGCCAGGCGCTCAAAGCCTACGTCCCGGCCATCGCCAAAGCAGATTTTTCCGTTCCCTTTGACCAGCTCGACCTGCCGCCGGAGATCAAGCGCGCTGTCATTCTTCAGCAGGGCCAACTCACCCCAAACTACCGCTACCTGGAGCGATTCCTGAACTAGCCACCTAACAACTATACGGAGGAAGACGATGAAAAAAGTTCTGGTTCTGGGTGCGGGCCTCGTCACCCGCCCGCACGTCGAATATCTGCTCAATGTAGCCGGCTTTCGCGTTACCGTGGCCAGCCGCACCCTGAGCAAAGCCCAGGCGCTGATCGGAGACCGGGTCAACGGCAGCGCCGTGCAACTGGACGTGAGTGACAAAGCCAAGCTACACGAGTTGATCGCGCAGTCTGACCTGGCCGTCAGTATGTTGCCTTACGTCTACCATCCTCTCGTCGCTCGACACTGCATCGAACTGAAGAAAGACATGGTGACCACCTCCTACGTCAGCGACGCCATGCAAGAGCTGGATGGCCTGGCCCAAGGGGCCGGCGTGCTCATTTTGAACGAAATCGGCATAGACCCCGGCATCGACCATATGTCGGCCATACAGGTCATCCATCGCGTGCGGAAGAACGGCGGCCAGGTGGTGAGCTTTACGTCCTACTGCGGCGGCCTGCCCGCACCGGAGGCCAACACCAACCCTCTGGGTTA
The DNA here is from genome assembly GCA_964397845.1 of uncultured Anaerolineae bacterium. GTDB lineage: Bacteria > Chloroflexota > Anaerolineae > CAYNKW01 > CAYNKW01 > CAYNKW01. Next base: position 2,150 of record CAYNKW010000040.1, read on the forward strand.
CAAATTCTCCTGGAGCCCTCGCGGCGTGCTGCTGGCCGGCAAGAACGCTGCTCGCTGGCGGAAGGACGGCCAGGAAATAGACGTCCCTGGTGAGGAACTCTTTGATCACCACTGGCCGGTGCACATTGAGGGCCTGGGCGAACTCGAAGGCTACCCCAACCGCAACAGCCTGCCCTACCTGGACATCTACGGTATTCCTGAGGCCAGGACCATCTTCCGTGGCACCCTGCGCTACCCCGGCTGGTGTGAGACCCTGCGCAAGCTGGTGGACACCGGCTGGCTGAGCGACGAGACGACCGAGCTCGCTGGCCTCACCTTCGAGCAACTCACCGCCAAACTGCTGGACACGCGAGGCGATGATGTTTGTCACGAGGCAATGGAGCGCCTGGGTATAGCAAAAGACTCTTACGCCTTCAAGAACTTTGACTGGCTGGGTCTCTTTTCCGACGAGCCGCTGCCGGCGACGGAAGGAACGCCGCTGGACGTGCTGGTAGCTCGCATGCTGGCCAAAATGCAATACGCCGAAGGCGAGCGCGACATGCTCGTCATGCAACACGAGTTCATCGCCGAATATCCCAACCGCCGGGAAAAGATCACCTCCACAATGATTGACTATGGCATCCCCCACGGCGACACTTCCATGTCGCGGACGGTGGGCCTGCCAGCAGCCATCGCCGTGCGGATGATCTTGCAGGGCCAGGTGGAACTGACCGGCGTGCACCGGCCGGTCATGCCCGAGCTTTACGATCCCATCCTGGCCGAGTTGAAAGAACTGGGCATCGGCTTCACAGAAAAAGCTGAACCCCTAACCATCTAACCCACGGAGTCACCATGAACACACAAGATTACATCACTCTGGAAAATAGATACAACGCGCACAATTACAAACCGCTAGACGTGGTGGTGGAACGAGGCGAGGGCATCTGGGTCTGGGACGTAGAAGGCAACCGTTATCTGGACTTTCTCAGCGCCTATTCGGCCGTTAACCAGGGCCACGCCCACCCGCGCATCCTCAAAGCTATGGTCGAGCAGGCGGCCAAGCTTCCCCTCACCTCCCGGGCTTTCCGCAACGACCAGTTGCCGCTACTGGCCAAAGAGCTGTGCGAACTGAGCGGCTATGGGATGATAATGCCCATGAACAGCGGCGCCGAGGCAGTCGAAACGGCCATCAAGGCCGTCCGCAAGTGGGGTTACAAAACCAAGGGCGTGCCCGATGGCCAAGCCGAGATCATCACCTGCGCCGGCAACTTTCACGGACGCACCGTCACCATCGTTGGCTTTTCCAGCGAGGCGCAATACCGGGACGGATTTGGCCCCTTCACGCCGGGCTTCCTCACTGTGCCCTACGGCGACGCCGATGCGCTGGAGGCTGCCATCACACCCAACACCGTCGCCTTTCTGGTCGAGCCTATCCAGGGCGAACGCGGTGTCGTCCTGCCCCCCCCCGGCTACCTGAAGCGGGTACGCGAAATCTGTGACCGCTACAACGTCCTCCTCATCGCCGACGAGATTCAAACCGGCCTGGGCCGCACCGGCAAGCTTTTCGCCTGCGACTGGGAAGACGTCCGGCCCGACGTGGTGACCATCGGCAAGGCCCTCTCCGGCGGCTTTTACCCCGTCTCGGCTGTGCTGTCCGACCGGGACGTGCTGGGGTTGTTCAACCCCGGCGACCACGGTTCTACCTTTGGCGGCAACCCGCTGGCTGCGGCCATCGCGCGCCAAGCTTTGAAGGTTTTGACAGAGGAGGGACTCATTGAGAACGCCCGGCAGCAAGGCGAATACCTGATGGGGCGGCTGGCGCGCATCGAGAGCGACCACATCGCCGAGGTGCGAGGCCGGGGACTGCTCGTCGGCGTCGAGCTCAAGCCGTCAGGGGGAGGTGCGCGTCGCTTCGCCGAGGCGCTGAAAGACAAAGGTCTGCTCTGCAAGGAGACACACGAAAACGTCATCCGTTTCGCCCCGCCCCTGATCATCACTCGAGAGGATCTGGACTGGGCGCTGGAACGGATCGAGAGAGTGCTGATGATGCCCTGAGGGACGCACGACGGCATCTTGCGCCACACAAACGAGGCCAGCTACCCCGCGCAGGTAGCTGGCCTCGGATTTGTTTGCGCAGCAGGCGTCAGTGATTTCTCAACACTGCTGGCAAAAAGATGTTGTATGCATCCATGAACACAGGGATCCAGTCTACGTTGTTTTCCTCGTCCGATTCGGGAATCAGCGAGTACCGCTGCCACAACGGGAAGCTCTCGTCACCGAAGAAATTGTCCACTTTGGCGTACACCTTGTGATACTGGTTGCTGAGTCCCTCTTCGCATACAAAGACGATCTCTCGCGTACTGCCTGGAGCCAGGGCTGTAGTTTTGGAAAAGGTATCTGAGTAACCATTCCACGGATAGGATTTTGGCACAGGGTCCGGGTCAATGAACAGGTCTACCCAAAAGCCGCCGCCCTGAATGTTAGGGTTCTCGCCCATGCCTGTGCCCCGGTTGCTAATGACCACCGTAAAGGTCACCGGCCGGTTGGGCGTGGGAAACTCTGGCGTCACTTGTATCTCTTTAATCACCAGGTCGGGGATGCCTACAAAGCTGCTCGCCTGGTTGTCCCACGTGTAGAACTCTGGCTCATTTCCGGTAACGACAAAACTCGGCTCCAAGCTGGTCACACCGGGCGGCAACCGGCCGTCGCCGGTGCTGTTCACCTGGACAACGAATTGGACACTGCCGCTGGCACCGGTGTCTACCGTGCCGACAGTGTAATGGTAGTCTCCACCGCCATTGGGCACCCACTCCTGACCCACGTACGTAGTGCCTTCGGGACGCTGCGCCGTCAACTCGACTCCCGTGGCGGGAATGTCCCCGGCATTGGTGTAATACAGCGTATAGGTGATCCATTTGCCTGGATAGGGCGTATCGTCGTCGTAACCAAGGCTGATGCCCAGGTCCACGGCTTCTGCTTCCGTTGCCTCGTTGTGGCTAACCCAGCCAACCTCTGCCGAACGTAGACGGAAGATACTGTGCAACACCGCGTCCGGAGCCAGCGCAAAAGTGGTCAGCGTGATAACCACCACCGTGCCCGTGCCGTCCTCGCCCGGTAAAGGCGGTAGGTTCCAGGTATCGTTCCCCATGCTGGGAGCAGGCTCGGCGGCCACGAAGGTGAGCCGGGCGTCATAGTCGACCGACAACTGCACGGCTGTGGCATCGGCGTTGCCCGTGTTGGAGTAAAAGACAGTGTAAACCAGCGTCCCTTCTCCCCTCACCGGGTCTGGGCTGTCGGTCACGTCCACGTGTAATTGTGGCAAAGAAGTGACCGTCGTTTGCTCAGGGAATTGATCGCGGCTCCCCTCGGCGCAGGTTATGAAGGCCGTGTTCTTCAGCATCGTGCCGCCAGTCAGCGGAGACGTCACCGTCACAACCAGGGTGACGGATCCGACCCCGTCTTGACCGGCCAGATCTCGGCCAGCCAGCAGGCCCAGATTCCAGATGACCACGCCGTCGTCATGCATCCCCTCGTCTGAGGCAGAAGCGAATCTCGTGTGCGCCGGCAGCGCATCGGTGATGACCACACTGGTAGCGTTGGCGTTGCCGGTGTTGGCATAAGAGATTGTGTAGACCAGTTGATCGCCTGCTTTCACCGGATCGGGCGCACCAGCTTTGGAGATATGTAGTTCCGGCTCCGAAACCACATAGACCAGGTTAGAGAATGTGATCGGACTAGCTTCAGCGCTGTCAATGACCGCCCCGTTGATGATAGGCATGCCGGTAGTGAGAGGCGATGTGACGCGCAGCACTAACTCTCGTTGACTACCCTGGTGTGCGCCCAACGTCCCGATGTTCCAGACGACAAGGTCATTGGAATAGACATAACTATCGGACGCCCAGACAAAACTGGTGTGCGCCGGCAGGTTATCCGTGATGACAACGGACGAGGCATTGCCACTGCCGGTGTTGGAAAAAGTCAGCGTAAAGGTCACCAACTGGCCCGCCTCCACGAGACTGGGATCGCCAGCCTGATCGACGGTGAGCGTGGGTGAAAGCACCGCGGTCGTCACATCGGGGCCAGACAACGGTGCGGTCTGGTCGCTATCAATCTTGTAGCCGGTATTGGTGATGACCGTGCCACTGGGCAGTGGATCATCTACCCACACCGACAGTACACGATAATCAGGCTGGCCGGCTGGCAGGGTATCAACATTCCAACTCACCACACCGCTGCCATCCAATGCATAAAGAGGCGAGGCTGAGTGGAAACGCGTGTTGTCCGGGATGACGTCGGAGACGACGACACCAGTGGCGTCCATATTGCCGGCGTTACTAAAATCGACGATGTATATGATGACACCACCGGCCATCACCGTCTCGTCTTGAGTGGATTTGGAGATAGAAAGGATCGGCTCACTGTGTACAGTCGTCGTCACAGAATCGGATATGGGACTTGTCTGATCAGAGTCTATCTCAACGACCGACGTCAAGACGATGCCATTGTCGAGCGGCACAAGAACCGTAGCGGTGACGATCACCTGCCCGGAATGGCCCACGCTCACCGGACCCAGGCTCCATGTCCGCACCTGCTCGGATCCGGAACTTCCCAGTGAATCCGAGTCATAAACCACGTTGCTGTCCAGGGTGAGGATAAGAACCGCGCTCGTGGCGTCGGCATTGCCTGTGTTGCTGTAGGCGATGGTATAGGTCAACGTCTCGCCCGCCTCGACCGGTTCTACGCTGTCGGAGAGGGTCACTTCCAGCACGGGCGCACGCACGCTGATGAGGCCGGTGGCATCGGTGATGGCTGCCGAGTACTGAGCCGTGATCGTGCCGGTGCCACCGATGACCGGTGTGAGGGTCGTGCCGATGCCTGTGAGGGGACTCACCTGACCCTGAGCTACACCCGTGCCGCCCCACTCTACCGACCGGTCGGCAATATAGTTGCCCCAGGTGTCATAGCCGGCGGCGTAGACGGACAAGCTCTCGTAGACGACCATGTCGTAAGTGCTCACTTCGCTGCCCTGGCCGTCAGGGTCTGATTCAATGACAATCCTGCCCACCTGAGATCCAACGCTCACGGTGAAAGGATTGGACGCGCCATGGACATCAGAGCCCTCGGCGACCGTGATCTGGGCGTTGGCCTCCACCAGGTATGGTGTGAAAACCAACAAAGAGGCAACGCCGCCAGAGAAGCTGATCTCCTCGGGTGAGTAACCGGGCGGGTTGTTATTGGGACTGTCGCCCAGGCCACCCCAGTCGAGGGTGCGCTGGCCTGCGTAGCCAATGGCCGCGTTGCCGTATTCATCTTTGACGGTGAGGGTGAACGTGCCCGATGCGCCCGCCACCTGGTCAGGAATCGTCGAAAAGACAAAGTCACTGGGAGCGCCATGGGTCACGGTGAAGGGATTGGACGTGCCATCGGGACCGTCATCTGTGGTAACCGCAAGCACCACATCGGGCCGGGCATTGTAGGCCCACAAGCGCACGTAATCGGACTCGCCATTCTCAAAGTTTACCAAATCCGAGGGATACTCCGGGCCGGTGCCGTTCGGACTGGTTATCAAGCCACTCCAGCCAAGCGACTTGAAGCCATTGTAGTTGACATCCCGATTGCCATACGGATCGTAGGCAGTCAAGTAAAAGGGTGGACTCTGCACCCCAGCTATCTGCCCACCGATGGAGGAGAAAACGAAATCAGTGGCTGCCGCAGGCTCAATGTGCAATGTGTCCTGTCCTGTGTGCCCGTCGTAACTGGCGATCACGTCCCGATCGTCGTCCGTGGTCGCCACGTCGTCGGCTGACGTCAGGCTCACCAGGCCAGTCCACACGCCATCCACGAAATCGTCGCCCAGGGCTACCGAGGGGCCGATGGCGCCGCCGTTGGTCGTAGTCAGCGTCACGTTCTGCCCCCAATCGGTGATGACGTTGCCGTACTCGTCCTCGGCGGTGATGACAGTCGAAAAAGCTACGCCAGCCGTACTGCTGGGGGGTAGCGAGACGATAAAGCGATCGAGTGACGCAGGCACAATGGTGATCGCCACCCGGACGGTGTCAGTAGTGCTCTCTGCGTCGGTGACGCGCAGGCCCACGGTATAGATGCCCGTTATGGTCAGGTTGACCGTGGCCGTTATACCGGTGTCAGCGTCATACTGCTCGTCGTCGTCCAGGTCCCAGTCGTAGGCAGTGATGTTCTGCCCCGGTTCCGTAGAGTCGGAAGCGTCCAGGACCACAAGGCCGGCCATCCGGGTGAACGGGCCTTTGATAACGGCCGTGGGCGGCACGTTGTTGACAGTAATATAATCGGTTTCAGTCACGGTGTCTGAGCTACCGTCGGCGTCCCAGGCAGTGAGGGAGACGGTGTAGACACCGCCGGCAGTGTAGGTGAAGGAAGGGTTTTGGTCATTAGAGTCGGTTGCTCCATCGCCATCCAGGTCCCAACTCCAGCCAGTGACATTGTCGTAGGCAGTGGATGTGTCAGTAAAGAACACCGTCAGCGATTCATCGCCCAAGGTGGGAGCAGCGGTAAAGCCGGCAGTCGGGCCGGTGTCGTTGACAGTAATGCACTCGCTCTTGGTCACAGTGTCTGCGCTGCCGTCGGCGTCCCAGGCGGTGAGAGAAACGGTGTAGACGCCACTGGCAGTGTACGTGAAGGAAGGGGTGTGGGCAATAGAGTCGGCTGCTCCGTCGCCATCCAGGTCCCAACTCCAGGCAGTGACGCCGTCGTAGGCGGTAGAATCGTCGGCAAACTGCACGGTCAACGGCTCGGTGCCAGAGAGCACGTCGGAATGAAAATCGGCGGTTGGGCTGGTATCACTGACGGTAATGTACCCCGTTTTGACCTTGATGCCCCAGTCGCTATCGACTTCCCAGACAGTGAGTTCGACAGTGTAGACACCATCTTGATCGTACTGGTGTGGGGGAGGGGTCTGGCCCATTGAGACAGATGACTCATCGCCAAAGTCCCAGCGCCAAATAAGGATGTCGTCATTGGCCGTGGAGTCGTCGGTGAAGGTCACCGTCAGCGGCTCGGTGCCGGAGAACAGGTCGGCATGAAAATCGGCATCTGGGCCAGTATCGTTGACAGTAACATAGTCGGTTTGGATCTCGGTGTCCGAGTCACTGTCAGCCTCCTCCACGGTGAGGGTAACGGTATAGATACCATCCTGGGCATACTGGTGGGCCGGGTTCTGTACGGCCGACGACGAATTGTCGCCAAAGTCCCAGGTCCAGGTCACGATGCCATCGTGACTGATGGACGTATCGGTGAAAACCACCGTCAATGGCTCGTCGCCGAGGGTCACGCTAGAAATAAAGGCGGCGGTAGGGTTGGTGTCGTCCACGGTGATGGCAGCAGTGTCTGTGACCACACCACCGATACCGTCGTCCGCACGGACAGTGATGGTATAAGTGCCATCGTCATCCCAGGTGTTCGAGGCCGACTCATTAGTTTGGCTGATCACCTCGTAAAAGCCATCGCTGTCCCAGTCAAAACCATAGTAAACCGTATCTGAGGCAGTGATCGTCACAGTTATGGGCGAACCCTCATTAGCCGGTTCACTGTAGCCCACACCGATAATAGCGGGCGCGGCAAGCGGTTTGACCTCCCTGGTGATCAGCGGCGCAGCGCTGGCCAGGAACCAGGGGGGCAACACGGTATGCCTCGAGACAACCAGCGCTGCGCTCAGGCCGGGGTCATCGGCGCCGGCCGCCAGAGCTTGCCCCCCCCACCCGGCAACAGCAGTCGTGAGAAACAGGCTGAAAGCCGCAAAAACTCTGAGCCAACTCAAGAGGTAACGTGTCCATCGATTCATAACAACCATAGCTCCAAGGATCCCTTCCCTAATCAGAGACAGAATATCATCTCTACAATAACACACTTTGGTTAGAGAAATGTTAGAGAGTGGTTAGAAAAGAGTTAGAGGTCAGGGAATACTATCGCCGACCGGGGCCAGCCGCCCGGGCGATCTTTTTCTCGAGGGGCCGGTGCAGTACACCAAGCGAACAGCGTGAGCCAAGAACACAGCCCGCGCTGTTCGCCTGGCGCTATCGCAAGTTAAACCTGTCAGTGAATCGCTACGGATCACGCACGTACACGCGCATCTCACACGGCGATGGGTAGTTGCCGGTGTGATCCACAATGACGACGCGGAACCAATACCAGCCCTGCGGCAACTGCAGGGCGTTCAGATCCCATTCGCCCAGGACGCCGCTCAGCACCGGCGTGTACTTGAGACCATCATAAGTGATCCAGTGCTCCTGGCCGTCATCCTTCCGGTATTCGAACTTGTAATACCAAAAGTTGTCCACGTTGGCTGTGCCGCGCACGATCACCTTGCCGCCGACTGTGCTGCCATGCCGGGGCGACGTGATGTGGGAACAATTGGCCGCTGGCGGCGGAGGTGACACACGACCACAGGGGATGAACAGCCGCTGGCCGGCGTAAATGCGGTTGGCGCTAGCCAGATTGTTGGCCGAGACGATGGCCCACACGGTAGTGCCATAGCGCAACGCCAGGGCGCTCACCGTGTCGCCGGGCCGGACAGTGTGCCACACGCCGCACTTTGGTGGCTGGGGGGCAGGCTGCGAGCCGGGAATCCGCAGACGCTGACCAACGTAGATGTGATTGGGGTTCACCAGGCCGTTCACCCGGGCTATCGCCGTCACCGTCGTCCCAAAACGCCGGGCGATGGCGTAGAGCGTGTCACCTCGCTTGACGACGTAAGTAAAGCTCGACCCCGGGGGTGGTACGTAGCTGCCAGGGATGACCAACCGCTGGCCCACATAGATGATGGTGCTGGTCAGGTTGTTGGTTGCCATGATGGCCTTCACTGTCGTGCCGTAACGCAGCGAGATGCGAAACAGGTTCTCGCCGCGCCGCACGACGTGAACAACAGACCCCGACGCCGGTGGTGCGCTGAAAGCCACGCCGGGCGCCAGTGCCATCTGCGCAACCAACAACAACGAAATCAGCAGCAACACTTTCTTGTTTGCTATCTTTGCCATAATCATCCTCCTGATGCACGGGGGGGAGCACACGCATCTACTGAACATGGTATCACATTATTGCTGCTATGTCAAGTCTCTTCTTCATCTTTAAGCTTCTCCTCCTCGAGCTGGCGAAGGAACGCCACGTCCGCCTCCGAAAGACGCGCCCGGGCCAGCAAGTCAGGCCGGCGGAGAAACGTGCGTCGCAGCGACTCTTGGCGCCGCCAGCGGGTGAGTTCAGCGTGATGGCCAGAGAGGAGCACCGGCGGCACCTCGTAGCCCCGGTACTCGGCGGGACGGGTGTAGTGAGGGTACTCCAACAGGCCATCGGCGTGGGAATCTTCAAAAGGCGCACCGGGGTCGCCCAACACACCGGGCAAAAGACGGGTGACGGCATCCACGACGACCATGGCTGCCAGTTCCCCCCCGGAGAGGACGTAATCGCCGATAGAGATCTCGTCGGTGCAGAGATATTCCCGCACCCGCTCGTCCACCCCTTCGTAGCGGCCACAGACCAACATCAGCCGTGGCCAGCGGGACAGTTGTCGAGCGATCTGATGGGTGAAAAGCCGCCCCTGAGGACTGAGAAGGATCACCGGCGCCGGCGGTTCTCCACCCCCCGTCCACCGCGAAGGCGACTCGTCGCCCAGGATCGCCTCCACGGCATTAAAGATCGGTTCCGGCTTCATGACCATGCCACCGCCGCCGCCGTAAGGTGCGTCGTCTGTCACGCGATGCTTGCCTGGCGCATAGTCGCGGATGTCGTGAACCGCAATAGAGATACGCCCGACTTCTACCGCACGCCGGATGATGCTCTCGTCAAACGGGCCTTTGAACATGGTCGGGAAGAGTGTCAGGATGTCGAAATGCATAGCCCACTCCGCTTCGAATGAAAAATGGTAAATGATAAATGAAAAATGATAAATGATAAATGACTCAATGCCCCAAATTCATGAGCCCATTGTAGCACATACTTGACTTGTCGGCAAGAGGGAAAGATTGTGGCACTCAGAAAGCACACGTGGTACTTGACACAATTGACAAAGGCGGTCTTGTACTCCCAAAGCCGATCAGGGGCAAGCAGAGATTGACAAGAATGGCAGGATCGGATACCATTGGGGCGTCGAGTTGAGGGGGAGAAAGTCAGAGTTGAGAAGATGGGCAAAGGAGAACCACAGATGGTAGGAGTCAATGGAAAAACAATTCTCACCAGATACAAGGTGGCCGCGGTACAAGAACCACCGATATTTCTGGAGCGTGGAGCTTCAGTGGAGAAGGCCTGCCGCCTGATTGATAAAGCCGCCTCACGAGGTGCATCTCTAGTGGTTTTCCCAGAGACGTGGCTTCCAGGTTACCCGATCTGGAGCATGTTTGACGCGGTATTTGACAATCCCCGTGCCAAGAAGGCGTACAGTCGACTGTTCAAGAATGCGGTAGATGTACCCGGACCTGCTATCGAGCGGCTTGGAGAAGCTTGCCGTAAAGCCGGTGTATTCCTGGCAATGGGCGTACACGAACGAACACACAGTGGAACGATGTACAACTGCATCGTATTTATTGGCAAAGACGGTCAGCTCCTCGGGAAACACAGAAAACTTGTGCCAACGTATCATGAGCGAATGATTTGGGCTCATGGAGACGGGTCCACCCTCAACGTATTCGACACCGAGATAGGCCGTTTGGGTGGACTTGTTTGTTATGAACATTTGATGCCATTGGCTCGGTATGCACTCTATACCCAAGGCGTGCAGGTACATGCGGCGGTTTGGCCCAGCGAAGTTAAGCCCAATCTCATTGTCTGTCGGAATATGGCCGCTGAAGGCCGGACGTTTGTGATCGTCGCATGCACATATTATCCAAAATCGGTGTTGCCAGATGATATTGAGTTCGGGGAAAGGATGGATAGTTTGCCCGACCCGATCACTAAAGGTGGTAGCGCAATCATCGGCCCTGATGGCGATTACATAGTTGAACCTATCTACAGCAGGGAGACAATTTACGCTGAAATTGATTTAGAACGGATCGTGGAAGAGAAGCAGGTTCTCGACGTTGTAGGGCACTATGCTCGACCGGAAGTGTTTACACTACGTGTAAACCGGAGCGAACTAGTTCCGACAGAGTTCTACGAAAACAAGCCGGCGGAACCCGGCAGCGATTAGACCTCCGGCAACCAATCCGATAGTCGGCCGAACATGTTTCTGCTACTTACCAACTTTGCCCGAGTCACGGCCAACCGCTCGGCTGAGTTCGCGACGAAGCCTGCCCTACTACTTCAGTACATGAGCTTGACAGCTTGTGCTTTGTATGATATGATATTCTTGTGAAGAATGACAGAATGAGCAACTCATAACGGGTTTCTATCTCTGCGGTAGGGAGGGCGTAGCGTGATGCGCTACCCTGGGGTGAGCTCCCTGAATCCATTCGACGACCGACGCGCCAGACGGGGCTTTGCCCCTGTCCCGGCGCGTTTTGTGCTTTTGGGCTACTCACCTTGTGCTCGTGGCGGATCACAATCCGCCGCTGGATGCACAAGATTGAGCCGATCGGCCACTGGAGCCTGCTGGGCTGTGGTCCAGCAGGAGCAGGTGTAGGCAGATTGAATGTCTCCACGTCGAGAACGCAGGTCCGAAATAGTCAAATCTCTGGCTTTGAGGGGATCGAGGGTAAGCAGTGGGGCGATGTCGAGAAGCAGGCTGTGCATAAGCAGGCGGCATAAAAGCCCATGGAGGTATGGCAAGACCCGGCGACTTTGTATAATTCCCGTTGGAGCAGAACTTGCTATGCTCTTTTCACTTCGGAGGTGACGCGCCTGAGAGGGCGCCTCTCCGACGAATTCTCGTTGCAAGACCCGCAAGTCCGCTCAACCATGTTGGGTGCACCAGCATAGAGTTTGACTTACTGGCTTCCAACAGCCAAATGGAAGATTCTTTCGTTAGTCCCATCTCGTGGAGGTGGAAATGAAGCTAGAAATCAGGACATTGACCCCACTATGGACAGGTGGAATAGAGGCGGGCAAGGTAGACCGCATCCACGAAACGGGCATCCTCGGTAGCCTGCGCTGGTGGTACGAGGCAATTGTGCGGGGGCTGGGCGGGGAGGCGTGTGATCCGACAACACCCTCCTGTATCTACGAGCCAGACAAGCCAGGCAACGGCCTGTGCGATGTGTGCCGGGTGTTTGGGGCCACGGGCTGGAGGCGACGATTTCGACTGTCCATTCAGGATAGTACAATCCCTGACTCTTCGGTCAACTCGAGAGTACGAGCTAATCGCTCCTACATAGACTCAAGAGGGAGGGAGCGCACGCCAACCTGGTATTTCCCTGATAGCCTCAATAGCAAACCTAGATCAGGGGCAGTTTCCATCTACATTCAGAACCTGGCGCAGGATTTCCCCCCCGAAGTCATCGGTGGATTGCTACAATTCATCGCAGATTGGGCCGCTCTTGGCGCGAGGGCGCAAATGGGGTTCGGTGTCATTGAGCTGCTGAATGAGCGGATCAACACGCGACCGCTATATGACTGGCTCGTCGCCACGGCCGGTAACTGCGCGTATCCCGATCTACCCTCCCTGCAGAACGTCTTTCTGACCCGCATTCAACTGGAAAACGCCACAGACCGAGATACCTTCAACCTAAAGTATGATCTGCGCCAATTGTTCGCACAAGACAAGCGTTTGCGCCATTTCACTATGGGCACGGTCAAGGGAAAGCGAATAGCGGCGAAGGTCAAAATGTCGCGTCCCTATGGCGATGGCCTGATGCGCGTATGGGGCTGGATCCCAGAACAAGCAGAGGTTTATCAAGGTTCCTGGAATCGGAACGCCGTCGTGGATGCCATTTATCAGCACTTGAGCGCGAACTACAACTTGCAGACCTGGCGTGAGATAAATTCGCCCAGGGATACCGACATACCCAACAACGGCGATGCTCAGGCGTTTCTGCGAGGTTTGTTGGTGATTGAGGAGGAAGACAATGCAGTGTGACTACTATGCCTTCCGGCGAGCGGAGTTGAGTGGCAACTTGAATGCCCTTGAACAAGCGGCTGAGGCGCTTGAAGAAGCGAAACAACGAAGAGACAGAAACGCCCGCAACCAGGCTGAGAACCAAATGAAACAGGCCGCTGGAAAAGCGGTGAAGATTGAGCCCCACCTGGCTTATCTTTGGTTCGAAGCTCACAATTCTGAACTTGACAACTCCATCCGCGACGCCTGGCAGGAAGGCTTGGCTGCCAGTGCTATCCCACAGACTTTTCACTTCACCCCAGACTCATCGGCCGTCGTCCATATGCCGCTGCTCAGTTTTGTCCTTCACATCCCCCTCCAATTGCAAAAGCCCTATCTCAGCAAGGATGAGAGCGACTTTTACTTGCTCGACAATCCCCTGCGTAAAGAGAAGGTCTTTCGGACGCCGATGGTCGCGGCGACGAGCTGGAAAGGCGCGCTGCGGTCAGCGTTGTGGCAGTTGGGCTACAAGGAGGATAATGAGGCAACGATTCGCTTGCTGGGCAACCCGCGCCGGGGCGACGAACACCAGGCTGGTCGTCTCTACTTCTACCCCACATTTTTCGACCAAATCGGCCTGGAGGTCATCAACCCGCACAGCCGCAAAACCAGTGTAGGTGAGCGTGGGCCGATTCTCTTGGAGTGTGTGCCGCAGGACGAGAAAGGTGACCTGTTCTTGCTCTATGTGCCTTTTGGTCCGCTTGAGCAAACCGAGGAAAACCGACGTGCTGAAGTAGCCCAAGACCTACAGGTGCTGGCCAACGGTGTGCAAGCTATGCTCACCACCTACGGCTTTGGGGCCAAGACCAGCAGCGGCTTTGGCACGACTGAAGATCGGTTGGCTAGGGAAGGCAAACTTGCTATCAGGGCTGAATTGGCTGGCAAAGCTACCTCTGCTGCCGCGCCACAGGAACCGCAGCAACCCGATCTTCCCCGCTACCTGGAATCACCCACGCGCCTGCACGTCGACCTGCGCCGGTCAGATGGCAGTTTGAAACCGGAGGCAGAGTACCAGGCTCTAATCAAGAGTCGGGGGCAAAAATACGCCAAGAAGGGCAAACAGCTTTACGACAAGGCCAAAGGTTGGTGGGAACGGGAGGGGCAGAAGTTGGCGGAAGCCACGCCTCAAGGACCGGAACCTGAACCGGAGCCGACCCTCACCGAAACGCTATTGGTATCGGGATACACATTTCATACCCTGAGCGAACTCTGTGACCTGGCGCAGCGTGTGGCAGGCGAGTTGGGGGAAGGACGTGCAGTATGAATCAACTCAATATTTTGACACAGCACCGCAATGCGATTTTGTTGGCCGAGGCCATTGGCTGGCTGCACGATTATCGCAAATGCTCGGATAAAATATCACAAGGCGGTGGATTACCTCGACCCGATTTGCTTCAAAACGTACCTGCTTTGTCTGGTGTCTCTTTATCTGTACCTGCTCTTTCTATCACTGAAGATATTGAACAGTTACTTCACGAATGGAGGGGAGGAGCAAATAACCCCAATGTCTCTCTTTTGTTGCAATACCTATCCCGTTGCCACAATACAGCCCACTTTGATAAACAGGATCCCGTTGGTGGTGTGCCCCATTACCCGACTGTTCAGATCAGTTCTCCTTTTGGCTTTGCATTAGATATACCGATTGACTTGACAACCAAGCTATGGAGCCTGCCTTGGAACAGCCTGGTTGGCTATGCCATCAACGAACGGAATGAGCAAAGAAAAGCAATTGAAGCTTTGTTCTCCCAGACAGTCGCTGACACGCGCTGGCCAATCAACGAAGTGGATTTGTGGAGCTGGGGTTTGTTAGTGGGGTCGCTGTACAAATCGGCGTTGGCAGGCGTGTTGTTAACGGGAAGCACGCCGGCCGCGCGTGACTTGCGTTGGCGACTGCTGGGCATTCGGGTCAATGGACTGGACTATTTCCTCAAGGTTGCGCGTATTCCAGACTTGCTCGCAAGACAAGAGTTACTTGCTGAAAGCCTGAATAAGGTCCGTACACTTTTAGAAGTAACTTATCCTCTCGGCAGCGAGGTGTACCGGGCCGAAAACGGCAGTGTCTATGTTGTGCCTGATCTGCCCGACTTGTTAGAGAAAACCGATAGTAGCGGGACAAATCTGAAAACGCTTATTTGGCAAGCGTTTGAACAAGGCACATTGAAAAGTAACTCCAACCTTTGCCTTGGCGGGGAAGTAGCACCGCAGATCGAATTAGAACAAATTCCCTGGTGGGGACAAGATCCAGACTATTTAGACAAAACCAACCCTAACCATCCGTTGTACGGACAACCAGTCCATAACGAGTTTTCAGATATTGGCGGCTTGCTTTCACGGCGAGTGGTGTCTCAGGCAAAGGCTGATGACATCAGTAAATTCTGGCAGAATGACACAGTAGCGGATATCTGCACCGTGTGTGGCTTGCGTCCACAAGGCCCCGGCAAAAAAGCCGCCGACCGCAACGTTTGTGACATCTGTGAGCAGCGGCGAGCCGACCGTTCTAAAAAATGGGCTACTTGCCAACCCGATAAAACGATCTGGACTGATGAAGTCGCCGATGCCAACGGACGCCTGGCGCTGATTGTGGGCCGCTTCGACCTGACCCATTGGCTCGACGGCAGCCTATTAGAGTCGCTTTTATTGATTGCTCCTCAAAATACAACAGGAAAACCCATCACGAGCAAGACGCCTTCGTTTAGCCGTTTACGCCGCATTTGGGAGACAACGCGCACGTTCTGGCAGGAAGCGCAGGATGAGACTTTGAAACAACTGACCGATGACCGTCGTCGCCTGAAAGTTTACCTCGATTCTGCACCCAATTTAGGCCCCTTTCACGTTTATGACCTCGTGTTGGGTGCAACCGACCTCAGCGTGGTCTGGGTTCCGCCAAAGAATGGCAATGTTGGTCTTCTCGTTAGCGCTGACAATCTCGGCTATATTGCGCGTCAGTTGGGCGCTGAACCGGCGGTATATGATCATCCGGCAACGGCGGCCATCTTTGTCGAAGATTACCTGCAGAAAGAGTGTGTGGACAATGGATGCCAACATCCTGTCTTACGCAATCCAGATGCCAGGGCGGGTCAGAGTAAAGACAATCTGCTTGCGGATATTTGCATCACCGACGTGACATATCAAGAAAACCAGTACGCCACAGCCATCCCCATTCTCGCCGAGCCGCGCACCTTTATGGCAATCGTGCTGGCTGACAAATCGCTCAGTGTCATACGTGGTATCAAGGAAAAATACGAACGTGAGATGGGCAAAGTGCGTGACCGGCTGCCGATGCACCTGGGTATTGTGTATGCCAGCCGCCGTACACCTATCCGCGCCGTGCTAGATGCAGGCCAGGCGATGCTCGACTACCAAGCGCTGCCACAACAGTGGACGGTCAAAGTGGTAAACAAACAGACCCAGGCAAATGCAGGTCACTTTAACGAGAAGGTGATGTTGGAAGTTGAGGACAACGGTCACCAAATACAGTGGTGTATCCCGCTGACAATGGGAGATGGAGTCACCGAGGACTGCTGGTGTCCTTATTTTTTCCTGGAGATAGAAGGTGATGACAGCAAAGTGAATGAAACGAACCGGCGTGCAGTCAAAATAACCCGACCTGTAGGGCAGGGACAAAAAGATTGCTGGATTGTCCATGCTGGTGATCTGCGTTCGGACGAAGTGATTTACGTTTGGCCCTCCACATTTGACTTTGAATTCCTCGACACCAGTGCCCGGCGCTTTGAGATTAACTACGACGAAAACGGCCGCCGCCCGCGCCGCACCCACCCCTTCTACCTGGAAGACCTGGATCGTTTGGAGACTCTCTGGGGCTATATGAAGCGCCTAACCAAGACTCAGCGCCACCAGGTGATCCGTACCATTGAGGCCACCCGCGAGGCGTGGTATGGGCAAAACCACGACGACAACTCCACAACCGATGAGGTATTCCGGCGATTTGTAGCTGACACCCTGGCCGGGGCAACCTGGCCGAAAGGACAGTCCTGGGGTAGCATTTCCCCAGAGTGGCAAGAAAAATTCGTCCAGGCCGGCGCGTGTGGTGAACTGACCGACGTGGCCGAACTGCACATGGAAATCCTGAAATAATAAGGAGGCAAAGATGGCAATCTACAAACGGCAACGTTACTTGTTTATGACGACCGACCCGGTCCACATCGGCACCGGTGGCTACCGGCTGGGACGGGTGGACAACAGCATTGTGCGCGAACCCGGCACTAAACTCCCCAAAATCCCCGGTACCAGCTTGCACGGCGCGGCGCGCTCCTACGCGGCGCAGCTCTACGAGACACCCGAAGCCGCAGGGCAAAGCCAAGACAAGGTAAAGAATCCGGACAAAAATCCAGTGTGTTACACCTTCGGCTACATCAAGAAGGACAAGAGCGGCGACGAAGAAAAGACGACGGCCTACTCCGGCGTGGTCAACGTCTTTGACGCCCAGGTACTGCTCTTTCCGGTGCATTCAATGGCCGGGCCGGTGTGGGTCAGCACGGCTGCCCGGCTCCAGGATGCAGGTTTCACTGTGAACGATGTACCACAAAACTGGGAGGCAGGCGCGACCTTGTTGACCTGGGAGCGCAAAGATGCGCTCAACCTGGGCTGGCTGATGGTCAATGTGGCCGGCAAGGTGACTGTGACCGCGCCGGAAAAGTGGAAGGAGACCGATCAATGGCAAGCAGTACGTGAACACCTGGTTCTGGTGCATGAAGCGCTCTTCAGTCAGGTGGTCAACAGCAACCTGGAAGTACGTACCTCGGTGGCCATCGACCCGGAACGAGGCGCGGCCGAGGACAAAGCGCTGTTTACCTACGAGGCCCTGCCCCGTGCCGCGTTTCTGATGGCTGAAGTGGTGCTGGACGATTATCGAGATGGTGATCAGAATTGTCCGTTTCCTAAGGACAAAACGGGAATGGGCAATCCGCTACCCAGGAACCAGTGGGAGGGGCCGCTGGACGTCGTCCGGGCTGGTATGCGGATGATCGAATGGCTGGGAGTGGGCGGCATGGGGACCCGCGGCTTTGGCCGGATGGCCATCGTTGGCGATCCCCTACAGCAAGCATACGGCGAGGAGGTGTGGCAATGAGCAACGGCACACAACCCAACCTGGATCGGCTGGCGGCGCAGTACGCGCAAGAAATCATTCGCCGCACGGCAGACAAAAAAGCCAGCGACGTAGACAACACCGTCACCAAAGCCCTGGGCGTGCTTCAGGAAAACGGCGTCTATGCCTGTTTCCTGTACCTGTTGGCAAAAGAGAAGGAAAACGGCAGCGTGGTGGTTGAGGAGATGCTCAATTTGCTGAACGACCTGGGCTTTGAGTGGGGCAAGCCGGCCGGTAACAGCGCGGAAAGGGTCCTGCAACACATCACCGACAAAGTGACGGTTGATCTGGAGCGGTTACTGCTGACCAAAGAAACGCTGGAACAGATGCTAATCTACACCCGCTACGGGGCGAAAGCGCGCAGTTGAGGAGGGTACTATGGCCTGGCATATTCATCGAGTGGTCTTGCGCCTCCACTCACCCTTGCACATCGGATGCGGCAAGGTGGGCAACTTGCAGCGAACTCGTCCCTACGTCACGGGCCGGGTGCTGTGGGGCGCGCTGACCATGCGCCTGACGCGAGATGCAGCCCAGGGGCGTGGGCCGGCAACCGACTCCCGCAAGTACAGAGAGGTTGGGGATCAAGTCCACCAGTCTTTGGCCTTTACCTACTTCTACCCGGCACTGAAATCGGGGAATAGCTACCAGGTGGCGTGGCTTTGGGGGAACGAAGGCGCTTTCCGTCGCCGTTTTCTCAGCAGCTACCAGGGGACGGCCCTCTCTTATCCGCAACAGTCAGCCGCCGAGGGCATGCTCCACGAGGTCGAGTTCATCTCTCCCAATACGTTGGATACCGGAGAAGCGGTCTTTCTAAAAGGCTATGTGTTTGAAAAAGAGGGGTGTGTTGTGGGTTGGCAATCGGCCCTCAAGCGGTTGCAAATGGGCGGCGAGCGCGGGTACGGTTGGGGAGATGTCAAACTGGTGAATGCTTCGCAGTCTGCCGATGAACATCTCTTTGGCGGCATAGCGACATTCAAGGGTGACGGCGATGTTCCAATCATCTACTTGTCGGCTGATGGACGTTTGTTGGCCCATACCCTGACCAAGGACCTGCAGGCTGCTGGTGACGTAGAGCCATTAGTGGGTCGTGAGTGGCGATCAGACAATCCCCGTCGTCGCCATGTTGGTCAGTATATCGCATTTAACAACATCTGCTTTGCCCCTGGAAGCGTGACGCTCCAGGCGCTTGATTTTGTAGTGGAAAAGTTTGGCGTCTGGCGAAAGCTGGATGATAGGGTATAGTGTTGCAGGTATTTGCAGAATCATAAATGATTTGAGTGTGGCCAAAATCTGTGGTAGCCTGGTAAAGCTTGTGGCTGGGGGCGTCGACTCTCCACAGAAGGTCCCACGAATCAGCCAAAGTCACAGGTGCTACAAGGATTCCGGGCATTATGTCTCAAATCAGTGTCCTCGGCGGCCAAAAACCGTACTTCTCGGGGTTCAGTGCCTACACCAGGGAGACTGCCTCGGTTCTAGGTTGCACTTTACTACTGTTTTTGGCCACACTCAAATCAGATGCCTAACAAATCAATCCAGCCGACCTTCCTCGCCGCCCGCTAAGCGCGCGGGCTCGTCAGGCGGCTGATTTTTATGTTGAACTAAGCGCTTCGCGCAAATTGTTTCCCCCCCAAGAACTCCTCTGACATTTCCCCATTTTCCTCAATCAGGACTATACTTTGTGTATAGAGATTCATTCACCTATACAGGAGGTATATTCATGACACCTTTACGGCAAAGAATGATCGAAGACCTGCAACTGCGCCTGATGTCCCTTGGACGTTGAGTTAAGCTTTCAAGCCTGCTAAGCTCCCTGACTGTCTTGTCATCACATGAGAATGAGGTATAATGTGAGCAACCCAAACG
>CAYNKW010000041.1:0-21596 GCA_964397845.1 uncultured Anaerolineae bacterium
CCACCGCTGCCGATACACGGTCTCCTGCTCAGGATCAGAGCCCAGAAGCAAACGGCCGACCACCATGGGAATCACTCCCAGGTTAGTGGCCGGCTGCTAGTCTCTCACGGCTTGTCCCTCCACAACATTCAGAAAGGGTGGGTTTGGTCAGCCATATTATAGCACAAGTCCACAGAGAGGGCAAGGTCTTTCTGATAGGTGTATTTCACTTTAGGAGCACACTTGCCATAACACATCCCGACGGCCCGAATTTCTCGCAGATGAGGTAGATTTCTTGGACGTCGCGGCCTTTGCCCTTGGGGCCTGATCCCTGGGTCCTTGAGCCCTTCGTCCTTGGGCCGAAGGACCAAGGGCTCCAGGATCAAGGAGACCAAGGACAAAGGGCTGGGACGCAATGTCATTAAGTTAAGACCTGACAGTTTTCCAAAGGTGCTGTTTTGAGCCAGATTCGACCTGATCGAGGGCGCATTTATGCCAAAAAGTGGCCTGTGAAACCTGTCAGGTCTGCTATGGCCTCCTTATCTTAATGACATTGGGCTGGGACGTCCAATGCGCCCGTCAAGGACTTGCCCCTGGTCGGTTTTGGGAGTACAATACGGACGGTCAGCGCAAAGCTGCCTTGTGCATTGCGTCAAGCCCCGTTTGTGGTACAATAGGTGTGGTGCCTGATCAAACGGAACACGCACTATGCAACGCGGAGAAAACATGCACGCCGAAATCGTCACCACCGGCACCGAACTTCTGCTGGGCGAGATCGTGGACACCAACTCCACCTACATCGCCCGCCGGCTGTGCGAGATCGGGCTCAACTTGTATTACAAGACCTCCGTGGGCGACAACGAGGAACGGGTGGCTATGGTGCTGCGCCAGGCACTGGCGCGCTCCGACGTCGTCATCACCACCGGCGGCCTGGGCCCCACCGTGGACGACGTGACCCGCCAGGCCGTGGCTCGGGCCACCAGCCGGGAGCTGGTCTTTGTCCCGGAACTCTGGGAGCAGATCCACGCCCGCTTTGCCCACTGGGGCCGCGAGCCAACAGAGAACAACCGCCGCCAGGCTTACATTCCGGCTGGTGCCATTCCCGTGGAGAACCCGGTCGGCACCGCGCCCTGCTTCATCGTGGAAAGCGACAAAGGCATCATTATCACCCTGCCGGGCGTCCCCCGCGAGATGGAATACCTCATGGAGCACAGCGTCATCCCTTACCTGCGGGAGCGGCTGGGGCTGCGGGAGATCATCAAGACCAAAGTGTTCCGCACGGCCGGCGTCGGCGAGAGCACCATTGACGACTTGATCGCCGACCTGATGACCGAATCCAATCCCACGGTGGGCCTGGCCGCCCACGCCGGGCAGACAGACGTGCGCGTTACCGCCAAAGCGGAGAACGAGGCCGCCGCCGGCGCCCTCATTGCCGGGATGGAAGCCCGCGTGCGAGAACGCCTGGGCGTTCGCATCTACGGCGAAGGTAAACAGCTCCTGGAAGAGGTGCTGGTCGAGATGCTCCGGCAGCGCGGCCACACGCTGGCCGTGCTGGAGACCAACTCTCGAGGCGCAATCGCCCGGCGGCTAGGCAATGTATCCGGCAGCGAAGACGTTTTCCGGGGTGGATTGGTCGCCCTCGAAGCAGCAACCCTCACCCGCTCGCTGGGCGTGCCCGACACACTCATTACACAGCATGGCTTCCCCGGTTGTGAGGTCGCCCATGAGGCGGCGCATCGGCTGGCGAGCCACTACCATGCCAGCCTGGGCCTGGCCCTGTTGGGCACCGCCGGTGAGAAAGAAGACGTTTATGGCAGAGAGACCGGTCACACCTGCGTGGCCCTGGCGGGACTGGCCGAGCCGGTGCTGCGCCAGTTTACCATTGGCGGAAGCACACACCTCTCACAAATGTGGGTCTCCACTCGCGCCCTGGATTTGGTGCGCCGGGCTGTGTTGGGGATGTTGGCAAGTCAGGTTTGAAGGTTAGAAAGTCACTTTTAACCTTCAAACCTTGAACCTTCAGACCCTGAACCTCCAAACTTTTAACCTGTTCTTCGACCAGAGAAAGGAGACTATCATGAACAACGAATGGATCTGGCTCTTTGTCGGTCTGGCAACCGCCAGCGGCTTCTTTGCCTTGCTGGTGGTGCTCTATCCCAAGCTAAAGGGAGAAATCCAAGGTTACCCACTGGAAGCGCTCATCGAGCCGCTGTTGTTGCCCATCATCTACGAGGCCATCTGCGCGGCCTACCGCGTGAGCGAGCAGGCCCTGGATGAGATCGGAGACCGTATCCGGGGCCTGGACAAAAAGGGCATCGCCGACTCGGTTTACGCCATGTTGCCGGATAAAATCGGCGGTTATGACCTCACCGTCGTCAAGGCCGTCATCGGCCAGGAGCGGTTCGAGCAACTGGTGCAGGATGCTTTTGACCGCTTCGATCGTTTCTACAAGACACACCGTGACCACTTTGACGAGCAGTTTGAGAAGTGGAAGGAGAGCCAGGCACCGGCGCCAGCGGAAGCCTAGTCCACATCATACCCATGAAAAGCGGGGGGGAGTAAGGAGAACGACGTGCAGCGAGTAAACATTCTGCGACAAGCGGAAATCTTTTACGAGCTCCCCCAAGAGCATCTGGAGAAGCTGGCTGCGGTGTGCCATGAAGTGACCTGCCAGAAAATTGGAGAGATCATCGTCCAGGAGAACACCCCCAGTGACGAACTCTACATCATTGTCAAGGGGATGGTGGACATCGTGGTGGACCCCAGCATATTGGGCGTACAGGTGCCGGACAGCCCCGGCCCCACCACCATCGTCACGCTGCGGGCAGGACAGACGTTCGGTGAGATTGGCCTGGTAGACCAGGGGTTGCGCTCCGCCTCGGTCCGGACGGCAGCCCAAAAGACCCACTTGCTGGCCATCCGCCGGGAGGATTTGTTACGGCTGTGCAAAGAAGACTATCACCTGGGCTACCTTCTCATGCGCAACATCGCCAGCGACTTGGCTTTCAAGATTCGCAACACCGGCTTTATGGTGCGAGCCCAGCTTCTCTGGAAGTCCCAGTCCAAATAGGGACTGGTCTCAGACCAGCTCCTAATACTCCACACGCAGGAGCCACACCAATCCGGGCAGCGTCAAGGCGGTCATTGCTCGCCCAGCGATGGCTATGCCGGAGTTGGGCTGGTTTCTGATCGCACCCTCGGAGACTAGCCGGTTGTTTCTCCTGCCTCGTTATATTGTTTTATCACTCGTCCTGGCGAGCCGACGGCCACGCTGAACGGTGGCACATCTCTGGTCACGACGGCCCCCGCGCCCACCACCGCGCCCTGACCAATGCGTACCCCGTCCAGCACTACTGCCCCGCCCCCGATCCAGGCTCCGTCTTCAATCACGATTCCCCTGGCCTCAATGCCTTGAGTCATCACCGGCTGCGTCACATTGCCAAAGAGGTGATTAACCGCCAGGATCCTGACCCCCGGCGCAATGAGCACCGAGTCGCCGATGTGCACGCCGCCCTGTCCACGGACGATGGTAAACTCGCCGATGAAACAGTTGTCGCCGATCCAGATGCCGGACTGCGGCAGGTCGCGAAAGTTGTAGACGTGTAATTCGGTCTGGTGCATGACGAAAACGTTGTCACCGATGTGAATGCCCTGGGGACAGGCATGAAGGTAGACACCGTAATCAAGATAGACGTTGGCGCCCAGCGTCACATTGCGCGCCTGGGCAAGGCGCACGTTGTTCTCGATGGCGGGCCAGCCCTTGCTTTTGAGGATCAGTTTATAGGCCAGCGCCCGCAGGCCAATGCCCACCAGGCTCGGAACCCAGGCCAGGCCGAAGAACAAGAGCTGCTCCAACAAGTAGGCACCAATGCTGGTAGACTGCCCGGCAATGTAGTATCGCAGCCGGCCCCGTTCGGCGGCAGCAGCGGCCGCATCTGCTTTTTTCGAGACTCGGCCCGATTCGTCGCCAATCATGCGACTCACCCCTTACGTCCGCGAAATGATGACCACGCCGACAATGACGACGCCTATGCCCAGCCAGCGCCAGGGGGGCACCTGCTCACTCAGGAACAGCCAGGCCGTGAGGGGCACCAGCACGTAGTTGAGAGCCAACATGGGATAGGCCAGACTCAGGTCGATCTTGGAGAGGACGACGATCCAGAACAGCGAACTGAGGCCATAGGCCGCAAAGCCGCCCAGGACCTTCAGGTTGCTGAAAACCCGTATACCGACCTGAATGAGCTCCGCCAGGCCGCCCCCGAATTCCAGCGTTCCAACCTGGGTCATCCCCATCTTTAGTAACAACTGTCCCAAGACGCCCAAAAGCACTGCCACCAAAATGAAGGCCATGGACCTGGCAAACATTAGATACAAACTCCTTACGTCAATAGAATGTCACAAAGATATTGGCTTGCGCACCCGATTATACCCTATGGGGCACTAAAGTCAAACACGAGACCTGACAGGTTTACGACAGTTCCACTCAAAACCCGTCAGGTCTGGATGCATTCAAGTTGACACCTATGCCCTCTATGGTTTTATCATTCCGCTTTGCGTCAAACTGCGCCCAGATTGCATCAACTGCAAAGGCTCGATCCGCAAGAGGTCGTCTACGGCCCCCCACAGGTTCACCGCCAGGCGAAAGCCATCGATCCCTCGTCGGCGCGACTCCAGGTATTGGCCTAGCCCCCGTCCACTCAGGACCATATGGGCTTTGGCGCCGACGGCCTGGGCAGCCTGGATATCGGCGACGGCATCGCCGATCAAGTAAGAATGCTCCAGGACAATGCCCAGGTCGCTGGCGGCCTGGAGCAACATGCCGGGGCGCGGTTTGCGGCAACTGCATTGCTCGTCGGGTCGGTGGGGACAGTAGTAGACCCCCGCGATGCGACCGCCGCGGGCTTCCACCTCGGCAACCATGCGCCGGTGAATGTCCTCGACCACACTGGCGGGCACGATGCCCCGGTTGACAATTGCCTGGTTGGAGATGACGACGACCGGCAGGCCGGCCTCCGTGAGGCGAGCAATGGCTTCCCTCGCACGATAGAGAAACTGGAACTCGTCCCAGCTTTTGACGTGATCGTCCCGGTTGCGACAGATGACGCCGTCACGGTCCAAGAAAACGGCTCTCACGCTGGGTTCTCCTTGTAAAGACGCTGTAGATGCTACTACTGTTGTAGCAAGCCGACTCCACTGGCAGGGTTGACGAATTGACAGGCACGGCCGACGACGTCGGGTCAGTTGCCCGCCAATGCGGATACGCTGGCCGGTTCTGGGCTAATGATCACCACCTGGGCGTCCTCACGGTCAAAGGCGAAACTGATCCGGCATAAGCCGCGAGACTCCAAGACATGGGGGAAAGAAACCTCAAGCGATGCTGGCCACAGCCAGCTCTGTCTGGCCCCGATAGGTCCGCTGCAAGGCACGGTATTTGTCCCAGGTGCCGATGTCAATCAAGGGTTCCTGGATCGGAAAGCCCATGACGGGCAGACCCAAATCCAAAAGGATGGGAAATAGGTCTCGCCCAAAATCAAACGGCGTTTCGGGAGGCACAAAACCAAGTATGGCGGGTTCCAAGATGTAAATCCCAGCGTTGGCCAGGTTGGAAAAGACCTCCTCCGGGGTGGGCTTTTCCACGAACCGCCGAATACGCTGCTGGCAGTCCAATTCTACAATGCCGCAGGCGGTGGGGTTAGACACCTCATAGAGGGTGACGGTGGCCACCGAATTGTGGCGGCGGTGAAAAGCCATCAAAGGACGGAGGTTCAACCCGGTGTAGAGGTCGCCATAAAAGACGACGAAGGTCTGATCGAAGAACCAGGCGAGTTTCTTGGCCGCGCCGGCGGAACCCAGAAGCTGCTGCTCGTAGGAGTAGAGGATCCGCACCCCCCACCGCCGCCCGTTGCCAAAGTGATTGGTAATCGCCGCTGGCTCGTGGTGCAGATTAATAGTCAGTTGCGTCACCCCATGATGTCTAAGAAGTGTCACAATGTGCTCCAAAAGAGGCCGTCCAGCCACAGGAAGCATTGGTTTGGGCTGCGTCAGGGTCAGAGGACGCAATCGCCGGCCTTCGCCCGCTGCCAGAATTAACCCTTTCATCCCTCAGTGTCCTCTGGCCGTTGCCGGTTCCCGGAAGCGGTAGCCAACGCCCCACTCGGTCAGGATGTATCGGGGATTGCTGGGAGACTCTTCGATCTTTTGGCGCAGGTATCGAACGTACAGCTTGAGATAGTGAACTTCGTCGGCGTACTCCTCGCCCCACACCAGGGTCAAGAGAGTGCGGTGGGGCACCACCTTCCCAGCGTTCTGAACCAACACAGCGAGTAACCGAAACTCGGTGGGCGTGAGATCGACAGGGGTGCCCTTTACACGCACCTCGTGCCGCTCCAGGTCAATGGTCAGCCCATTATCTTGGTAACGAGTCAACCGCCGAATGGCCGGTGTCTTGTTGCGACGCAGCAGGGCCCGCACGCGAGCGACCAATTCGGCAGTGCCAAATGGCTTGGTGATGTAATCGTCAGCGCCCAACCCCAGGCCCCGCACAATGTCTACCTCGCGCCCTTTGGCAGTCAACATGATGACCGGCACATCCGACATTTCTCGCAGGCGGGAGAGCACCTCCCAGCCATCCATACCCGGCATCATCACGTCCAGGATAACCAGGTCGGGCTGGCTACTGTAAATGCGTTGGAGGCCTTCCCTGCCATTCCCAGCAGTGAACACTCTGTACTTTTCCCGCTCCAGGCAGACCTGCAAAATTCGCAACAGATCAGGGCTGTCATCTATGGCCAGTATTTTTTCTCGCAAAGCTCCCTCCTGAACAACCGTTTGGGCGATGTTTAGTAAATCCCTGCGGTCGAGAAATGAGCCCTTTGGAGAAGGCACGTTAAGCCGTCACAAACGCGGGTCCGTCAACCTCGGGCGCCGCACATTAACCTCGCTGGACAGTCCTTAAGACTTGAACATCCGCTCCGTTTACGATAATGTGAAACAGGCTTGCCAACACCCTCCCGGCAGAGCGGGAACTATGGCCAATATAGCACACAGAGGTTAGACTTGGGTTAGAAAGTTGTTAGAAAGGAGTTAGAAAGCCTTTGAGGGTAAACTGCCGGGCGGTGTACAGGAGAAAAGGTGAGACAAGTGAGGTTTTGAGGTTTGTGATGTTCGCTACTACCCTTGCGAAGGTTGTGAATAGCCCTGGTAACAGCGCAATTCTTGGTAGACGAGGACACCTTTCGCCTGAAAGCTGCCTCCAAACCTTCGCAAGGGTTCCCCCACCTGAATTTTCAAACACGCTCTCAGGAGAATTCTTGATCAATGTCTTATCGTCGGTCAAACTGCGATGGCTAGCTTTCCCTGAAACGGTAGCCCACACCCCACTCGGTGAGGATGCAATTGGGATTGCTGGGGTCCTCTTCGATCTTTTGGCGCAAATAGCGGACGTAAAGTTTGAGGTAGTTTACCTCGTCGGCATATTCGGGGCCCCACACCTGGGTGAGCAAAAAGCGATGGGGCAACACCCGGCCCTCGTTCTGCACAAAAGTGGAGAGCAGTTTGAATTCTGTGGGTGTCAGGTCCACCTGTTCGCCCCGCACAACGACCATTCGCTTGACAAAGTCAACGGTCAATTCGCCGTCAGAGTAAATGGGGGGTCTCTTGATAGTCGAAGTGTCGGTGCGACGTAATAACGCATGGATACGGGCCAGGAGTTCCTTGGCGCCGAAGGGTTTAACAATATAATCGTCGGCGCCCAGCTTTAGCCCCTTGACAATATCCGACTCCATGCCCCGGGCGGTGAGCATGATGATCGGCACGTCAGAGATCTCCCGCAGCCGCCGGCAGGTAGTCCACCCATCCATGCCGGGCATCATAATGTCCAGAATAACCAGGTCGGGCTGAGAATTGTAGGCTTTCTGGAGGCCCTCCACCCCACTGAATGCGATGACCGTCTCGTAGCCTTCTCGTTCCAGGTTAATCTGCACGATTTTAGCCAGATCGGCATCGTCGTCAATGACCAGTATTGTTTCCTTCAATTTCCTCCTCCACCTTTGGCAGAGTGAAGCTGAAGCGAGATCCTCTACCCACTTCGCTCTCCACCCAAATCTGGCCCCCTTGCATTTCGACCAGTCGCCGTGAGATGTACAATCCTAACCCCCGCCCTTTCCCTTTGACCCGTTGCTCGTTGTCCACACGGTAGAACTGCTCGAATACCTTTTCCTGATACTCAGGCGGGATGCCAATACCCTGATCGGTCACACTCACCACCACCATATTCATCGCGGGGTCTGCCATCGCCTCGATGATGATTTTGCTGCCGGGAGGCGAGTAATTCACTGCATTCTCCAACAGGTTGGTGAGGACCATCTCCGTCTTGCCCTCGTCTGCCAGGACAAATGGGACATTGTTCCCCTGGATCACAAAGCGATGTCCTTGACGGCCGGCCGCCTCGAAGGCCTTAACGGTCCGTCGAATGAGCGGCTGCAAGGTTACAAGCTCCCGCTGAATAACGATTTGTCTCGCGTCCAGGAGAGAGATGTCCAGGATTTCCTCAACAAAAGCACTCAACCTGCTAACCTGGTCCCGCGCGATCTCTAACATCTCGCGCTGCACGGCTGGTTCCAGTTCGGAGGTCAGCATTAACTCCAGCGACGTCAGAATGTTGGTCATGGGCGATCGCAATTCGTGCGAGACCATGGAAACGAATTCAGCCCGCAGTCGCTCCAACTCTTTCTCGGCCGACACATCACGGAACACGACGACGGTACCGGTGATCTGTCCATCCAGCTCGAACAAGGGCGCTACGCTGATGGAGATGAAAACCGATCGCCCGTCCCGGCTCAGCACCAATCGTTCTGCGCGTTGGCTGCCGTTGGTCATCTGCTCCTGCAAGGCCTTGAGCGTGGGGCAATCCTCCCCAGAACAAGGAACGCTCCCCTCATCCGAACCTCTCAGAACTTCGTAGCAAAAGCGCCCGATAGCTTCTTCAGCCCGCCAACCGGTGATCTGTTCGGCAGCCCGATTGAAGGTCTGAACGCGCAAGTCGCGATCCACGGTATAGACGCCATCGGCTATGCTGTCCAGCACGTGAGCCATATGATGCCGCTCCTTGACGATCCGCTCAATGAGGCGCGTGTTCTCGATAGCGATGCCAATCTGCCGCCCCAGGCTTTGCAACAGCACCAGATCGTCTTCCGTCAGACCGCCCACCTGGTCACTATGCACGTCCAACACCCCCACCACACGGTCGCCCACCACCAGGGGCACTGCCAGTTCAGAGCGGGTGTCAGGCAACAAAGGACTGGACCTGAAATACGAACTCTCGGAGACGTCCGTCACCAGATAGGGTTCAGCGGTAGCCGCGACGTGCCCCACGATGCCCTCTTTGCCAACGCGCAAGCTGTGTTTCTTCCTCTTCATGACGCAACCCGCTTCCCCCGTACCCTCGTGAACCGTCAGAACGTTGTTGTGGGTATCCAACAAGTAAACGTGCACGTGATACAACCCCAGACGATCCTGGATGAGATGCACCAACTGTGAGAGAAGGACATCCAGCGCCAGGGCCGAGGTAATCCGCTGACTGACCTCATTGCTGGTTTCCAACTGCAAGTTGCGGCGTTGGATGGTCTTTATCAGCAGAGCTTGCGCTTCGAGGGCGGATTGAAGCTCTTTCAAAGCTTGCGACACCTGCTGGAATAACTGGGCGTTCTCAATGGCCACCGCGGCCTGGCTGGCAAAGGCTTGCAGGGTGCTAAGGTGCTTCGGCGTAAATGCCCCGGCCCTCAGCCGATTGTCCACGTAGGCGACCCCGATGACACCTTCCCGCACCTTCAGAGGCACGCACATGATCGATCTCAAGCCGTGGCGCACCACGCTGTCACTGGCAATGAAGCGGGGGTCTTCTTGCGCGTTATTGGTCAGCACCGGTTCGCCCTGGCACGATACCCGCTCGATGACGCTGCGACTGATGCGGAACGAGTCTCGATCGATCGCTTCCTTGTCCAGATTACGCGCGATGGTCAAGTCCAATTGGTCATCGCCGCCACGCAACATGATCGCGCCCCGCTCCGCCCTGGTCAGCCGGACGATGGCGTCCATGATCAACGCCAGCAGCGCGTCCAACTCTAACGTGGCGCTCACGGCCTGGCTCACCTGATGGAGTGTATCCAATTCGTCGTACTGCTGCTGAAGTTGCAGCAGCAGTGGCACTTCCTCAAAGGCCAAGGTCGCCGGATCAGCCACGGCAGCCAGAAGATCAGGATCTACCTGGCGCAGCAAAGCCTCAGTGCTCTCATCGCTGGTGGGCGCTGTTCCACGAGCCGCCGCCAATTGCTCTCGCAGCGAGCGGTTCTCAGCGAGCAACTGCCGCCAGTCGATCATGCGACGAATGCGCATCAGCAGCGTGTGCTCTGACCAGGGCGCGATGAGAAAGTCATCGCTAACCTCTCGAGAGATGACATCCTCTGCGGTGGCTATCAATCCCAACACCTGCAAGTCGGGACATCGTTGACGAAAATCGGCCATAGAGGCAGTTGAGGGGCCATCTCGGAGATCCACCACGGCCAATGCCCAATCCCTTTTGCCATCTCCAGGATGCCAAGCAGCCGGTGGCATACCAAACCCGTCCACAGAATAGCCGGCACTCACTAGCGTATCTGCCAGAGTGCGACGTCTCTGGGGATCGGGGCAGATCAGCAACAATGTGTCGGAAACGCTCATCGGAGGACTCCCACGCTACAATAACACACCACCGGGCCAACAACCACGGACAATTCACCAGAGTGACGCATAACTACCCGCCTGGCAGGGATCGAGCAAGCGCCTGTTCCAAGATAAGTATAGCATCAATGATACGAAGCGTCAAGAGCTTGCGGTAGGGCAGATGCCATCTTGCCTTACGTTCTGGCCCACACTTTTGCACTATACCTTGCCAACGACTCGTATTCACACGCCATTGCACGTTTCGCTTTTCTGTGTTACAATTGAAGCCACTTCGAGGGGTTGTGTGCCTATGCTCCTCCAGCCCGCAACTGCCATACAATTGTCCGTTTTCTGTTTAAGGAGTGCGTCATGAAAGTCATCATCCCCTTGGCCGGCTTCGGCAAGAGACTCCGGCCCCACACCTACACCAAACCCAAACCATTGGTCAACGTGGCCGGCAAGGCCGTGCTCGGTCACATCCTGGACAAGCTACAGGGCCTGGACGTGGAGGAAATTGTCTTTATCGTCGGCTGGCTAGGCGAGCAGATCAAGGAATACGTCTCCGCCAATTACGAGTTTAGAGCCCACTATGTCGAGCAGAAGGAGTTGCTGGGCCAGGCCCACGCCATCCGCCTGGCGCGAGAATGGGTGGATGGCCAGGTGCTCGTCATCTTTGTTGATACCATATTTGAGGCAGACCTGGCGCGTCTGGCTACCCTTCCTTCCGACGGCGTCATCTATGTCAAGGAAGTAGATGATCCCCGTCGCTTTGGCGTGGTAACGCACGACGGACAAGGATTCATCACCCGGTTCGTGGAAAAACCGGAAACGCCAATCTCTAATTTGGCTGTCATCGGTCTCTACTTTGTCAGGGACGCGCCGGTACTCTTTGAGTGCATAGACGAGCTTATCGAGAAGAACATTCAGACCAAGGACGAGTATTTCCTGGCCGATGCCTTGCAATTGATGGTCAATCGGGGCAAACGCTTCAATGCCTGGACAGTGGATGTGTGGGAAGACTGCGGCACACGCGACGCGGTGCTACAAACCAACCGCTATCTGCTCAAGCAGATTCCCCATTCCGACGGCGAGCACACCGAGAACTCTATCGTCATCCCGCCGGTCTACATAGACCTTTCGGCCAAGGTGGTCAACTCTATTGTTGGGCCGCACGTCCACATCGGCCCGAACAGTGTGGTGATTGGCTCACTGGTGGGGCCTTATGTCAGCCTGGCCGACGGGAGTCAGGTTCATATCTCTATCGTCAAAGATACCATCATTAACGAGAAATCTCACATTGAAGAAGCCATGCTTTCCTGGTCGCTGGTGGGACGAGACGCCCTGGTTCGCGGAACCTTTGAGCGGCTGAACGTGGGCGACTCGTCGGAGATTGATTCCAGCCGGCATCTCACCCAGGAATAAGGGAATAACAGGAGGTCAACCTCAATGCGTAACTTTATCTCGCAAAAAGTGGCCGCCATCCCGCCTTCGGGCATCCGGCGGTTCTTTGACATCGCCGCCACCATGGACGATGTCATCTCCCTGGGCATCGGCGAGCCAGACTTTGTCACGCCGGAACCGATCATCAAAGCAGGGACACACTCGCTGGAGGCGGGCGAGACACACTACACCTCCAACTCGGGCATCCTGGAATTGCGGCAGGCAATAGCCAGACATCTCCAGGCTCTCTACGGCATGGAGTACGATCCCCAGACCGAGATCATTGTCACGGTCGGTGTCTCCGAGGCGCTCTATCTGGCCATGACGGCTATCCTGGACCCTGGTGACGAGGTGATCGTGCCCCAGCCTTGCTTCGTCTCCTACACGTCAGAGGTGAGCTTTGCCGGCGGTGTGCCCGTGATAGTGAACACCCGGGCCGAGGACGACTGGCAACTCACCGCGGAGCAGTTGGAAGCGGCGATCACCCCGCGCACAAAAGCCCTGCTCATCGGCTACCCCAACAACCCCACCGGGGCCGTCATGACCCGCCAACGCCTGGCCGAGATCGCCGAGGTGGCCAAAAAACACGACCTGTTGGTCATCTCTGACGAAATCTATGCCCGGCTGGTATACGGTGTGGAACACACCTGTTTTCCCGCGCTGCCAGGTATGTGGGAACGCACCATCCTGTTGCAGGGCCTCTCCAAGTCCCACGCCATGACCGGCTGGCGGATTGGCTTTGCCGCCGCTCCCCCGGAAATTCTCGGCGCCATGCGCAAAGTGCACCAGTACACCATCATGTCGGCGCCCACCACCTCTCAGTACGCTGCGCTGGAGGCGCTGGAGAGGGGTGAGCCGTTCGTCAAAGAGATGGTAGAGGAGTACAACCGCCGTCGAGAAGTGATGTTCAGAGCGTTTAACAGCATGGGAATGCCCACCGTGGAGCCCAAGGGCGCGTTCTATGTCTTTCCCCAGGTCACTCACCTGGGCATAAGCGCCGGGGAATTTTGCGAGAACCTGCTGTACGAGGAAAAGGTAGCCGTCGTACCCGGCGGGGCCTTTGGCGAGAGTGGCACGGATCACGTGCGAGCCTGCTACGCCACTTCGCTAGAAGAGATCGAGGAAGCGATGGTGCGCATCAGCCGCTTTGTAGAAAAATACGCCAAGTAGAGGTGACAGAAGGGAACTCTTTCCGTGAGCGATCTGATGCCCGATCTGATGGCAGACGCGAGGATTCCCCTCATCGTCCAGCGCATGGAGGTACGGGATATTCCCGAGGTGATGG
This sequence comes from uncultured Anaerolineae bacterium, assembly GCA_964397845.1. Taxonomy (GTDB): domain Bacteria; phylum Chloroflexota; class Anaerolineae; order CAYNKW01; family CAYNKW01; genus CAYNKW01. The sequence goes on from CAYNKW010000041.1 coordinate 13,403, forward strand.
CTATAGAGAAAGTCTCCTTTCCGCTTCCCTGGTCGGCCACCGCTTACCGGCACGAACTGACCCAAAACGACCTCTCACATTACATCGTCGTCCGCAAGCGAGAGCCGCCGAGAGTGCCACCCTGCACGCGCTGGCTTGACCGGTGGTTCAGAAAGCTGAACTCCCGCCTGCCCCCCGTGGTGGGCTACGGCGGCTTCTGGGTCCTGGGTGAGGAGGCGCACATCAGCACCATCGCCGTGCGGCCCGACTGGCGCGGTCACGGCATCGGCGAGTTGCTGCTGGCGGCCATAATAGACCTGGCTGCCACGCTGAAGGCCCAGGTCGTCACCTTGGAAGTGCGGGTTTCTAACCGCGTGGCGCAAAACCTTTACCGCAAATACCTGTTTGAGGAAGCGGGCCGCCGCCGCCGCTACTACCGTGACAACAATGAAGATGCCCTGAGTATGACCACGCCGCAGATCGACGACCCGGCTTTTCTGGAGACCTATCACCGGCACCGGCAGGCACTCTATGAGCAATTGAGGAAGCTGGTGATAGGCGATGAGCAAGGGGCAATAAGCCATAAGCGATGAAGGAGAAAACCATGACTCTCATCAAGTTTGTGCGCAACTACAACGACGAAAGCACCGAAAGAGGCTTCCAATTCGAGTTTTACTGCGACCGCTGCGGCACGGGCTACCGCACGCCTTTCAAAGCCTCGGTCACGGGCATAGCAAGCGAGGCATTGGACGTAGCCAGCGGGCTGCTGGGCGGCGTCTTTGGCACAGCCGCCGACGTAGGCGACCGCATCCACTCGGCCGCGTGGGAGAAAGCCCACGACAAGGCTTTCGCCGAGGCCGTAGAAGAAGTCAAACCCAACTTTAGCCAGTGTCCCCGCTGTACGCAATGGGTGTGCCGGGAAAGCTGTTGGAATTACGAGCGCGGCCTGTGCAAGGACTGCACGCCTGACGTGACCACCGAGTACGCCGCCGCGCAGGTAGAGGCCGAGATCGAACAAGGCCAGGAGATCATTCGCCAGACGGAATATGTCACCGGCCGGGAGCAACTCAAGACGGCCGTCCGCGCCGCCTGCCCTTCGTGTGGTGCGGCCGTCAGCGGCGGCAAGTTCTGCCCGCAGTGCGGCGCTCCGCTCACGGTGGACAAGTTCTGCACCGAATGTGGCGGCAAGATCTCCACCACAGCGAAATTCTGCCCCGAGTGTGGCGCAAAACAGGCCTAGAGGCAAACAGAGAGAGGGGGATACGGTGTCAGAGAAGTCAGAACTGGAGACACTCCATCGACAGATCGCCATGTGCGAAAAGTGTATCCTGCACAAATCGCGGGTGAAAGCCGTACCCGGTGCAGGCCCAGAAAAAGCCGACCTCATGTTTATCGGCGAAGCACCCGGTTTCCACGAGAACCAACAAGGCCTCCCCTTTGTCGGCGCGGCGGGCAAGTTTCTCGACGAGTTGCTGGAAAAGATCGGCCTGCGACGGGAGGATGTGTTCATCACCAACGTCGTCAAATGCCGCCCGCCTGGCAACCGTGACCCGCGGCCGGACGAGATCGAGGCCTGCCGCCCCTACCTGGACCGGCAGATCGAACTGCTCCAACCCAAAATGACCATCACCCTGGGGCGCTTCTCCATGGCCCGCTACTTTCCTAACGCCAAGATATCGCAAATTCATGGCAAGCCGCGCAAGATGGAGGGCGTGATCTACTATCCCATGTACCATCCTGCCGCCGCGCTGCACCAGCCCTCGCTGCGCCGCACCGTGGAAGAAGATGTACTCAAAATCCCAGAGCTCCTGGCGCAGATAGACGAGCTGGCCGAGTCGAAGCAGCCAGAGCAGGCGGAGCAACTCAGCCTGTTCTAGGCTCAAGGCTGCGCCGGACTGTGCACCCAACGCGAAAAAAGCCAACCCTGATGGGTTGGCTTTTTTATCCGTGGTAAGCGTATAGCAAAACATCAATACTTGTAGGCGCTCCCGCCAATGAACTCACGCAACAGTGACGTGGGCGAAATGGCCGAGTCGTCTTCCACGGGTGTCACCGATTTGAGCAGTTCGTAGACGCGGTTGGCCCGATGAAAAGCATCCCGGCGCTCGGCGTCATCCCGGTAATCCTGCACCCACTGGTCAAAATGATCCATCAGCCGGGGGCGCATGATCGGTAGTTCATAGGTCAACGCGCCGTTGACGATGTAATCGGCGGTGTTGACGTGGGGGATGATGTGGCGCAGCTCGCTGCTGCGAACGTAATGCCAGTGCTCCAGCGTTTGGCGGGGGTTGTAGGCGCGATGGGTCGCATCGCGTGACATACGGCGCATCAAACGCAGGTCGGCCCAGCGAATGAAACGATCGTCAGTGCCTTTCATCTGGAGCAGCGTTTCGATGTAGAGTTTGAATTTCTGCTCATCAGGGATGCCCGTCGTCATGTCGGCGTACAAGCCGTGCAGGCTGTCTATGAGAATGACGTCGCCCTCACCCAGGCGCATAGGCGTGACATTGTCGGTGCGGACACCAGTCTTAAAGTTGTAGAACGGAACGCGCACCTCCTGACCGGCGATGAGGCGGGTTAGATGCTCATTGATGAGAGCCAGATCGAGAGCCTGGGGAGTCTCAAAGTCATAATCGCCGTACTCGTCTCTGGGGTGAAGTTCCAGGTCAAAGAAATAGTTGTCCACATTGAGGGTAACCAGGTTCAGCCCACCCTTCTGGAGTAAGGCGTTGAGTTTTGTAGTGGTGGTCGTCTTGCCGGAGCAAGAAGGACCGGCGACAATCACGATCTTACACTCGTCACGACGCTCTTTGATCAGGTTGGCCGCCGTAGCAATGTCTTCCTCGTAGGCTATATCTGATTCCCGCACAATGTCCGGGAACTCGCCGCGATCAATGCGCGCGTTGAGCCGCTCGACCGTGTTGACGTCGTGATCCACCGACCACAGCAGCACCTCCCAGAGTTTGCGATAGGGGACATTTTCCGGAGCACGGGCCTGGGAGGCCGTCTTTCTGCGGCGATGGCGGGCCCGCTCCTCGCGGTACAGGATGTAGGCTTTGGCCGTCCGAGCGTGACCGTTTTCGATGAGCACTTTTTCGACGATGTCCTGAATCTCTTCGACGGTGGGGATGTGGCCGGGTGGCGTGATTTTTTCGAGAATTGCTACCACCTGGTCCGCCAGTCTCTCGGCAATGGAACGGTCGCGCCCGCCCACAGCCACGGCGGCACGATAGATGGCATTGGCGATCCGTTCGCGCTTGAAAGGAACGACAGTACCTGTGCGCTTGATCACCTTTTCAATCTTTGGCGACATGTCACTTCCTCAACTCTCCATTCTCTATGCTCCATCCTCTATGCTCGGCCATCAATCGCTCCTCAAACCTGGTAAAGTCTGTGACCTACCTGGCTGCCTATGTGCCCATCCCCGCCCGGGCTTGCGATTCGCGGTGCTTGTCCGGGCAGGCGATCATGAGTTGCGCCATTTCGCGACTTAACCGGCTTTGGGAGGCAGTGAGGGCCACGGAACCCTCTACCATCTTGGCCAGGCCAAAATCGGTGAGTAGCACCCAGCGCCCTTCGTCCAGCAGGACGTTGCTGGGCTTGACGTCACGGTGCAGGATGCCACGTTGGTGGGCGTGCTCCAATGCGCCCGCGATCTGCTGGATGACATCGGCTGTCACGTCGAGGGTCAGCGGCTCGCCCAGGATATCCTTGAGCGTTCCCGCCTCGACGTACTTCATGACAATGTAGCTGAGCTCGCCTTCCTGTCCAAAGTCGTAGATGGGCAAAATGTTGGGATGGTTGAGCCTGGCGATGGCCTTGGCTTCACGGGTGAAGCGCATGGCAAAGCCCGGTTCGTGGGCAAAGTAGGGCGGCAATACCTTGATGGCAACGTAACGATCCAGCGAAGGCTGGTAAGCCTTGTAGACCGTAGCCATGCCGCCCTGGCCGATCTGCTCGATGATGCGATACTGTCCCAGGGTCTGGCCGATGAGATTCACCATGACACCACCTCCTGATTCTCCCCCCTCGAGGCGCGAGGATAGCTACCGAGGATGTGACTGGCCTGCAGTCTGTCGTCTGCAAAATAGGGCTGCCCGACTTCATTTTATCACGTTCTGAGAAGAATTTCAAGCGGCTTGAACCGTTTGCTCATCACTCCAACCTGTGATAGAATGGAGAACCCTGACTACAAACGCAGACTGGCCATCTCAGGTGGCTCGGCAGCCATTGAGGCCCAAGTAGACAAGGCAGCAACTGGCGACAGAACCGTGGGAATCCAGCAAGCAGAAGGTAGGATGAACACCAAGTTTGTTTTGCGAGGACTGAGCCTGGCGCTCCCCGTGGCCATAGTCCTGACATTGGCCGGCGTGAGCCTGATGGCGATCGTCGGTCCTCCACCCGACCCGACTCCCCTGCCCCCAACCATCCTCGCACCCCGTGGCAAGCCACCGACTGGACCGGTCGGCTTCCAAGAGTGGGCACGGTATCGAGGTGAGGCGCATCGCCTGGTGGGGAGCGGATTCTTGATCCGGTTGAGTGACGGCCAAACCGTGGGGGTGACCACGGCTCATAGTCTGGCGATCGGCAAGCCTGACCATCCGCTCCAACAAATCGCGCTGGGCGTGGCCGGTCAAACGAATTTCGTGAATTTCGTGATCGAGTTCGACACGCTGCAAGGCCAGCCTGGTCGCTCCCGGGGAGGTGCAGATATGACGGTGGATTACGTGTTGCTGCAGTCCGATCAGCCAATAGATCCCGGCTTTGTGCTTACGCCTGACCCACGCGGCGTGCCACAGCCCGGCGAGCGCGTGTGGCTGATCAATGGACAGAGAGGTGCCGACAGCGACCATCACAGGCTGGAAGGGACCGTGCAATCGGTCAGCGACACGGCTGTGTGGGTGTTGATGGACAAGTTGTTCTATCCAGGACTGGCTAGTGGGTCACCCTTTGTCAGCCAGCACACAGGCCAGGCGGTGGGAATGCTGATCGCAGGTACCCTGCGGGGCAAACGGTTGCTATTGGGTGCGCATCCCATCGGGTCTATTGTGCGGTTGGCCGAGTCGGCCGACGAATTTCCCAAACTCGGCGAGTATAGACGGTAACGTGTGAAAAGCCATTCTTTAGACCTCGGAGGTCTGACTATGTGCATTTTCAGACACGCTCTTGGAGCCACTTTGCAAAGCCGGAGGAGATGTATGGTTGATGTGACTTTTGAATCAGGGCCAGCGTTCGCCCGACAGATGGATGCCCAGGACGACCTGGCCTCTTTCCGGGAGGCCTTTGTGTTTGCCGAGCCCGATCTGATCTACCTGGACGGCAACTCTTTGGGCCGGCTTCCCCGCCGCACGATGGATCGGATGCGGACAGCCATAGACGTGCAATGGGGACGTCACCTCATCCGGGGCTGGAACACCGATTGGTACCAGGCTCCAGAGCGGGTGGGAGAAAAAATTGGGCAGTTGGTGGGCGCAGGGCCAGGCCAGGTCGTGGTCAGCGATTCAACTTCGGTCAACCTTTTCAAACTGGCCATGGCGGCGCTGACGATGCGCCCCGGACGGGATCGTATTGTGAGCGACGTATTGAACTTTCCCTCCGATCTCTACATCCTCCAGGGGTGCATTCGCCTGCTGGACGACCACCACTCTCTCCACCTGGTGTCCTCGGCGGACGGCATTACGGTGGATCTCCAGACCCTCTTTGATACAATTGACGAGCGCACGGCGCTGGTCACACTTTCTCACGTCACGTTCAAGAGTGGTTTTCTCTACGACGCGGCGGCGGTTACCGAACGGGCACACCAGGCGGGGGCGCTGGTGCTGTGGGACCTGAGCCACTCCGTGGGGGCAGTGCCCATCGAACTGGACCGCTGGGGCGTGGACATGGCAGTCGGGTGCACGTACAAGTATCTCGACGGCGGCCCCGGCGCGCCGGCCTTCCTGTACGTGCGGCACGACCTACAAGCAGAAGCGCGCTCCCCCATCTGGGGCTGGTTCGGCCAGCGTTCCCCCTTTGCCTTCGACCTGGAATACACACCCACCGAGGGGATACGCTGCTTCCTGGTTGGTTCCCCGCCCATCCTCTCAATGCTGGCCATAGAACCGGCCCTCGATCATATACTGGAAGCTGGCATTGAGCGCATCCGCCGCAAGTCGATTTGGCTGACCTCCTACCTGATCTATCTGGTGGACGCGATTCTGACGCCTTTGGGCTTTGCCCTGGGCTCGCCGCGAGACCCGGCCCGGCGGGGTTCCCACGTCAGCATCCGTCACCCGGAGGGATACCGCATCAACCGCACGCTGATCGAAGAGATGGGCATCCTGCCCGATTTTCGCGAGCCGGATAACATCCGCCTGGGACTGGCGCCTCTCTATACATCCTTCACTGAGGTGTGGGAAGCCGTGGATCGCATCCGCCGGGTGGTGGCAGAGGAACGGTACGTGCGCTACCCGACAGAGCGACTGCCGGTGACCTGAGCAGGGGCGATCTACCAGTAGGGCAACTGCATTTGGAATATCGGGTCGATCTTGGAAGGCTTCTCGGTTTCCCACGCTCCCTCCGGACACTTGTGCCTGTGCACAAGCACAGGTGTCGCCAGATCCGGAGGCTGGCCTTCCCAAGGGCCTGGATCTGGCGATCCAGGCCGAGCGAGGGAGATAAATGCAATCGCCCTGTCTGCCAGGTCTCCCCTACTTGCAGGCGGTTGGCTTTTGGAGTACAATACAAAGGACCAGATAAAGTCCATAGCCGGTGGATTGGAGGAGAAGGCATCCTATGAGCGAAGGTCGGGTCTTTAGCGGCGCGCGGCCAACGGGCCGGCAGCACCTGGGCAATTACCTGGGCGCGATCCAGAACTATGTCGCCTTGCAAGCTAACTATGACTGCATCTATTGCGTGGTGGACCTCCATGCCCTCACCACGCTGAAAGACACAGAGTACCTCGCCGAGTGGACGCGCGAGATGGTGCTGGACTGGCTGGCCGCGGGCATGGACCCACAAAAGAGCATCATCTTTGTCCAGTCCAACGTGCCCCAGGTGACCGAACTGCACGTCATCCTGTCCATGGTCTCGTCGTTGGGCGCGCTGCTGCGGCTGCCTACGTTCAAGGAAAAGGTGCGCCAGCAGCCAGACAACGTCAACTATGGGCTGGCGGGCTATCCGGTGCTCATGGCGGCGGATATTCTGCTCTATAAGGCGGACACGGTGCCGGTGGGTGTGGATCAGGCCTCACACCTGGAATTTTCGCGTGAAGTCGTGCGCCGCTTTAACAACCACTTTGGCCCGGTGCTGGTCGAGCCAAAAGCCAAGCACACCGAATTCCCCAAGGTGTTGGGCATTGACGGTGAGGCCAAGATGAGCAAGTCGCTGGACAACCACATCGAGTTGGCCGCCGCCCCGGAGGAGCTTTGGCAGCGGGTGCGCATGATGGTCACCGACCCGCAGCGCCAGTACCTCTCCGACCCCGGCCGGCCCGAGGTGTGCAACGTCTTTACGCTGCACGGGAATTTCTCGCCGAATGAGGTGGGTCAGATCGAGGTGGATTGCCGCAGCGCGGCTATCGGCTGTGTGGACTGCAAAAAGACTCTGGCCAGGAATCTGGCAGCTTATTTTGATCCCTTCCGAGAGCGACGGGCCGAATTCGCTCGAGACCTTGACTATGTGTGGGACGTGTTGGGCGATGGCACCCGGCGCGCGCGATCCATCGCCAAAGAGACCATGGCGGAGGTGCGAGGGGCTATCGGACTGCCTGGCGCGCCAGCATAGCCGTGTTGCGTGTTGCGCGGTGCGTATCGCCATAGAATACGCCGCACGCCTGGTTTGCTTTTCTGAGTCAGGCTGCGCTTGGCAGCCTTGGCAAGCTGCACAGGAGGCAATCCGGCCGGGCCACAGCCGAGAGGAGATGCCTGACATCGCCACGTTTGCGCCCCAGGACGCCCTCGTCGTGCCGCCGGAGAGGCGGGCCTCGTTCATCGTCCGCCAGGTGCTGGCCGACATGATCAAGGCCGTTCAGGTCGACGTCATCCACGAGGACCTGGTGGAGGTGAGCACAATGCATAGTTGCTCCGCCTGGCCTGAAGCACCCCCTGCTGGGTAGCGTTGAACGCGGAGGCATCAGCTCCCAGGCCCAGGAAGAAGGCCGTCAGCAGGGTGAATTTAAACGGTAAGAGCCCGGACACCGACATCCGGGCTCTTGACCTGAAACGATAGGTTAGCA
>CAYNKW010000042.1:0-9809 GCA_964397845.1 uncultured Anaerolineae bacterium
GGTTAGAAATGTCTTAGGATTTGTTTAAATCTGTAAGGCCAATTTATGAGAGCAAGAGCGAGATAATGATAGACTTCTACTGCTTTGGAAGCTTGCCCAAACTTGCCTGGTGTGATAAAATAGAAACGCAATTGGTTGTCAAAGACGACGCTGACATGGCCTGGATGCTCAGGATGTTGCTGCAGGGGGGCAGAGTAGAGAGTGGGTCTGGCTCCACAAGGATGGACGGACCGTCTACCCTTTTCACCCGAAAAAGTGAAGGCGATGGTTCACCCTGAGGATCAAGCCCTGGGGCTGCCTTCGGGATCGCTTGGCAGGGAAACCGGTGCCGCCGCGCCACGAGTGCCGCGGAATCCGGAAGGACGGGTCGGCGCGCTGGCTGGAGATGATGACGACGGGCATTGAATAACACGGGAAGCCCGCGGTGCAGGCAGCCATAGCAGATATCACCGAGCGCGAGCGGGCCGAGGAGGCGCTACGGGAGAGCGAGAAAAAGCATCACGATTAAGGAGCAAAAACGAAATGAACACGGATACCTGGATACCCGGCGGCCTGTCGCCGGACAAGCCCAACGTCGCTCGCATATACGATTACCTTCTTGACGGCTACCACAACTTTGAGATTGACCGCCTGGTGGCCGAGAAAATGCTCAAAGTCTATCCCGACATACGACTGGGTACCTACGCCTGCCGCGCGTTCCTGCGCCGGGTCGTCAACTTTCTCGTCGAGCAGGGCATTGACCAATTCCTCGACATCGGTTCCGGCATACCGACCGTCGGCAACGTCCACGAAGTGGCCCAGGCGGCCAATCCCGCCGCTCGCGTCGTCTACGTGGACATAGACCCCATCGTCGTGACGCATAGCAAGACCATGCTGAAAGACAACCCCAACGCTACCATCATCCGAGGCGATGTCGGCCGGCCGGACCAGATTCTCAACCACGCGGAGGTCAAGAACCTGCTCGACTTTAGCCGGCCAGTGGGGGTGCTGCTCCTTCTAGTCCTCCAGGCTATTGGGGACGATAAAGAGGCATACGGCGCAGCCCGCACCCTGTGCGATGCGCTGGCGCCGGACAGTTACATCGCTATTTCACACGGTACACGCGACAACGCTCCGCCTGAGGTCGTAGAGCAAATGGAGAAGCTCAGTGCTGGCACATTTACTCCCGTCACAGAGCGCTCACGGGCTCGGCTCCAGCCGTTCTTTGATGGACTTGAACTGGTCGAACCAGGTCTGGTTCGACTCCCGCTTTGGTGGCCGGAAGGGCCCGACGACATTTTGCTCGACCGGCCGGAGCGAGTTTTAGCCTTCGGTGGAGTCGGGCGCAAGCCGTAGGAACGTGAAACGTGTCGCGTGTTGCGTGAACGGAAGGTCTGGGAGGGAGACGAATGAACGCAGCAGAACGGTCACAACTCCAGCAGGTTTTACACGGTCGTTGTGAGGCCATCGCTGACAGTTGGTACCAAGCCGTGGCACGAACCAGTTATGTACCCCTCGAAGCGGCAAAGGTACGCCAGCGTTTGGCCGAGTTGACCGAAGAGGTTATCACACTCTTGCTTGCGGAACCGTTCGAGCGCGGCCGGGCTGAGGCCATCAGCGCGTCGCTGGTACGCCTCTATTACGCTCAACCCGAGGCCCTGGGCCGAACGCAAGAAGTACTGGCGCAGCAGCTTGTCGAAGGTCTGCCTGCCAACCAGGTTGTAGCGCTACATTCCCGACTGGCCGCGTTGCTCGGCGGGTTGGCGGCTGGTTTCTTCCAACAGGCCCGCGAAACAATCCTCGTTGAGCAAGAAAGCATTCGCGGTGCATTGATCACCGAGCGCAAGCGGGCGGAGGAGGCGCTGCGACAGCGCAACCGCGAACTGACCTTACTCCACCGCGCAGGCCAGACGCTCACCTCCACCCTCGACTTGGACCGGGTGCTCAACAGCGTTTTGGAAGAGGTGCGCCGCCTGTCGGGGGTGCCCATCTGCTCGGTCTGGTTGATTGACTCAGAGGCAGACGAACTGGTCTGCCAACAGGCCACAGGCTTGCAAAGTGAGATAATGCGCGGCTGGCGATTGGCGCCGGGAGAAGGGATTGCCGGCTGGGTGGCTCGCAGCGGCGAGAGCCTGATCGTGACAGACACCCGGGCCGACAAGCGCCACTTCAAGAACATAGACCAGCAAACCGGATTAGAACTGCGCTCCATTCTCAGTGTTCCCCTGCGGGTCGGGGAGAATGTGGTCGGCGTGCTCGAGATAGTGGATGCAGAGGTGGATCGCTTCACGCCAGCAGACCTGGCGTTGGTGGAGCCGCTGGCTGCGACGGCGGCGGTTGCCATCGGGAACGCGCATCTGTACCAGTCAGCCCAGCGAGAACTGGCCCAGCGCAAGCGGGCGGAGGAGGCGGCGACACAGCGCGCCACCCAGTTGGCACTTCTCAACCGTATCGGTAGTAAGATCGCTACCGTGTTAGAGTTGGATAGCCTGTTGGAAGAGGCAGCCCGCCTGGTGCAGGAGAGCTTTGGCTACCATCACGTGGCCCTGTTCACCATGGATCGTGAGCGGGAAGAACTGCTGTTGGAGTCCATAGCTGGCGGTTTCGTTTCCCTTTTTCCCCCCGACCACCAGCTGAAGTTCGATCAGGGCATGGTTGGCTGGGTGAGCCGCAGCGGCAAGACGCTGCTGGCCAACGATGTGAGCACCAACCCATATTACTTTAGCCTTTATCCTGATGAGATACCGACCCGGTCCGAACTGAGCGTGCCCCTCCGAGTGGATGAGGATGTCGTGGGGGTGCTCGATGTCCAGAGCCTGCAGCTCAACGCCTTCGACGAGAACGACGTGATGGTGATGGAGACCCTGGCCAACCAAATCGCCACGGCCATCCAGAACGCGCGGCTGTACGAGGCTGAGCGCGCTGCCCGCGAGCGGTTACGCAATCTGACCGGCTATCTGGAAACCGCGAGAGAAGAAGAACGGACCCACATTGCCCGCGAGATCCACGACGACCTTGGCCAGGCCTTGACGGCGCTGAGAATGGACGTGGCCTGGTTGACCAAACAACTGCCCGCAGACAAACCTCGCCTGGTGGAAAAGGCCAGCGCCATGTCAGGCCTGATCGACTCGACCCTCCAGACGGTGCGGCGCATTGCCACCGACCTGCGGCCGGGGATGCTGGACCACCTGGGGCTGGTCGCAGCGATCGAATGGCAAGCACAGGAACTCGCCGAGAGGGCAAGGTTTGACTGCGAACTGCTTCTCGGCGACGAGGATGTCGTTCTCGATCCAGACCTGGCCACCGCCATCTTTCGCATCTTTCAGGAAACGCTGACCAACATTGCCCGCCACGCTGAGGCAACCAAGGTTTGCGTCAAACTAGAGGAGGGGCCCGACGAAGTGGTGCTAATCGTCCGGGACAACGGTAGGGGCATCACCAAAAGCCAGGCTTTCGGTTCCAAATCACTGGGACTGATCGGCATGCAAGAGCGCGCCCGTTCCTGGGGGGGCGACGTCACGTTTCAGGCCGTTCCGGGTCAGGGGACAACAGTCATCATGCGGATACCGAGGGCGAGGGCAAAGGAGGGGGGAAAATGATCAGGGTGCTCGTTGCCGATGACCACGCCGTCGTGCGCCGAGGGGTGCTGCAAATCCTGGATGAGGCCCCCGATATGGTCGCCGCTGGCGAAGCCAGCACCGGCCGCCAGGTGCTGAGGGAGGTACACAAGCGCGACTACGACGTGCTCGTCCTCGACATTGCCATGCCGGATGGGAGCGGTTTAGAGGTCTTGAGGCAACTGCAGACTCTTGAACCCAAACTGTGTGTCCTGATCCTGAGCATGTATCCCGAGAAACAGTATGCGGTGCGGGCCTTGAAAGCTGGCGCTGCAGGATATTTGACCAAAGAAAGTGCACCCGACGAGTTGGTGGTCGCGATTCGCAGGGTGGCGCAAGGCGGGAAATACATCACCCAGTCGCTGACCGAAGAGCTGGTTGCTGAATTGGCGGGGAAGGCAGAAAAGCTCCTCCATGAGACTCTCTCGGACCGCGAATACCAGGTGATGACCCTGCTAGCCACCGGGAAATCTGTCACCGATATTGCCACAGAGTTGTCGCTTAGCGTCAAGACCATCAGCACCTATCGGGCTCGCATTCTTGACAAGTTGAATTTGAGGAACACCGCTGAAATCATACACTATGCCTTCAAACATGGTTTGGTCGAATAGCCGCTGACTTCAGTGACCACAATGGCCGCTTTGGCTTAGAGGACCGGCGCCGATGGAAATCGGCGCTTTTTTATTGGAAACGTACCATCCTGCCTGTAGGACAAACACTGATGCGTTTTTGAGAAAGAGTCCTACAACAAATCGAGCCTTTCGCTGACACCCAATAAGGCTATTCTATGCTATACTGTTACCGCTTAGATTAGGTAGTGTCCCTCAACTACCGTGACGAGCAACCCTAAATCTGGCGAAGCTTCGCCTCAAACCGACAAGTGGACGTCCCATGTTTCTGATTTTGGCGGTCGCCACGTTACACTCTGCCAAGGTCGGAGTTGACGTTGTCAAATCGAAGATGCGTGGTTGGGTTAATACTATTTCGATTGATCCCGTACCTCATCCTCAACGACCACTGCCTCTCGCCGTCAGGCCGCCTGACCCAAGCGTCGGTGAGCCGTGTGCTGCTCTGGCCAACCTGGATTTGCCAGTAAGTGTCAAAGCGAAATCGACTTGTTCGGTGTGATCCGCGCTATTAAACGCTACATGAGACTCGCCCCCCGAGATAGGCATTATGCCCAAGAGAATTCTTATTATTGACGACGAGCCCAATGTGGGACTAATCCTCAAGGTGACGCTGGAGGGAGCGGGATACGAAGCCACGGTTGTCATCAGCGGCGGGGAAGGAGTGGAGAGAGTTCACGATAACTGTCCAGACCTCATCCTGCTGGACATTAGGATGTCTGGCATAGATGGCTGGCAAGTCTGTCGCCACTTGCGCGAGGTGACAGATGTGCCGATTATCATACTCACCATTCTAGACAGAGAAAGTGAGATCGTCAAGGGGTTGAGTCTAGGCGCGGATGACTATGTCGTCAAGCCGTGGTCAAATCCGGAGCTGCTGGCGCGAGTTCACGCTGCGCTGCGTCGTGCGGGCGTTTCCCCCACAACCACTGGGCAGCAGACCACTTTGTGTGGAGACGGGATTATTGATCCGATTCGGAGAGAAGTTGCTATAGGAGGCAGAAAGACACGTCTTACGCCCACGGAATTGCGTCTGCTAACTTATCTGATAAGACGTTCAGGACGGGTGGTGCCTTATTCCGAACTGATTGCTCAGATTTGGGGTGTCGAGTGCAAGCAAGATATTGTCTCCTTGAGGTGGCATATGCATAATCTGCGGCAAAAGATCGAAAGAGACCCCAAGTATCCCCATTATCTCCTCGGAAAACGTGGAATAGGGTACCGCTTCGCTGATCAGAGTTAGAGCCAGCACAGCTCAGTCCCCATCCATGATAGCCAAAGCCGATGATAGCGTCCTCGCTGCCGGGGACGGGGAGGCTTTTACCGAGGGCCCAGAATAGAGTTCTGGGTCTTTGTGTGTGCACAAAGATAACTTCCGTTATGGTTCTTCTTCTACAGGCAAAGGTATCAAGCCTGTGATCGTCAAAACACCTGTTTGTTCCACTTTTTCTTGACGGATGAGCTTTCCCACTTGTACCCGCACTCCCTTGCGCAAGGTGATTTTCATTGACTGATCGGCTTCGGCCACTGGCTCCGCTGCATTCTTTAGGTAGTGCATCTGGCAGAAGGCATGCTTGGCGTCTGGAAACACGGTCGCTACAGCAGGTACCAGCCCGTATTTCTCGCCCGTTTTTCTATAACTCGTGTCGCCATTCGGGAGCACGCATTGTTCATAGCAGTCGAACGTCATCCGCTCCCGCTGCCGGGTTGTCCTGGCGCATACCACGCCACGTCGCCGCCTCGTAGAGACGGCGCACCGCTGCCAGCTCGACGGCCACCGTGCCAGGCTGATACTCCGCCACCAGCGCGCGGCGATAGGCCAAAATATCACCCTCGGTTGCCTTCGCGGGGGCAATCCCCTGGCCCTCGCACCAAGCCACAAACTGAGCGGCATTGGCGTGGTAGCTCCGGATCGTCTGGGGAGATGCATCACCGTCTGCGATGTGGAATCAGAAACCTGCCAAAGTCCCTCATGATGTTTTTCCCCATCAGGTCGTGGTTTTGCGCCGCAGTAAGCGTATTCGTCATGACGTCGCCTCCAGTGTCAGCTTGCCCCTGGTTGGTGTGAGTGCAATCCGCGCGGTCAAAACGATTCCATAATTTCGTGCCTTGTCCATCATAATCAAGACTATTGGACAATCGTTGGACATTCTGGATGAATTGGTCTATACTATGCGCCGGTGCGCGGCACCGCATCCAGAAACCGTGAGGAGGCAACCGTATGACAGGAAAAGACTATCCCGGCAAAGGCAAAGTGGCTATCGTCAAGACATCACCGGAGACAGTTGTAGAGGATTACGCCCGGCTCATGGAATTGGCCGGTTTCAAAGAAGCCCTGCCCCTGGAAAACGACACCATCCTCAAAATCAACATCTCCTGGCAGACCTGGTATCCCGCTTGTTCCACGGCGCCCTGGCAGTTGGAGAGCGTCGTTAAAACCCTGCAAGATGCAGGATACAAGAACCTGATTGGCGCCCACAATCGCACCGTCGTTGTGGACGCTTACGTTGGGGAGGTGAACAACAAGCATAAATACGTGGTGGACAAATACGGCGTCCAGAACGTCCACCTCTACGAGCCGCAGGTCAAGTGGATCACGTACAGGCCCAAGACGCCGTTCCTGGTGTTGGACGATGTTTATCCTGAGGGCGTCAAGATCCCCAAGATGTTCATCGGGCGGAATGTGATCCAGTTGCCAACGATAAAAACGCACGTCTTCACCACCATTACCGGAGCTATAAAAAATGCCTTTGGCGGGCTTCTCTCCGAAAGGCGTCACTGGACGCACGCGGTCATTGACAAAACACTGGTGGACCTGCTCATGATCCAGCAGGACATTCACCCCGGCCTGTTCGCCGTGATGGACGGTACCTTTGCCGGTGACGGTCCTGGCCCGCGCGCCATGCGATGGCACGAAAAGGACGTGCTCCTGGCCAGCGCCGATCAGGTGGCCATTGACGCCATGTCAGCCAAGCTCCAGGGCTTCGATCCCATGTCACTGCTATTCATCCGCTGGGCGCACGAGTTGGGCCTGGGCGTGGGCGATCCCAAAGACATTGAGGTCGTCGGTGACGTGGAATCGGCTGAGCAGAGCTGGAGTTTTGTGCAAGAAGACACCTTTGCCAGTAAGGGGCAGAAAGCGATTTACCACGGCTGGCTGAAGCCGTTTGAGCACCTGTTGCTGCGGACGCCCCTTGTACCTTGGAGCTACCTCGCCTCGCGGCTGTATCACGATGTGTTCTGGTATCCCTTCATTGGACGGCCGCGCGTGGAGGCGGCGCTGCAGACCAAGTGGGGTCGCCTGTTCCAGCAGTACGGTGCGGATGCTGGCCTGGAGGGCGCGGTGATGCCCGGCATGGACCCGCAGATAGCGGCCATCGCTCTGGGCGGTGCGGTCGTCGCGGCGGCCGGTGTGCTGGGCGGCCTGACCTGGCTGGGCAAGCGGCTGATCGGCAAAAAGTAAGCCGAGCGTAAAGACCTCCGAGGTTTTGGCCTCAGATTCCATGTGCCGTGGCAATAAAGGTGGTTTAGGAGCCATATAACAAGCACTCAAGGAAACCTCGGAGGTCTTGAGAGTGTGAGACATGACGGATGGCGTAGAGCGTAGCGGACGTTACTGGCGCAACCTGGCGTTGTTCACCCTGGGCGTGCTGCTGGTGAGTGCTCTAGGATTGGCACTGACGCTCTCGTCATGGTACGCCCACGCTTACACCCATCCCGCCCGCTATCCGGTCAGTGGCAGCCCTGCCGACCACGATCTGACCTTCGAGTCCGTCACTTTCCTCAGTGCCGATGGTCTTTCGCTGGTGGGCTGGTTCATCTTTCCCAGGGCTGGCCGGGGAAACGGCGCGGCGATCATCCTGTGTCACGGCTACGGCTCCATGCGCGCCGAGATGCTGCCAGAGGCCGCCACCCTGACCGGGCACGGCTACAGCGCGCTGCTCTTTGACTTTCGCGGCCACGGCGAGAGCGAGGGTGACCTGGTGACGATGGGTTACGACGAGGTACAAGATGTGCAGGCAGCCGTGGCCTATCTACTGACTCGTCCTGACGTCGAACCGGATCGCATCGGCGTGCTGGGACACTCTATGGGCGGCGCGACGGTCGTCCGCGCTGCAGCGCAAACACCAGAGCTCAAGGCCGTGGTGGCAGAGGGAGCTTATGCCTCGCTGGCGGATACCATCGCTAACGACTTTACCAACCTTACCGGCTTGCCCCGATTCCCCTTTGCGCCGTTGGTAGTGGCGCTGGGTGAGTGGCAGACTGGCCTCGACACCAGCCTGGTGCGCCCGGTGGACGACATCGCCCGCCTCAGCCCGCGCCCGGTGCTCCTCATCCACGGCCTGGCCGACACGGTGATCCCACCGGAGAATGCCCGCCGTCTGTACCAGGCTGCCAGGGAACCCAAATCGCTCTGGCTACCAGAGGAGGTGGGCCACGCCGCATCGGCACGCCAACAGTTGGCCGAGTTTGAGGCGCGGGTAATCGCTTTCTTTGACGAGGCGTTATTCTCGAACTAAGGATGGGGTGGGTTTTGATAGGCTCGCAGACATTATTAGCCCCGCGCAAAATTGATGCAACCTATACGGGAAATTTACAGTTTGTTTACTCAGTTCTTCAGAAAAGCGTGGTATACTCGTTGTGGGTTTGAGAGATAGCTGAGTACCTAGCGTTCGCTCATTATCAATAATGAACCATCCAAAGATCGGAGGAAAATCATGAAAGGGCGGTTATCATTGACCATAAGCTTAGCCCTTGTTATTGCAGGGATGTTCCTTGCACCTACGGACATGGGCTTTGCACAAGAACCGGAACCAGGAAAGAAAGTGTCAGCGACGGCATGGTCTGATGGCGATTGTGTCGCCTCTTCCGCTAATTTTGTGATACCTCCAGGGTGGATAGGAACAAAATCGCCAACATCAACAGCTTGAGTGTCGGTGATGGCAACGAACCGGAGGCGGCGTTAGAAGCATTGATGCGGGCCATTGATTCCAGGGCGGTGGGCGGCTGGCGGAACAATGCGAACAAGCAGGTGATCGTGATGGGGGATGCGCCGCCCCATGACCCCAGCCGGGAAGGGTTGACCGCCGCCAGCGTGGCCAGGGCGGCTGAGGAGGCCGACCCGGTGATCATCCAGGCCATCGTGGTGGGCAACGAAGGTGTCTACAGTTCGGAAGCGGTCGAAGCTTTTCGCCAACTGGCCGAGTTGACGGGGGGCAACTTTTTCGAGGCCGACGATGCCTCCAAGGTGCCAGAAATACTGCAAGAGACCATCAAGGTCATCCAACCCCCGGTTCATCCGATTTACTGTCGCGCACAAGCATCCTGTTGATTGGTGCACTCTGTTGTCTTGCGGTCGTAGTTGTTGGCCTGATCGTTTTAGTGGTGATGTTTTGGGGAAAGAAGCGACGCCCGGCGCCCCGACCGGTGTCTCCAACCTCCCCACCTGCTCCCGGTCGGCCGCCACCATCTGCTCCCTGGCAAGGGGAAACAATCGTCGCTTCGCCTGGGGCGGGCCGCCGACAACGACACCGTACTCCGAGACCCCCAGGTCTCGCGGTATCACGCGACCATTACCTTCACAGGG
>CAYNKW010000042.1:9909-14981 GCA_964397845.1 uncultured Anaerolineae bacterium
CGTACTCCGAGACCCCCAGGTCTCGCGGTATCACGCGACCATTACCTTCACAGGGGCCGAATGGACGATTGTCGACCCGGGCAGCGCCAACGGCACCACGGTCAACGGCGTCCGGATCGACCGGGCGCGCCAACTACGCCATGGAGACGTCATTGCTATAGGGTCTGAGCAGTTGGTGTTTCAGCAGAGGTAGTCGTGTCTAACTCTTTGCCCCAGGGCTGGGTGCGTGCAGACTTGCACTGCCACACGATCTATTCCAAAGACTCCCTGACGCCGCTGGAAGCAGTGATCCGTGCCTGCGAGCGCAAGGGCATCCATCGCATTGCCGTCACAGGACACAATATCATCGAGGGCGCACTGCGCCTGCGGGACATGGCTCCGGAACTGGTGATCGTCGGCGAAGAGATCAAGACCACCCACGGCGAGATGCAGGCCTTTTTCATCGAGGGACTCATCCCGCCGGGCCTATCGCCGGAGGAGACAGTTGCCCGCATCCGCGAGCAGGGCGGCGTGGTGGGCGTGTCGCATCCGCTGGACCCGACGCGCGGCGAGGCGATAGGCGAGGTGAACCTGCGCCGCATTGTGCACCTGGTGGACTGCATCGAGGTGTTCAACGCCCGCACCACCTTTGCCCTCCACAACCGGCGCGCCGCCGAGTTCGCCCGCGCCCACAGTCTGCCCGGCACCGCCGGTTCCGACGCTCACACCGCCTTCGAGATCGGTCGCGCCTACGTCGAGATGCCTGCCTTCGATGACCCCGTATCGTTTCTGGAGGCACTGGCGCAAGGTCGCGTGGTCGGTCGCCGGAGCTTGCCGCTGGTGCATCTCTTTTCTCGCTGGGCCATTTTCCGCAAGCGACTGCTGGCCCACCGATGATACCACGTATCACAGCGAGGTAGCCATGCTACTCGGATTCGTCCTCTCTATTCTCATCGGTCTCACCACTACGGCCCTGTACGTGGCTCTGGTCTGGTGGCTGGATCGCTACGAGAAGGAGCCACTGAGCCTGGCAGCGGTGGCCTTTTTATGGGGGGCGATACCGGCCATCCTGGTCTCGCTTATCGCGGAGCTTTTGCTCGACGTCCCACTGGTGGCGCTGGGCGAGGGCCTGGCTTACCAGGTGGTCAGCAGCAGCCTGATTGCACCGGCCATAGAAGAAGTCGTCAAGGCTGTTGCCTTGTTGGGTCTCTTTTTCTTCTGGCGGCACGAATTCGACAACGTGCTGGACGGTATCATCTATGGCGCGCTGGTAGGCTTTGGCTTCGCTACGACGGAGAACTTGTTCTACTCTCTCGCCAGCCTGGGCGAAGGCGGCTGGGGTAACTGGAGCGTGGTCGTCTTTATGCGAACTGTTCTCTTTGGCCTCAACCACTCCTTTTTCACCGCCCTCACGGGTATTGGCTTTGGCTACGCCCGGCTGGCTCGCGAACGTTGGAAGCATTGGCTGGCGCCCCTGGCTGGCCTGGGAGCAGCCATCACTTGTCATGCCGTCCACAACCTGGGAGCCTCGCTGGCCGAAGTGGGTTGCCTGATCATCCTCTTCAGTCTCGTCGCCGATTGGGGTGGTGTGCTGGTCGTGGCCGTCATTGCTCTGGTGGCGGCACGCCAGGAGCAGCGATGCATCGCCGCCGAGTTGCGCGAGGAGGTGACCAGGGGCATCTTGCCAGTCCAAGAACACAGGGTGATCCTGTCTTACAGGCAACGCTTCGCCACCCGCTGGCGCGCCCTGCGAGCCGGGGACTGGCGAGCCTGGCGGCAGTGGGGCCGCCTGTTCCAACTGGCCACCGAACTGGCCTTCAAGAAGCACCAGTTCCGCACCCTGGGCGATGAAAAGGGCAACGCAAAAGCTATCGCCAGCCTGCGGCGAGAGATCATGGCCCTGCGCCGGAAGATGGGCCTCGTCGTGTCTGACGCTTTCTGCACCCGCTGTGGCGCGTCTCTCCTGGCTGGGGATACCTTCTGTCGCCAATGCGGCCAATCCATTCGGGCCATTCGGGATTGAGAATTGGAACCTTCTACCTCACTTGTAAAGGTTGGCCGCCCGTGATATAATTGCGCTGCCATCCTATCCGCCGTCTCCCCCCTTTCTCACGGAGGCGGCGTTTGAGTGTGACCGCCTATGGCTCACAGCCCATCTGCCTTAAAACCTGCTTCTCCATCGAACACGCATTGGGAGATTGTGGCCCTGGCGGCGATCTTGATCGTCGCCGCCTGCTTTCGATTTTACCAATTGAGTGAAGTGCCACCCGGCCTGACCCACGACGAGGCCAACAACGCCCACGACGCGGCTGGTGTGCTGGCCGGCGTCCGGCCCATCTACTTTCCCACCGGCTATGGCCACGAGCCGCTATATACCTACCTGGTCGCGCTGATCTCCGTGCCGAGCGGCGTCACCAACGTTACCCTGCGCCTGACGACGGCTCTCTGCGGTTTAGGCGTCGTCCTCAGTAGCTACCTGCTGGCCCGCCGTGCCTTCGATCGATGGGTGGCGTTGGCTACGGCCACTGGTCTGGCTCTCTCCTTTTGGCCCGTCTTTTCTCACCGCCAGGGTTTGCGGTCTGTCACGTTGCCCCTACTCTTTGTGCCAGCGATCTTTTTCCTGTGGCGGGGATTCTCCAAGGAGGGATGGTTTAGAGACTGGGCCCTGGCGGGCCTTTTTGCTGGCGGCACTTTTTACACCTACATGGCCAGCCGGGCGATGTCGCCTGCCTTTGTCGCCTTTGCGATCTATCTGGCGATCTTTCACCGTGCGATGTGGCGGCGAGCCTGGCGGGGCCTGTTGCTCATGCTGTTCATCGCTGCGGCCGTCACTGCGCCGCTGGCCATCTACCTGACGACCCATCCCGGGCACGAAGTCCGCCTGAGACAATTGGCCGAACCGCTGACCCAGGCCCGCCAGGGCAACTTTCGTCCCCTGACCGGGAACCTGATCGAGGCGCTCAAAACGTTCTCCTTCGTTGGCGACACACACCCACGTTATAACCTGCCGGGACGGCCCGTCTTTGATTCGTTGACTTCGATCTTTTTCTACATGGGTCTCGGGCTGGCGCTGTGGCGCTGGCGGCAGCCGGCCTATGCCTTTTTACTGCTCTGGCTGTTCGCTGGCCTCGTTCCCAGTCTGGTCACCGGGGCGATGACCAGCGTGCAGCGCATGATGGGCGCGCAGCCGGCGGTATACCTGACGTTGGCCCTGGGAACGGTGGAAGCGGCGCGCTGGCTGTGGGCGCGGGGCCGCCTGGCGCGATGGGCCGCCGTTGCCGGGGTAACGATGGTGGTTGGCCTCAACGCCTGGCTGACCTACAGCGACTATTTTGTGACATGGGCCGCCGAGCCGGACGTGCGCGAGGTGTATCACACCAACCTGCGCGAGATCGCCCGCTACCTGGACGAGCAACTCGACAGCGGATCGATTGCCATCTCTACCGAGTATCCCCTGGCCTATCACGATCCCTACGTCCTGGAAGCGATCTCGCGCCGAAAAGACGTCGCTCCGCGCTGGTTCGACGGGCGGGGCGCGCTGGTGCTCCCCGCTGGTGGAACCGGGGCACGCTATGTCTTTCCGGCGGCAGCCAGCTTGCACCCGGCCTTGCACCAGGTGTTCCTTGACGGGATCGAGCCTGTGGCTGTGCGGCCCTTGGGCCTGAGGACCAAGGGCAAAGGGCAACTGCGCCCTGACGACATTAACAATGCCTTCGCCGTCTATCATCTGTCCCTGGCTGACCGATTAGCGGCACGGCTGGAAGCGACGCAGGACAGTCCAGTGTTCTGGAGCCCGGAGGTCGAGTTCAAGCCAGGGGACCCAGACCAGTTGCGTCGCCCGTTGGTTCGGCCGGTGGATCTGGGGCACCAGGTCGCCTTCCTGGGCTACGAACTGGATCGGGAGCGGATGGCTCCCGGCGAGACACTATTGCTGCTTACCTACTGGCGCGTGCTGACCCCACCCGATGTGCCAGCGGCGATCTTTTGCCACCTGCTGGACGCGCGCAGCCAGGTCAAGGGAGGACAGGACAGGCTGGATGCACCGGTCGCCCACTGGCAACCGGACGACGTGGTCGTCCAGGTTCACGCTGTGACGCTGGATACCGATGCGGCACCAGGCATTTACCAGCTCGAGATCGGCTTTTATGCCACGGGCGACTTTTCCCGGTGGCCGGTGTTTGACAGCAACGCAGCCGTGGCCGATCGTCTGCTGCTACATCCTATCGAGGTGAGAGCACGGTGAAGGAAACCATTCGGCGGCACCTGGGCAACCTGCTAAAGATAGGCATCAGCGTGGGGCTGCTGGCGTGGGTCTTGCCCCGCATCGGGCTGGCGGAAATCTGGCGACAGATCCAATCGGTGCATCTTGGCTGGTTGGGATTGGCCTTTGCCCTGTGCGTCCTGGGCACAGCGCTTCGGGCCTACCGTTGGCAAGCACTGTTAACGGGATTGGGATTGCAAGCACCCATTGGTCGGTTGATCAAACTCTATTTTGTCGGCACCTTCTTTAATACCTTCCTGCCCAGTGGCTTTGGTGGTGACGTGGTGCGTGTCATCGAAGTGGCCCTGGACAGCCGTCGTGCTCACGAGGCGACAGGTACGGTGCTGGTAGACCGCCTCACTGGCATCCTGGTATTGCTGGCCATGGCCTTGCTGGCCATCCCCTTCAGTTTGAGCCTGATCTCACCCGCGCTGGCGCTAGGCATCGCCGCACTGGCGGTAGGGGGACTGGTGGGAGGGGGGTTGCTGTTTCAACAGCAACTGTTGGGCCGCGTCATTGGGTTCATTCCAACTGGATTGCCGTTTGGGGTCAAGAATCAGGTGGAAAAGCTGTACGCCGCCATCTGCGGCCCTGGCCCGAAAGCGATAGGTCAAGCCATCGGCATCTCGTTGATCTTTAACGTCTTGCTCATCTTTTTGAACTATTCTATTGCCTTGTCGGTGGGCGTGGACGTCTCGTTGAGCTATTTCTTCTTGTTCGTGCCGCCGACCTCGCTTGCATTGATGGTGCCGACCGTGGGCGGGCTGGGTGCGCGTGAGTGGGCCTACACAGAACTCTGGCCGCAGGTCGGCGTGGATGCAGTTGAGGCGGG
>CAYNKW010000042.1:15081-21596 GCA_964397845.1 uncultured Anaerolineae bacterium
TGCGATCTGTTTCATTATTGAGGCTGACGGCAAACCGATTGGAGAATGTTGGCTTCAGAAAATGAATATTGACCGGGTTCTCCAAAGGTATCCTGATTTAGATTGTCGTCGAATTGACCTGGCAATTGGCGAGAAACAATACTGGGGACAAGGCATTGGCACTGAGGTCATCCGTCTACTTACAGAATTCGGATTCCTAAGAGAGAGGGTTGATGTGATATATGAACCCGGCATAGTCGATTACAACACCAGAAGTCTTGAAGCTTTTCAGAGAGTGGGGTATGAAATAGTCTCAAGCATAAAGGAAGAACCCGCTAGGAAAGCAAATTTCCTATACGATCTTGTCTTAACCAAGGACAATTTTGGGGGAATCTAGCGGGATCACCGGGCGGTGAGACTAAGCCATCACAGGGGGAGTAAAAGTTGGGCACTGACAGAAAAGAGAAACTGATCACCATCGTCGCTCTGGCCCTGTTGGGCGTGTTTGTCTTGCAAGCGCTCCTCAGCGCCGGGCAAAAGTCGCCCACCATGGACGAGCAGAACCACATCGCGCGGGGCTATGCCTACCTGCGTACCAGAGACCTCCGCCTGAGCCGCGAGCATCCGCCGCTGGTCAACGCCATCAGCGCTTTGCCGCTGCTGGTCATACGGCCCCAACTTCCCACCGATCACCCTTCCTGGGCATCGGCCAACTGGTACGCTTTTGGCGACGAACTGCTATGGCACGCCACCGATGCCGACGGCCAGCCCATTGAGGCACAAAAGGTTGTCAACTGGGCACGGGTGCCGATCGTTCTACTGGGCCTGTTGCTGGGAATGGGTGTTTATGCCTGGGCCGCAGAAATGCATGGGCCAGCCGCCGGACTGCTGGCTCTGGCGCTCTACGTTTTTTCACCTAACATCCTGGCTCATACCCGCCTGGCGACCAACGACCTGGGCCTGACCTGCTTTATGTTCTTTGCCCTGTATACCTTTTGGCGGTTCATGACCGGGCCTACGATATCCGGCGCGGTCGCCGCCGGAGTAGTGCTGGGGTTGGCGCTGGCGGCCAAGTTCTCAGCCGTCATCCTTTTACCGATCTTTGCCCTGCTGGTCGTGATACACGCCTGGCGCAAGCGTCCTGCGCCCGCCCGCCCACCGGCCGAACCTGATTTGGTGCCCCTCTCCCCCGGCGAGACGACCACAGTAGGGCCGCCGGCCGGCGCCGAGCTATTCCAGCCTGAACCAGTCAGGCCTGCCGGTCCACCCTGGTGGCGCTCGCTCGAGTGGAGTTGGATGCTGTACTTGATGGCTCTGGTCGTCATTGGGCTGGCTGTGGCGTGGGGTATCTACGGACTGGAACTCGGGCCTTTGAGTAGTGAGGGCACCCTGGGTCTCCTTGATCCTGGGGCTCAAGGACCCAGGGCTTGGGCCCCAGGACCAAGGGTGGTCTTGCCCATGCCTTCCTATTGGAACGGCCTTAAAATCATCTTTGAGCGCACCGAGAGGGGCAACCCTGCTTTTCTCATGGGCCAGTACTCGACTAGAGGCTGGTGGTATTATTTCCCAGTGGCCTTTTTCATCAAGACACCGCTACCGATGCTGCTGTTGCTGGCCCTGGCCCTGGTGCTGACCATACGCCGCCAGAGTTGGCGTGCCGAGATGTGGCTGCTGTTGCCTGCCGTCGTATACTTGCTGGCACTGATGAGCAGTTCGCTGAACATCGGCTACCGCCACCTGTTGCCCATTTTGCCATTGCTGTTTGTCTATGTCAGTAAAATTGCGAATTGCGAATTGCGAATTGCGAATCGCCGTCTGCAGTTTGCAGTCTACAATTTACAGTCTGTGGTGCTTGGTATCCTGGTAGTCTGGCAGACGCTCTCTGCTTTGCGCATTTATCCACATTATCTGGCCTATTTTAACGAGATCGTTGGCGGGCCGGAGAACGGGTATCGGTATCTGGTGGACTCTAATCTAGACTGGGGACAGGATCTGCCAGCCCTGCGGGATTACCTGGATCAGGAAGGCATTGACCGGATATACCTGAGCTGGTTCGGCCCGGCCCGTCCGGAACGGTACGGCATCCGTTACCGGCCTCTGCCCGGTTTTCCGCTGCACCAGGGTTCTGCCGAAACCTTTGCCTTCAATCCCTACCAGCCCGCGCCGGGCCTGTACGCCATCAGCGCCACGAACCTGCAAGGAGTGTTGTTTGACGATCATGATATCTTTGCCTGGTTCCGCGAGCAGGAGCCGTTGGCCCGGCCCGGCTACTCGATCTTTGTCTACCGCGTGCCGGAGCCAAAGGGCCTGCCCCGCACTGTGATCATCGGCGGTGTGAGCTACCGTGACGTGGAGACCGAGACGCTCAAGGCGGCGTTGGCCCGACCCAACACCCTCGTCCGCGCTTTCGACCCGTGCGCTGGCTTTATTGCGCCGGTCACCGGCGAGGCCACCTATATTGTGTCCGACGTGCTGCCCTTTGCGCCAGCGCTGCGCCAGGCCCTGCTAGGGTGGGCCAAAGCGGTAAGCGCAAGCCAGGACCACACCGTCTACCACCTGGACGCGGCGCTGACGCTGGACGCTGCGGCGTCGTCGTTGGCGGCGATCAATCCGGTATGGTGGAGCCCCGCCGTGGACTTTGTCGTCGGCGACCCGGAAAAGCTGCGCCATCCAGCGACGCTGCCTGTCGCCTTTCGCGACGCCAGCGACGCCCTGTCGTTCATGGGTTACGACCTATCGCCGGTGGAGGCCGCTCCCGGCGACGAACTGACCCTCACCACCTACTGGCGTGTGCTGGGCGAAGCGCCATTCTCCACCACGGTTTTCATCCACCTGCTGGATGCTCACAGCAGGATCTGGGCCGGCTGGGACGGGCTGGACGTGTCGCCTTACGGCTGGCAGCGCGGCGACGTCATTGTGCAGTACACCCGGCTGACCGTGCCCGCCGATGCGCCGCCAGGCGAATACCAGGTGGAGATAGGCGTCTACACCGCCGACGACGGCCGGCGATTCGCCCTCTTTGAGGGCGACGAAGAAGTGGCCGACCGGTTGTTGCTCCAACCGATCCGGGTGACAGAATAACAATGTACCATTCTGTGCTACGCAACACGAACCACGTATTGCGTGCAAGAGGCAAGAAATGAACATAGCACTGGTTTTTCCCCGGACTCGATACCCGTCCGGCCAGCCTCCGCTGGGCATTCTTTCCCTGGCCGCCTATCTGCGCCGCGAGAGCGACGCTCAGGTAGATATCCTTGACCTGACGTTCCGCAAGAAGCCGTTCGACTATTTGCGGGAGGGACTATCGGCCCGGCGCTACGATGTGGTGGGTGTGTCGGTGATGACCAGCATGGTGCGCGACGCGGAGCGCGCATCAACGATCGCCCGCGAGACGAATCCCCAGGCGTTGGTCATCTGGGGCGGCCCGCACCCCACCGTCCTGCCTGATGACACGCTGGCCCTGCCTCAGGTGGACGCCGTGGCCCTCGGCGAGGGAGAGGAGACACTACTGGAACTGGTGCAGCGCGGCGCCGATCCCGGCGGCGTGGCCGGTATCTGGTACAAGACCGCCGATGGAGAGGTCGTTCGCAACCCGTCGCGCCCGCTCATTCAGGACCTCTCGGCGCTGCCCTGGCCGGCCCGCGACGCGGTGGACATAAAGACCTACACCCGCGCCTGGTACAGTCTCACCGCCGCCGATCCCACCTTGCTGGGCACCTCGCTCATCACCTCGCGGGGCTGTCCCTACGTCTGCACCTACTGCCAGCCGACGCTGTGGCGATTGTTTGGCAGAAAGGTGCGTCGCCGCAGCGTGGACGACGTGCTGGACGAGCTGGTGCATCTCAAGGAGACCTATGACCTCAACGCTTTCATGTTCGAGGACGACACGTTCATCATCCACCGTGGCTGGATCAAAGAGTTCAGTGCCCGGCTGAAGGAGATGAACCTGGGCCTTCGCTGGGGCTGCAACGTCCGGGCCGACCTGGTCACCCGTGAGCTGTTGGAACCAATGGTCAAGGCTGGACTGGTGCAGATCAATATGGGCATCGAAAGCGGCACGCAGCGCATCCTGGATCAGATCTATGACAAACGGAGCACGATCGAGGACGTCCGGCAGGCGGTGAGCATCGCCAAGAGCCTGGGCTTGAAGGTCGGCGGCTATTTCATGATCGGTGCGCCGACCGAGACAGAAGAGGAGATCGAAAGGACCATTCGCTTTGCCGCGCGGCTGCCCATTGACGAGGCCGCTTTCAACATCACCACTCCTCTTCCCGGCACCTACCTATGGGAACAAACCCGTGACCTTGTAGGCGGCGACGTCGCCGAGTTCGACTACTACCACACCTCTGTCTACAACTCGCCCCAGGTGCTCCCGGCCAAAAAGCTGCAATGGCTCAAGCGGAAGGCATACCTCAGGTTTTACCTCCTTTCCCCTCGACGGGTGCCCAACGTGCTCAAGTGGAGTACGTCTCGCCTGGGGATTCACAAAATGATGCTGCGGATGAAGCGGTTCTGAGCGGTTGGAAGGTTAAAACGTTGGAAGGTTGGGAGGTTGAGGAGGGGTGGGAAAAGTGGGAACTGGCGGTGCTGATCGCGATTCTGCTAGTAGCCGCCTTTCTACGGCTGCATCAATTGGGCGACGTGCCACCGGGACTGGAGCACGACGAAGTCACCAGTTGGCAGATGGCCGGCAGTGTGCTGGAAGGCCAATTACGCATCTACTTCACCGAGAGCTATGGCCACGAGCCGATCTTTTCTTACCTGATGGCCCTCTCGGTGGCGGCCTTTGGCCCCAACTGGCTGGGTGTGCGCTTTTGGGCGCCCTTTTTGGGTCTGTTCGGCCTGGCGGCGACTTATGCACTGGCCCGGCGGCTCTTTGACCGCCGGGTAGCCCTCGTCGCCGCTGGCCTCATGGCCATCACTGTCTGGCCCATCTTTTTCGCCCGGCTGGGGCTGCGACTCAACCTGCTGCCGGTTCTGCTCTGCGCCACGGCTCTGGCTTTTTGGAATGGCCTGGAGATGCCTTTGACCGCCGACGCCAAGCTCCCCCGGCAGGGGTGGCGGTGGTTTCTGCTGGCCGGCGTTCTCATGGGCGCGACACTGCACACCTACATGGCCAGCCGCGCCGTGCCGATCTCCCTTGCAGGCTTTGTCGCTTACCTGGCTCTCTTTCACCGCTCAATGCTCCGGGGACGCTGGCCGGCCGTGGGGACGGTCTTTCTCCTGGCGGCGATCCTCGTCACGCCGATGGCATGGTACATCCGCACTCACCCGGCGGCCGAAGTCCGCACCGGTCAGGTCAACGAGCCGCTGGCCCAACTGCTCCAAGGCAACCCCAAGCCGGTGCTCCACAGCGCCCTGGCCGTCGCCGGCATGTTCGGCTTTACCGGTGAGCCGTACTGGCAGGTGAACGTCCCTGGCCGCTCCGTGTTCGTCGAGCCGGTCACGATCCTGCTCTTTTACGGTGGCTTGCTTTTGGTCCTCTGGCGCTGGCGGCAGCCTCGCTACGCCTTTTTGCTCGTCTGGCTGCTGGTCGGTCTATTGCCCTCGATCGTCACTGCCGACCCACCCAGCTTTCCCCGTGCCTTTGCCGCTCTGCCCGTCGCTTTTATCCTGCCTGGCCTTGCCGGGCGCGCTTTGTGGGCGCGGTGGCGGCGGATCGTACCCGCCGTGCTGGCCCTGGCTTTCGTCCTCAACGCTGGCCTGACCTATGGCGACTATTTCGTCGAGTGGGCCGCCGATCCCAGAGTTCACTACACCTTCCAAACTGGCATCACGCAGGCTGCTCGTTACCTGGACGCCAGCGACAAAGCCACGCCCGTGGCAATGGCTGGCCTTTCGGTCCACGAGGTGGACCCGCTGACGCTGGCTGTGAGCCTTCGCCGCCGTGACCTGGCTGTGCGCTGGTGCGATACGCGCGGCGCACTGGTACTCCCGGACGGGAACGGCCCTGCCCGTCTGTTGATCCCCGGCATCGTGCCGCTGGATCCGGTCCTGGCCGGCCAATTGGCCCGTTACAGCGTCCCACCCGAGGCGCACACGTTGGACGACGGCGCGCTGGCCTTCACGCTCTATCAGGTGAAGCGAATGGACGAATGGCGGGCCCACGTCGCCGCGCTTGGCGAGTCTTTAACGGTCATCATCAGCCCCGAGGTTGAATTCCTGCCCGGCGACCCCCAGGGCCTGCGCCAGCCGCACCCGCTGCCGGTCAACTTTGGCGGCCAGTTCGACTTTCTCGGCTACGAGTGGCAGGAAAAGAGTCTTACGCCGGGTGGACAGGTGAGCCTGCTCACCTATTGGCGCACGCGCGGCTCCCTGGACGGCCGGCGCAAGGTCTTTGTCCACCTGCTCGACGCGCACAGCCAGGTGCTGGGTGGTCACGACGGCCTGGATGCCGGCCTGGGCAGCCTGCAAGCGGGTGACGTCATCGTGCAGTTGCATCGCTTCTGGGTGGCCGCCGGCGCACAGCCGGGCGAGCACCAGGTGGAGATCGGCCTGTACGACCCGGCCAGCGAGCAGCGGCTGATCATTTTTGA
>CAYNKW010000043.1:0-21551 GCA_964397845.1 uncultured Anaerolineae bacterium
TGCTGACACTCGTGTTGGCCATCGTCGGAATCGGGGCCTCGTTTCCGCTGGGCGTTCTGCTGGCCTTGGGCCGCCGTAGCAAGTTGCCGGCCATCAAGGTGCTCTGTACGGTGTACATCGAGACGATCCGCGGTGTCCCGCTCATCAGCGTGCTCTTTATGAGTCAGAACATGCTGGCCCTCTTTCTCCCCCCGGAGATCCGGCTCAGCACCGTCATGCGCGCGCTCACCGGCATGACCCTGTTCAGTGCGGCCTACACGGCCGAGAACATCCGCGGAGGGCTGGCCGCGATTCCCATAGGCCAGTACGAAGCCGCCAGGGCAGTGGGGTTGAATGAGATGCTGGTGATGGGGTTGATCGTGCTGCCCCAGGCGCTTCGCGCCGTGATCCCGGCCATCGTCGGGCAGTTCATCAGCCTGTTCAAGGACACCACGCTGGTGGTTATCGTCGGCCTCCTGGACCTGTTGGGCATTGCCAAGGCCGTGACTGCTCAACACGAGTTCATCGGCCTGCACAAAGAAGTTTACGCCTTCGCTGCGGTCATATTCTTTTTCTGTTGTTATTCCATGTCCTACGCCAGCC
The DNA here is from genome assembly GCA_964397845.1 of uncultured Anaerolineae bacterium. GTDB lineage: Bacteria > Chloroflexota > Anaerolineae > CAYNKW01 > CAYNKW01 > CAYNKW01. The sequence continues at coordinate 583 of CAYNKW010000043.1, forward strand.
GTCGCCTGGAGCAGGTGCTGGGCGTGGGGGAACGATAGGAACCGGTAGATTGGGAAACTGGTAAATCAGGAGGCTGACCAACTTGCCAATTTACCAGCATACCAACCCACTTTGGTGGAGGAGCATATGCAGAACGAGAAACTGAACACAGCGGAAGATATCATCATCTGCCGAGACGTGCACAAGTGGTTCGGCGATTTTCACGTGCTGCAGGGTGTGAACGTGATCGTCAAGAGAGGCGAGGTGGTCGTCGTCTGCGGACCATCGGGGGGTGGCAAGTCCACATTTATCCGCACCATCAACCGCCTGGAGGAACACCAGCGGGGCGACATCATCGTAGACGACATCGAACTGACCAGCGACCTGCGCAATATTCACGCCATTCAGCGCGAGATTGGGATGGTGTTTCAGTCGTTCAACCTGTTTCCGCACCTGAAGGTCATTGACAACGTCACCCTGGCTCCGATATGGGTCCGAAAATGGTCAAAGGACAAGGCGGAGGAAATCGCCATGCAGCTTCTGGAGCGCGTAGGCATCCCCGAACAGGCCCAAAAGTACCCCGGCCAGTTGTCGGGCGGGCAGCAGCAGCGGGTGGCCATCGCCCGTGCCCTGGCCATGCAGCCCAAAATCATGCTCTTCGACGAGCCGACCTCGGCACTGGACCCGGAGATGATCAAAGAGGTACTCGATGTGATGATCGAGCTGGCCCGGTCGGGCATGACCATGATCGTGGTCACCCACGAGATGGGATTCGCCAGAGAGGTTGCCAATCGCACCTTTTTCTTCGACGAAGGCGACATCGTGGAAGAGCTGACAGCCGAGGAGTTGAAAGCGGCTATTGAGGATCCAAACCGGGCCAAGGAGGAGCGCACCAAACTGTTCTTCAGTCAGATTCTTTGAACGATCTAACTAAAGCGCCGCCGCAGGAGTTCTTTGCCGACCCCAGGGAAGAGCGAACCAACATGACCGCCGCCTGGTTCGCCGCCCGCCTGTTGCCCACAGATTAGCCCAACCGCCCGGTGATATAATCCTCTGTCAGTTTCTGCCTTGGAGTGGTAAAGAGCGCCTCCGTCTCGCCGTACTCGATCAACTCGCCCAGCCAGAAAAAACCCGTCCAGTCGGAGGCACGGGCTGCCTGCTGCATGTTGTGGGTGACGATGACGATGGTGTAATCCTGTTTCAGTTGCTGCATCAACTCCTCAATGGCCAGCGTGGCCACCGGATCCAGCGCCGAACAGGGCTCGTCCATGAGGATCACTTCTGGCTCCACGGCCAGCGTACGAGCGATGCACAGCCGCTGCTGTTGCCCCGCTGTCAGATCCAGTGCCGGGCGCTTGAGGTCCTCTTTCACCTCGTCCCAGAGCACAGTGCGGCGCAGGCTTTGCTCGACGATCTCGTCCAGTTTCCGCTGCCGGTGCATCCCCAACACCCGAGGCCCAAAAGCCACGTTGTCGTACACCGACTGTGGAAAGGGATTGGGCCGCTGAAAGACCATCCCTACCCGCTGGCGCAGGTTTACCACGTCCACCTCGGGATCGTAGATACTCTTGCCGTCCAACAACACCTGGCCCTCCACGCGGGTGCCGGCGATGGTATCGTTCATCCGGTTCAACGTCCGTAGAAACGTGGATTTGCCGCAGCCCGACGGCCCAATGAGAGCCGTGATCTGCCGCGTCTTGATCTCCAGTGTGATTCCCTTCAGTGCCTCAAATGAGTCGTAAAAGAACCACAGATGCCGAACGACGATTTTGATTTCCATACCCCGCTCCTGACCTTCAACCTTCCGCTCACCCTGATTGTAACTCAAAACTGGCGAAAGTCAATTCCCTGCATCCGCCCGGCCGCCCGGCTCGCTCATTGACGGATCGGGATTGCCATGCTATAATCCCCCTGGAGACGCCACATGAAACACAGACCCAACCTGACCCTGATCGGGCTCCTGTGCTTGACCCTGCTGGCAGCCTGTGGCGGTCGCCCTGATAGATCGTCGGAGAGAGGCGCAACTCAGACCATCGAGAACAAAGGTTCCGATACCATGGTCAACCTGGCGCTGGCCTGGGCCGAGGCTTATGCAGAGGTCCGGCCCGAGGTGCGTATCTCGGTCACCGGCGGCGGCTCTGGCACCGGCATCGCGGCCATGATCAACGGCACGGTGGCCGTTGCCAACGCCTCGCGCAAGATGAAACCAGAAGAGATGGACGAAGCGCGGGCAAACGGCATCGAACCGGTGGAGCATATCATCGCCGGCGACGCCATCGCTGTGGTGTTGCATCCCTCCAATCCCGTGGACGGTCTGAGCATCGCTCAGCTTTCGGCCATTTTCACCGGTCAGATCACCAACTGGCACCAGGTGGGCGGCGAGGATCGCCCCATCGTGCTGCTCTCCCGCGAATCCAACTCTGGCACCCACGTCTACTTTTTGGAGCGCGTCGTCCGCGAGGGCATCAAAAACGATGACCGCCTCTTTTCCCCTGACACGCTGCTCATGCCCTCGTCGGAAGGCATCAGCAACGAGATTCGCCAAAACCCCAACGCCATTGGCTACGACGGCCTGGGCTACGTGACGCATGACCAGAAAATGCTGTGTGTCATAGACAAGCCCGGTGGCCCCTGTGTGTCCCCCGCCGTCGAGACAGTGCAAGACGGCACGTATCCCATCGCCCGGCCGCTGTTCATGTACACCGCCGGCGAGCCGACCGGCGCCATGCGCGAGTACCTGGATTGGATCCTCGACCCGGAGGGACAGGCGCTGGTGAGAGAGTTGGGGTTTGTACCATTGAGCGACGACTGATGTGAGCAAGTTCGCAATACGAGGTGTAAACAAAATGCTTATCTATGTAACTATCAATCTGTTTGAGTCGCCAGCCCAAACATTGGTCAACACTGTCAATACCGTCGGTGCGATGGGGAAGGGCATTGCTGCCGTTTTCAAGCAACTTTATCCAGAGATGTACCAGCGGTATCGGCGTCTATGTCACGAAGGAAAACTAGACGTGGGCAAGTTGTACATCTATCGAACGCCCAACAAAATAGTCGTCAACTTTCCGACCAAGAAACACTGGCGGCAACGCTCACGAGTAGAGTACATCGAGGCTGGACTGAAAAAGTTCGTTGACCGCTACGCCGACTACGGCATCTCCAGCGTCTCCTTCCCTCAGCTAGGATGTGGGCACGGCGAACTCGATTGGGAGCGACAGGTACAATCCGTAATGAAACGCTATCTGCGTGATTTGCCCATTCCGGTCTACATCCACCTCTACCCCAAGTCTCCTGACTTTATCCCAGAGCGATTGGACCCTGGTTACGCCCGCCAGGTGCGCCTGGAGCGCCAGCGTCCTTCGGCCGACCAGGTATGGCAGGACCTGAATAATCTGCCCCAGCAACTAGAGCTGTTTGGGCCAATGGTCGAAATGAGCGATGAGCACATTCTGTTCAAATCAACGGGCAGTGGGCCTGTCATCATTTACCGTGAAGACATAGAAGATCTGTGGAATGCCCTGCGTCTGCGGGGCACATTGCGGGAAGAGGACATGCCAGAACCGATTCGTGAGAGCGGAGCCATTCCGTGGTTGTGCGACTTGCTGGCGAAACTGGACTATATTCGACCTATCGAACTGCGCGTAGCGGGCCAAGACACTACCGCTCAAGGGTTGCACTATGTCCCACTGCCTGTCACGACCCCGTCGAAAGAAGCGGAGATTGTGGTGTGAAACCCTGGGCGGATGAGATTAAAAGCCACATTGAGGCATGGGCGACACGATTGGGGCCACTGCGTTGGTGGCCGCGCTACATTTATCACTTCACCGATGTCCGCAATGCGGTTAGCATTCTCCAAACCGGGCATCTCTACAGCCGTATCGAGGCAGAGCGACGTGGGCTGATGAAAGTGGACAACGCCAGTCCACGGATCATCGAGCAAACCCGACCAGAACATCTCAAGTACGTCCGTCTTTACTTCCGCCCGCGCACGCCCACCCAGTATCGCAATGAAGGTATCCGTCCGATATGTCGGCGTCAACTGGGCGGCGCCCACTGCCCAATTCCAATATACTTTTGCTTTGATGCCCTGATGGTGCTGACACTGGACGAAGCGGAATTCTCCAACGGGAACATGGGTAGTCCACGTGCTTCGCACAACGGTGAGCGTGATTTCTTTTTCAGCATCCCGTTTCATCTAGTATTCCACAATCGTTGGTTCACGCCTGACGAGCGCGACGAGATTGTCTTCCACCGTAACGCCGAAGTCCTGGTGCCAGATGACCTGCCGTTGGAATCCTCCCTCAAGTTTATTGCCTGTCGCTCAGTGGCTGAGCGCCAGACGCTGCTCCATTTGCTTCCATCTGACCTTCGTCGCCATTGGTTGCCACGCATCCGGTTAGGCGATCAGGGTCTTTTCTACAGACGGTGGAGCTTTGTCGAGGAAGTGGTTGTTATAGACGATCTGGTTGTCTTCCGTTGCAACCCCAACACCCAGATCCCTGGCCCGTTTGAAGTCAAGCTCTTATATCAGGAGAAGGCCAGACCACGCCCAGTGCGGAGCTGGCAAGGAGCATTGCCGGACATGAAATCTCAACTGTCTTTTCGCATCCCTGATGCTTGTTGGGGAACCGCCACTCTGCACTTGGATGACGCACTGGCCTTTGCTGGCCCGCTGGTGTTTGAGGACATTCCGTTCTGAGAGACAAGGATAACATTGTGATCCATTCCAACACTTCGCACCGTCCCCACTGGGGCGAATTTCTCATCGAAAACCTGATCCGCGTCTGCGGCTTTTCGGCCATTGCCTTGGTGGCGATCATATTTTTCTTTTTGATGCGCGAAGGCCTGCCTGCGCTGGGCCGTGTCTCACCCGCCGAGATGCCGAAACAGCGGTGGTACCCCACCTTCGATCTCTTTGGCATGTTGCCCCTACTGCTCGGCTCGGCGCTGGTGACGGTACTGGCTACGGTCATGGCCGTGCCGCTGGGCCTGGCTACGGCCATTTTCATCCGCGAAGTGGCCCCCAACTGGGCTCGCGAGATCTTGAAACCCCTCATCGAAGTGTTGGCCGGTATTCCTTCGGTGGTTCTGGGTTTTTTGGGGATGGTCGCGCTCGCGCCGCTCATCCGGCAATACCTGGGCGTGCCCACCGGTCTGACCGCCTTTACCGGCGCGGTGATGCTGGCCTACATGTCGCTGCCCACCATCATCAGCGTGGCCGAGGATGCTCTGGATGCCGTGCCCAAGTCTTACCGCGACGCCGCGCTGGCGCTGGGAGCCACGCGCTGGCAGACCATCTGGCGTGTGACGCTGCCTGCGGCCCAGTCGGGTGTGATCATTGCCGTGATGCTGGGCATCGGGCGGGCTATCGGCGAGACCATGACCGTGATGATGGTCACGGGCAACGCGGCCCGCATGCCACTCACACTGGACAGCGTTTTTCGGCCCGTGCGCACCATGACGGCCACCATCGCCGCCGAGATGGGCGAGGTGGCCCGGGGAAGCACGCACTATCACGTTCTGTTCGTGGTGGGCATTGTCCTTTTTGTGGTGACCTTTATCATTAACGCCATTGCCTCAATGATCGTCATCCGAGGTGGATCAAAGCGGGGCGAGCGGTTGCTGGGGTAAGCACATGTCTCGTCAAACATCGGAAAAGATAGCCTTTGCGGCGCTGACGCTGGCTGCCATCAGCGTCGTGGTGCCGATTTTGCTGGTGCTGGGCTATATTGTCGTCCAGGGCATCGGCGCGATCAGTTGGGAGTTCCTCACAGCCATGCCCCGCTCCGGCATGAAGGAAGGCGGCGTGCTGCCGGCCGTCGTCGGCACGGTGGTGCTGACCTTTGGCACGGCGATAGCTGCACTGCCGTTGGGTGTGGGCGCGGCGATTTATCTGGCCGAATACGCCCGTGACACCTGGCTGACTCGCGCCATCCGGCTGGCCATAATCAACCTGGCGGGGATTCCTTCCGTGGTGTACGGGCTGTTCGGGTTGGGGTTGTTCGTGTTGGCCATGGACATGGGCACATCCATCGTGGCCGGATCGCTAACGCTGGGCCTGATGACGTTGCCCATCGTCATCTCGACCTCCGAGGAGGCCATCCTGTCTGTGCCGCAGAGCTTTCGCGTGGTGAGCGTGTCACTGGGGGGCACCCGCTGGCAGACGATCCGTTATCAGGTGCTGCCGCAGGCGCTGCCCGGCATCCTCACCGGCGTCATCCTGGGCCTGGAGCGCGCTGCCGGTGAGACAGCCCCAATCCTCTTTACCGTGGCGGCCTTTTACCTGCCCCGGTTGCCCACCTCAATTTTCGATCAGACGATGACCCTGCCCTATCATCTTTACGTCGTTTCGACACAAGTGCCAGGGATGCCTATTGAGGTGCAGTTCGGCACGGCGCTGGTGCTGCTGATGTTGGTACTCTCGATGAACATCGTGGCGACAGTGGTCCGCAGCCGGTTCCGGCGAAAGCGACAGTGGTAGGACGGGATTCGGGATTTGTACGAGCTGCTCTGGTCTCGAATTCTTGCGAGGCAAGTGCACCTATGTCAGACACAAACAGGGTCAAAATAGATATTCAAAACGTGACGTTCTCTTTCAGCGACAGCCGCGAGCCGGCCCTGAAGGACGTCAGCCTGCAAATCCACGCCAATGAGATCACGGTGCTCTTTGGTCCGGGAATGGCTGGCAAGTCCACGCTGTTGCGGTTGCTGAACCGCCTCAACGACCTGCTGAAGGGAAACGAAATGCGGGGCCGGATTCTCCTTGAGGGGCAGGACATCTATGCGCCGGACGTGGACGTGATCGAGCTGCGCCGGCGGGTGGGGATGGTCTTTGCTGTGCCCATCCCGCTGCCGGAAACGGTTCGGGGCAACGTGACCTACGGCGCCAAGCTGATGGGTATTCGTAAAACGGGCCAACTGGACGGGATCGTCGAAAAAAGCCTGCGCGCCGCCGCCCTGTGGGACGAGGTCAAAGACCGTCTGGGCGAGCCGGCAGCCATGCTCTCTGGCGGTCAGCAGCAGCGGCTCTGTCTGGCCCGAACCCTGGCCCTGGAGCCGGAGGTCATCCTGCTGGACAACCCCACCTCCGGCCTCGACCCACTCTCGACGGCCAAAGTGGAAGACACCCTGGACCAGATGAAGGAGGATTACACAGTCGTACTGGTGCCCCATAGCGTGCAACAGGCAGCTCGCATGGCCGATCGGGCCGTCTTTATGCTCAACGGTGAATTGGTAGAAATTGGGCCAGGAGGACAGATCTTTACCCGTCCCCAAGACCCGCGCACCGAAGCCTATGTCACAGGTCGATTTGGATAACCTCTACTCCCAGCCAAACTTGTGATAGAGTTCCTGCTGAACATCTTGCATCCCCATTTCAAAATAAGGATAGGCCAACCATATTGCGCCCAAGCCAAACAACCCACCGGTAATCACCCGCAACAACGGCGTGCTCTCGCGAAGGCCGATGAATTGCAGACCGCCGTCAATCGCCATGGGCAGCAGAAACAAAACAAAGACCAGCCAGGGCAGCGGTTTGAGGCGCTTCTTCACCAGGCCAAAGAGCACCCCCGCCAGCAGCATTGCTCCGTAGGTCGCCACGTCGCGCTCACAGAGAGCTATCTTGTAACCCAGTTCCAGGGTGCCTAAAAAGCTCCCGGCTGTCCATAACGTTGCCAACGGCTCTGCGCCAACCTGCGAGATAAGGTAATCTTTGCTATAATAGGGCTGTTCACCAAAGAGGAAGAACGACCGCCAGGGCAACTGGTGACACATTGGCCTGTAGACGGTGTAAATGAGACGAGCCGGGCCTTCGACACCGGACGCCATCAGTGCTGGAGCCAGCACCGGTAGGCCGACGTACAGCCCCAACAGCAGATTGAATACCAACAGCCAGTGTCTGGCGAATTGAAAGATGAGCCTGTCTACGGCAACGACGAAATCGCGCAGCCGCCCGGTGACCTGGGGTTGGGCCGCCGGGCTGGCCTTCAGGCCAGGCACGCGCTCCAGCGCCCACCGCAGCCGATCCTCCGTGACCGGCGCTTCGACCGTCAGGCCATTGCCCACGACGACCACCGGCACCACGTACCGGTACCGCTGAAAGAGGTCATCTTCTGAAGTTATGTCCACCGTCTCAACAGTGAGGCGATATTGGCCCTGCAGACGTGCCAACAATGCCTCCGCCTTGTCGCAAAGGGGGCAATCGGCTGTAGTGTAAAGCAAAACGCGACGCATGGGTCTCACTTTCCTGACGCTTGTGCCACGCAATTGTCCAAGTAATCGCTAGATTTCGATGTTGAGAAAGGTACCAAAGCGGGCCAGGTCGCTCAACCAGCCCGCAAAGATAGCCATTCCCACGACGATGAGAAAAACGCCGCTGACCACTGAAACGATTCTCAGGTGCTGATTCAATTTACGCAGACAGGGAGAAATCGTTTCAAAAGCTCCGGCGAACAAAGCCAGCGGCAGCGTAATGCTCGACGTATCCATGTTCTCACCTCGCAACTGAGATTGCCAACCTCCACCAAATCGGAATTTCCCCCCCTGGAACCGTGAAACATGACGCGTGACGCGTAATGAAGGGACTTGGAGCCTATCCGAAAACCTCAGGGGCTCTCGCTGGACCACAGTCCAGCGGCGGACTGTGGTCCGCCTCGAGCGAGTTTTCGGATAGGGATTTACTTTTGACCCTGGTGGATCTGAGCCTGCTTAAGCGCATCCAGTTCTTGCTGGAGCTTTTTCTGCCGCGCCGAGATGGAAAAAATCAAGATGAACGTGATGGCCCAAAAGACAGCATAAGCAGCAACCAGATATACCATTGTGACTTGCCCCCTTTGCATTTTTAGACGTTGTTATCCCCTGAAATCTTACACCGCCGGTTTCCCCCAAAACCTTCGATTTACTCTCAGCACTTGTTCATCAATAACTTTGCACTTTGGCACAGAAACCAGGCGCAAAATCGCCACAAAAGTACGAAATTATTTTTGAACAAGTACACGGTCTTGGACGCAACTACTCTACAAAGGATTCATCGCCAGCAAACCTGGCCTCTTGACCTTTGCGATCATCTCATAGGGGCCAGAACAGCGGCTTTCAACCGTTCCACCTCGTCGGCCAGGCGCTCCAGACGAACACGCTGGATCAGAACGACAAAGTAGAGCAGCGTGAACGTCCCCAACGAGAAGAAAAACGGAAAGCGCATGTTAGGCGAAAGTCCCATGTTGCTTGTGTCGAACAGCACGGGGTGAATGGTGCGCCACCAGCGAATAGCAAAAAACGTAATGGGTACGCTGACAAAGCCGGTGACGCCGTACACGGCAGCGAAGCGCGCCCGCCGCGCCTGGTCATCCAGCGCACTGCGGAGCATCAGATAGGACACGTAAATCAGCCAGGTGATGGTGCTGGTTGTCAGGCGTGGATCCCACGTCCACCAGGTGTTCCAGGCCGGCTTGGCCCAGATGGAGCCGGTGATGATAGCGGCCGTCATAAAGGCGACACCCACCTCCACCGACGAGGACGCCAGGATGTCCCACCGGCGCTCGCCTTTCCACAGGTAAAGCACGCTACCCAGGAGCGTCACCAGGAACGCCAGGAACCCCACCCAGGCGTGCGACACGTGAAAGTAAATGATCCGCTGAGCATAGCGTTGTGCTTCGGTATCCACATTGACCGGTGCTGGCGCTTGAATCAGGGCCAGATACAGGGCAACGATGATCGCGACAGCGGTGATGACATTCAGTACGGTTGTTCCATCAAGGCGCAAGTTTTTCAGGATGTTTCCTCCCAGCCCACGTGCCACATACCACGTTACTCTTCCACTACGTAATCAAACGTCATGTACGACACGGCAATCAAGATAATGTCAAACGCAACCAACAACTGCATCCAGTTAGCCATGTCGGCCAATGCCTGACCGTCGAGAAAGCCAGCGGTCAATTTAACAGCAGCGATGAGCGCCGGCACGACGACCGGAAAAAGGAGAATGGGCAACAGCACCTCTCGCGCTCGCGTGTGCACGGTCATGGCCGAAAAGAGCGTTCCCACCCCGGAAAACCCCAGGCTGCCCAACAACAGCACGACCAGGATCCACGGCTGAATCAGGTTGACGCTGAACAGCGCGGAAAAGATGGGCAAGATGACGGTCTCGACGACGGTGATGAACAAAAAGTTGCCCAGCATCTTGCCAAAGTAGATGGCGCTGCGATCCACCGGCGCTAACAGCAACCCGTCCAGGCAACCCTGGTCTTTTTCCAGCACAAACGAGCGGTTGAGGCCCAGCATTCCGGCAAAGGTCACCGACACCCAAAGCACCCCCGGTGCAATCGTCGTGACGTCGGCCACGCGAAGCTCAAAGGCAAAGTTGAAAACCACCACCGACAGCAAAGCGAACACAAACATTGAGCTGAACATCTCTTTGGTGCGCAGCTCGGCAGTGATGTCTTTGTGGATAATGACGGCGATGTGACGTAGAAATGGCATGGGTTGGTCAATTGTTCACGGCCTGGCGATAGACCTGGCGGAAAGAGATCTCGTCTAAATCGGCGCGGGGAGATTGGTAAACGAGCCGTCCGCTTGACAAGACGACCACACGGTCGCTCATGACCAGACCGCGATCCAGGTCGTGAGTGGTCATCAACACCGTGCGCGAGGCGGTGTTCGCCCTCCGCATCACCTCGTCAAGCATGGCAGCGGCCTGCTGGTCCAGGCCGGTGTAGGGCTCGTCCATGAGCATCACCGCCGGGCGGTGCAGGATGGCCCGCGCGATCGAGAGCCGCTGCTGCATCCCCCGCGAAAAGGTCCTCACCGGATCGTGCCGCCGCGCCAACAGACCTACCATCTCCAGTACCTCGTCAATGCGGCCTGGCAGGTCAAACACATTGTACATCCGGCCGTAAAAACGGAGGTTCTGCTCGGCGGTCAAGTCGCCGTATAGCAACGGTTGGTGCGAGATAAAGCCAATGCGCCGCCGAACTTTTGCCGTGCCGTCGATCAGGCTCCAGCCATCCACCCACACCTCGCCAGCCGTCGGGCGGCTCAAGGTAGCCAGGATGCGGATGAGCGTCGTCTTGCCCGCGCCGTTGGGACCAACCAGCGCCAAGAACTCACCCTCAGCAACAGTGAGGTCCACGTCTCGCAGGACCACGTGGCTGCCGAACGATTTGGTGAGGTTGCGAATTTCTATCATGGCCACGGCGGTCACGACTCCCGCATCAGCGCCAGCACTTCGCTCTTGAGCGCCTGTCGCTGCTCGCGATAGCTCACCTCGTCCATACCGCCCGACTCAAGCGCATCGTCCAGGTCGGCGATGGCCTGTAACAAACGGTCGAGCCGCGCATCTGCCGGTTCGACCGGCTGGCTGGCCGGCACCGCCTGCCCACGGCCTCGCAGCGTTGGATAAATGAGCCCGCCCATCAGCGCCAATGCGGCCAGGCCAAGGGCGATCCACTTGGACTCGAGCCCTTCCTGTGGCGTGTCCGGCGCTGCTACCTGGCTCACAGAATCCTGGAGTCCACTGAAATGGACGAACAGTTGGTCACCGGCGGCAAAATCTGTGCCGTTGAGGTTGAGGTACACTTGCCCTTCAATGGTGCGAATTTCACTCAGTTCTACCTGGTCGCTGGTCACATCCACGCCCACGCGAGGCACCAGCACGTTGAGATTGGCTGTGGGATAGAGCAAGGGTCTGACAAGGTCAAACGTGTCCATCCCGTCGTAATTCAGTGTATAACCGTAAAGCACCTGCTGGCTGGCGGCCGGTCGCACGACCTCTGTGTCGGCGAAACCGTCCTCCGTAGTGACATAACGGTCGCCCTCACCGCCCACCTGAAAGCGCAGGCCCGTTGCCCCCTCGGGCAGCGCGAAGCGCAGGGTGATACGCTGGCCCAATTCCGGATCCTCGACTCCAACAAAAGTTCGGTCGCCGGTGTTGGTAAAGATGTGTAGCTCGCCCACCGACATCACCCCGTCCTGAAAACCCACGAACACGTGCATCTGCTCGATCCGAATGGCGGCTTTGTTGGGGTTTTCGGTGGTCTCGTAGACCTCGAGCGTAGCGGTAAGCGCCGTCTGGCCATCTTTTTCAAAGCTCAATGGCAGAGTGTCATACTCTACGTCCGCATAGGTGGCGCTCAGGACGTAGGTGATGTCCGGCGATGTATCCAATCCCTCAAAGCGCACCCGGCCCCCGGCATCGGTCACGGCTGTCTGCGGATCAAGTTCCTCCATCATGCTCCTGAAGGCGTGCAACGTGACGGCCAGGCCCTCCACGGAAGCGCCACCCCCGGTGCCGTTAAGCACCCGCGCCTCTATGACGCCTTCGCCCTGCGCCAGGGCGACCGGTGCCAGCAACGCCAATGCTAGAATCACTAATCCAATGACGAAATGTTTGTGCAACTATTCTCTCTCCTCGGAGCCTTTGTCAGTTGCCAGTTCAAGAAGGAAATTGTTCACCGTAACAATCTGGATTCTTTGTGTCTCTAACTCACGGACCAGATCCATGTCCCGCGTCAGATCTTCGTCCCGGCTGACGATGTAGGTGGCTCTTCCAATAATGGCGGTCTCCAGAACCATATCATCGCTGAAACCCAAACGTTCGTGTCAATCAGGGCGACGACTTTCATAAATCAATTCTCGCATCTCATCGAAGGCCGCTGTAATCTCAGCTTCGATTTCTTCGGCTGTATACTCGACCGTGTGGGAATGCACTTTAGCCAGCAGACTTTCAAAGCGCTCGCGCCATGGAATTTCTTGTTCTTCCGCTGCCACCCGCTCACGCAGCCGCTGATACCCTCAAACGAGAGCACGACCGCAAACGGTCACCCGTCACGCTCCAGCACAATGGGTTGTTCCAAATCCGTCGCCACCGCGCCGTAGGCGACGGCTGATTCTTTTACCGTTTTTTGCTCAGTCACTGCTCACCTCCAGTCTACAACCTCTGCCCACACTTTGAACAGAACAGATCGCCGGCGTCGTAGGGATGGCCACAGTTGGGGCAAGCCTGGGTCAGCGACGCGCCGCAGCGCACGCAGAAACGATCACCCGCATCGTAGGGATGGCCACACTGAGGGCAGTTTCCGGCGGCTGTGGCCGCTGGCTGGGATGCAGCTACCGCAGCAGCAGGAACGGCCCGCCGACGCCGCCGCAAAGCCGCCACCCGTCGCTCCAACTCTATCTCCGGATCTACACCGGCCACGGTCACCGCTTCGGCTTCGCCCCCTACGCGGCCCAAGGCGTGGTCGAGGGCCAGTTCGTCTCGGCTGGTGTAGGCCACGCCATCCTGCACCACCAACTCGGCAGCGAAGGTGGGCCGGGCGTCCTCTTTCACACCTTTCCACAGCGGATAGCAAACCGCCGTGGCCAGTCCCAAAGCCATAAGAGCCACCAGCACTGCTGTCAAGCTTGCACCTCCCCCCGCGTGCGCCCTCGCGCCCGGGCGCGGGCTTCAGCGGCCCGTCGCTCGGCGGCCGAGGGCCAGGCAGCCACGATCGTACCCAGTATCATCAACGCACCACCCAGCCAGATCCAGTTGACCAGCGGATTGACAAAAACCTGAAAGACGGCCACGTTGCCCTCGTCCTCCAGCCCGGCCAACACCACGTACAAGTCTTCCGTCAAAGCGTAACGGACCGCCACTTCCGTGACCCATTGCTGGATGTTCCAGTGAAGGTTACGCTCTGGCACCAGCCGGCCCAGGAGTCGTCCCTTCCGATAGACAGCCACAGTAGCCGCATTGTGCTGCTTCTCCTGCGTCACCTGGAGATCGGCACCCTCGTAGACCAACTCGTAGCCCTCCACCATCACCGATTCGCCCCGTTCCAGGACCACTTGCAGTCCCACCTTGTAGAAGGCCGAACCGACGATGCCCACGGCGATGAGTACCACCGCCAGATGGACGATATAACCGCCGTAACGCCGCCGGCCGATGGCGATCAGGCCACTGAGCGCGCGCAAGACCGATTCGCCGGTGCTCTTGCGGCGCGCGGCCACGCCCCGGTAGAACTCGGCCAGCGTCGCCGTCCCGGCAAAGGCGGTAAGGGACAAGGCGACCAACACTATCGGCTCGCGGATGCCCGCGACGACCAAAACGATGGCCAAGCCCCCGGCGACTGCTACGGGGACACGAGCAGCGCGCCAAAGCTTCTTGGCGCTGCCCAGCCGCCAACCCAATGCGGTGCAGAAGCCCATGACCAGCAAAATGGTCAGCGCGATGGGGCCAAAGACCTTGTTATAGAACGTCGCCCCTAGCTCCGCCGGCACGCCACGGCTCCACTCAGACAGTGGCGAGTAAAACGTGCCCAGCAGCACGGCCAGCGCTGCGCCGCTGAAGAGCAGCTTGGTAAGATAGAATGCCGTTTCACGGGAGAAGCCTGATTCCAACTCGTGCTCTCCCTGGAGTTGCCCCCGCCGCTGGTACATCAAGCCAAAAGTCAGTACCAGTGAAGCGATGATGAAAGCCAGATAATAGTAGCCCAGGGACGAGGTTCCGAAAGCGTGCACCGACTGGATCACACCAGATCGGGTGATAAATGTCGCCAGCAGGCAAAGCACAAACGTCAGGGCCAGCAAGGTGATCGTCCACGCCTTGAACATCCCGCGCCGCCCTTGTACAATCACCGAGTGCAGCCCTGCCGTGGCAATCAGCCAGGGAATCGCCACTGCGTTTTCCACCGGGTCCCAGCTCCAGTAGCCGCCCCAGCCCAGTTCCAGGTAAGCCCACCAGCCGCCCAGCATGATGCCCGTTCCCAGAAAGAGCCAGGAGATCAGATTCCAGCGCCGGATGCCTCGCACCCAGGTGCGATCCAGCCGGCCGGTGACCAGCGCCGCTATCGCGTAGGCAAAGGGCACGGTAGCCCCCGCGTAGCCAATAAAGACGATGGGCGGGTGAATGACCATGAAGGGGTTTTGCAGCAAGGGGTTGAGGCCAAAGCCCTCCGATTGAGGGACGGGCATCGGCGCGAAGGGATTGGTGGCAAAGACTAGCAAGGCGGCAAAGAGGGCCTGCGTAGCCGCGATCACGGCCAGGGCATAAGGTCGCAGGGCGCTGTCCCAGTCTCGCCGGCGGATGGCCACGGCCGCCGCAAAGGCTGAAAGCAGCCACAGCCACAGCAATTGCGAGCCCTCCAGCCCGCCCCAGAAAGCCGAAATGTTGTACAGCGTTGGTTGGTATGAGGTAACATGCTCAAACACGTACTTGATGTTCAAGTCCCGCCTCAGCAACAGATAGAACAACGCCACGGCGGCCACCGTCACCAGGCCACCCACGGCGAGAATTGCGTTGCGCGCGCTGACGACCAACTCCGGGTAGCGACGGCGCGCGCCCAGCACCATCGCCGCCGCCGCGTACACGGATCCCGCCAGCGCCAGAATCAGCGCCCAGTATCCAACCTCTGCCATCCGGTGCTCCCTCTAGGTTCGTAAACAGGTAGACTGGGAATTGGAAATCGAGAATTGCTCTACGGTTGTGCCGTTACAGTGGCGGCTTCCTCGTACCTGGAGGGGCATTTGAGCAGCAAGCCATTGGGATTCACCTCAAATGCGCCATCCTCGCGATATTTGCCCTCTATCACCGCATCGGCACCATCGCGCAGCATGTCGGGCATCACGTCGTGGTGAACCACCGGCAAGCGACCGCTGTCGTCCACCAGATCGAACCGGAGCGTCAGCGTGTGTAGGTCATACTGGATGCTGTCCCCATCCACAATGCCATTGACCCGCACGATGCGATTAGAAGGCCCGCGTGCCTTGATCTCGGCCACTGTCAAATAGTAGTGCGCTGCACCGCTCAGACTGGAGAATATAAGATAACTTATGACCAGAACTACTATCAACCCACCGACCAGGAACTTGGTCTGCTTCGGCTTGTTGGCCGTTGATCCAGGGCGTGCTTCGGCCTGGGTTGGCGCGCTCATGTCGATCGTTATTACTCTCCTTTATCCAGAAATGCTGGCAGGCAAAGACTATACCACAATTAGGGTCGGGTGTCAACTGTTGCTTGCTTTCCCAGCAGAGATGTAATATAATGAACCTGCATCACCACACATCGTTCCCGAAAAAAAGACCTCAAAGAACATCCAAGGAAGAGAGAACTGTTGGCTAAACCGGAATTAGATCAGGCGTTAGAATCGGAGCAAGCGTCAAAAACGGAAGGGGGGGTCTCGTGGTCTCCTAAAGAGGAAGCAGACGAAGGCAGCAAGAGCCATGAGGAACCTGAGGCAAACGAGGACAGCGAGGAGAACGGAGAGAACGCGGATCAGGAAGCTCCACCTCAATCCCCTCGCACCGGCTTCAAAGCCATACTGCTCGACATTTTAGAGACTCTTCTACTAACGATCATCATCTACGCAGTGTTGAGCACCTTTATCGGGCGCTACAAAGTCCTCAGCGTCAGCATGGAGCCAAACCTATACGAGGGGCAGTATCTGCTCATCAGCAAGCAAACCCACAAAATATGGCCGCTGAGACGGGGTGACGTCGTCGTGTTTCAATTTCCACGCGACCCCAAGAAGAATTACATCAAGCGGGTCATTGGCTTGCCCGGAGAAAAGGTCGGACTTGACAACGGCAAACTCTACATCAACGACGAGTTTATCTCAGAGCCCTGGAGCTCCGGGCAAACGCGGGGGACTTTAAGACAATGGGAGTTGGGTGAGGACGAGTATTTCGTCATGGGCGACAATCGGAGCAACTCCAGCGATTCGCGGGCCTGGGGGCCTGTCAACAGTCAGATGATCATTGGCAAGGCGCTGTTTTGTTACTGGCCGATCGAATGCTGGGGGCTCATCAAGCATGGACCCAAGCCTGCGCCCATACCCGTCACGCCTTTTGAGAGCATTTTGACCGACCCTCTTCTACCGGCCGGCACGGCGCCGTAGCGCTCAACTCGGCTCAAACTAACAAACGGAGATGGAACAAATGTCAACTGCACAACCTACAGCGCGCGAAATCATCCACAAGATTGACCACACTCTGCTCAAGCCGGAGGCCACGTCAGCCCAGGTGGAGCAACTCTGCCAGGAGGCGAAGGCGCATGGCTTTGCTGCCGTGTGCGTCAACGCCGTTCACACCACCCTGGCCGCTCGACTGCTCCAGGATTCCCCTGTGGCGGTGTGCACCGTGGTGGGCTTTCCGCTGGGCGCGTCGCTCACCGAAACAAAAGTCTTCGAGGCCAAACAAGCCCTGGTACGGGGTGCAGCCGAGATAGACATGGTCATCAACATCGGCGCCCTCAAAGCGGGCGACGATGAGCTGGTGAAACAGGACATCGCCGCTGTCACTCAGACCTGTCACAAAGCTGGAGCTATCTTGAAAGCCATCATTGAGACAGCACTCTTGTCCGACGCGGAGAAAATTCGCGCCTGCCAGCTTGCTCAGATCGCTGGTGCAGATTACGTCAAGACATCCACAGGCTTTGCCTCGGGGGGCGCAACGGTCGAAGACGTCGCCCTCATGCGACGGACGGTCGGCCTCAGCATGGGTGTCAAGGCGGCGGGCGGCATCCGCTCGCTGGCCCAGGCCCAGGCAATGGTTGCCGCCGGGGCCACCCGCATTGGCACCAGTTCGGGCGTTCGCATCGCCCAGGAAGCCTAGAAACGCTATCTCTGGTCGCTGAATCTTGACCTTTATCGTGTCGAGAAAACATTATGATCACATCACCAGAAACATCCACCGTCCTGTGCTCGTCCTGTCACGTTGGACACTTGTGTGAGAAGTATGCCACTTATACTCAATGGCACGAAGGCCAACTCATCATTGTCCCCAACGTACCTTCGCAAGTGTGTGATTATTGCGGTGAGATTCACTTTCATCCAGTCGTGCTGGAACGGCTGCATCAGCTCTTGCAGGCCGAAGCGAGGCCGTCAGACAACGGGGCACCCGCCCAGCGTACTGTTCATGCGCCCTCAGCGTAGGAAAGCAATACCTTGAGAGGTATTGGAACCGCTAGCCGCCGAAACCTATCGTCCAGACTGAAGCGACGCGGCCCGGATCACCGTTGCTGTGGAAGTCGATCATATCACTTTCCGCAAGGAGGCCTGACATGACACTAGAAAGCGGATCAGGTCCGACTATTGCACAGCCAAGAGGAGAGATGAGGAATGGCCCAACAACCCATCAGCAGAGGACTACAAATTTATGATTTGTTCGTCCACAACTATCGCGTTTCGGCCCAGGTGGACACACGCCATCGCACGATGAACGACCTGTTCAACGACCGGCTGACTGATTACCTGGAACTGTTCGATTCCTACGTCTCGCGGGTGGACCAACCGGGACGAATTGTGGCCCACTATCCTCAGGCTATGTTGCGCAAAGACGGCGTTTCTTTTGTCATCGTGCCGGAAGATCAAAGCCGGCCATCGGGCCAACGGGCCTACAGCTATATTGGCCGCTCGCGATATGAGGCCTTTTTGGCCCTGCCCTTTTTTGAAGTGAAAGGGGAAATGTTCTTTCACGGCAAGTTAGACCTGCACCATTTTCTGGTCAAGGAACTCGAGCAATTCTTCCCCATCGGTGCGGGCACGGCGCGGCTGGCACTCTCGTCGGACATCACCTTCGAAGGAAAAGCCTTCCTGGTGAACAAGGAGCGTACCGAGTTCTTTGGCGTGACGGAGCCTCGTTCTGTGTCTGCTTGAATTTGAAGCGCGGTTGCGCCGGGAGGCTGGGTCACAATTGCCCAGAAACCAACTCTGTTGAATTCGACAGTTGAGACAGGACAGGGAATAACCTCATGGCAACCATTCTGGTCATTGATGACGATTCCAGCACATTGCGTCTGATCGGCTACATGTTGGAGCGAGGTGGCTTCCAGGTAGAATTGGCTGGCGATGGCGAGGCTGGTCTGGAGAAGGCTTTCCAGCAGCCCCCAGACCTTGCGATCGTGGACGTGATGATGCCTGGACTCAACGGCTACCGGGTTTGCGAACGGCTGCGGGCCGATCCGCGCACTGCTCACATGCCGGTCATCATCCTCACTGCTCGCTCCCAGCGCATTGACCAGCAGACTGCCCTGGAAGCTGGCGCTGACCTCTACCTGTCCAAGCCGGTCGCACCGAACGAGCTCGTCGAAGAGGTGAATGAGCTTCTCTCCCGGCCCACCGACGTCTCTCCACCCGCCGCAGCGAAAATCCTGGCCGGGCGAATTATCTCGGTCTTTTCGCTGCGCGGCGGCGTCGGTGTGACCTCGGTGGCCGTGAACCTGGCCGTGGCCCTGGCTCAACAGTACCAGGACACCGTGCCCCTGGTAGACCTCTCCCTCTCGGCCGGTCATGCGGCCATCATGCTAAATCTGCATGCCAAACGGACTGTCGCCCACCTGTTAGCCGGCCGGGTGGATTCCGAGACCATTGAAGAACACCTGTTGCCCCACCCCTCCGGCGTACGCCTGCTGGCCGCTCCGCCCGTGCCGCCACCGCCTGGTGCCATCCCCCCCGACGCCGTCGAACGGTTACTGGCTGCCCTCAAGCCCCACTACAGCTACATCGTCGTGGATACCCCCTCCTCGCTGGACGACGTGACCATGAGCGTTCTCAATGCCTCGGACACGATTCTGCTCGTCTTTTCCCCCGAAGTGCTCTCCGTGCAGACGACCCTCACCACCCGCCAGGTGTTGCAGGCCAGGGGGATTGCCCCGGAAAAAGTGCTCGTGCTCCTCAACCAGACAATGCCCAAACCGGGCCTGCCGCTCAGAACGATTGAAAGCGCCTTGAAGCAGCCGATCAAGATGATGCTTCCCTACGAGCCGAAACAGGTCCAGGCTGTAGCCATAGGGCAGCCGCTGATGATCAGCGAGCCAGCATTGCCCCTCGCCTTGGCCATCAAGGCCGTGTCTTCAGCGGTGAGTGTGGCGAAGGCATCCTGATTTGACGGTTCTTCCAGTTTCTGCTAAAATACCCCGCGCTTGCCCCCGTCGTCTAGAGGACCAGGACACAGCCCTTTCAAGGCTGCGACGCGGATTCGAATTCCGCCGGGGGCACCAGAAAGGAGACCCGTCAGCCCAAGACTTGACTGACGGGTCTTTTCTTTCTTCTTGTCTTCGGTCAGGCAGATCACTTCTCGTGTTAGCCCAGGCTTTTCATCTTAGCACTTGTCCAAAAACAACTTTGTATCTCTGGCGCCATTCTGCCCTGTGGTTAGGCCACAGGACTAACCGCGCTTAACCGGTGCCACAAAGTACAAAGTTATTAATGGACAAGTACTTGGCTCATCTTTGCGCCTGAAGAACATATCGGGATCGGTAACGGTTCCTCAGTGAACATAAGGGTTTCGCAGGTGACTAGCCAGATTTGATACGGCCATTACAAACTCCTTGCAAGTGCGACTTGTAGCTACACCAGATCAGAGGGGTACACGCGGCAAGTAAGGACATAGGATGGGACACACGGCGCGGAGTCGTGTGCCCGTTGGGATGCAGAGATAATGCTATGCCAGGAGGCGCGCAACCTCGTCGAGCACGGTAAATATGCTGATTGACTGACCAGGGCTGACGGTATCGGCGGGTCCATCGTGGGCGTGGTGCGGAAAGCCCGGCAGGTTGGGAAAATATGGCATCGAGATATTCAAAGACGGTCACGACTCAACCTTGCCAGTCAACAGATACAGCCGCTCCCGGAGGTTGTTGACCACCTGCACGAGCGAAGCCCACTCGACATAGTCCATCCGGTCGTCGGTCTGCCCGGCCTGAAAGCGGCGGTAGAACTCAGCAGAGGAGAGACCGTATCGCTGCTCGAACTCGGCCAAGTCACTCTGCAACTGGCCTAGTTGCACGCGGCATACATCGGCTTCGTAGACCAACAGCTTGTCCAGCGTGCGTTCCATCAGATCACTGGTCTGGCCCTGCTGGTAGAGTTGAGCCAGCGTCCGCAGGCGCTGAGCTATTGTGCTGACCGGAGATAGTTGAGCAGCCCCCATTGTACCCACTCCACGAGAAGTTTGGATGGCAAGTATAGAATAAGCCCAGCCGGCCTGTAAGCCGGATTCTGTCCCCTCGGGCGAGGGTG
>CAYNKW010000044.1:0-10237 GCA_964397845.1 uncultured Anaerolineae bacterium
GACCCGGCCCGTCTCCAGATCCAGGTCTATGTCGGTGAAGACCGGGCGGGTAGGCAGGCCGGGCATGGTGCGCATGGTGCCGCACAGCGGAAAGAGGAACCCGGCGCCTACGCTGGCCCGCACATCGGTGATGGGCAGTCTCCACCCACGTGGCGTGCCCTTGAGCGCCGGGTCGTGAGTGAAGGACAGGTGCGTCTTGGCCATACACAGCGGCAGGTGGCTCAACCCCATGTCGGTGAAGAGCTTGATCCTGGTCTCCGCTTCCGGCGTATAGTCCACCCCGTCGGCGCGGTAGATTTCGCGGGCGACGGTCTCGATCTTTTCCTTGATGGACATGTCGTCCGGGTAGAGGAGGCGAAAGTCGCTCGGCTTTTCGCAGGCCGCGATGACCGCCTCGGCCAATTCCGCGCCGCCCCCACCGCCTTTGGCCCAGACGTTGCTCATGGCGACGGCTTCAGCGCCCGCTTCCGCCGCTGCTTTCTTGACCAGTTCGATCTCGGCGTCGGTGTCGTTAGTGAACCTGTTGGCGGCTACCACCACCGGGACGCCAAACTTGCGGGCGTTCTCAATGTGCTGGGTCAGGTTGGGCAGGCCCTTTTCCAGTAGTTCCAGGTTCTCCTTGGTGTAGGCCGGGTCCAGGGGTTTGCCGGCAACGACCCTGGGGCCGCCACCGTGCATCTTGAGGGCACGGACGGTGCAGACCAGCACTACGCAGTTGGGCACCAAGCCACTGACGCGGCACTTGATGTTAAAGAACTTTTCCATGCCGCAGTCGGCGCCAAAGCCCGATTCTGTGACCACGTAGCCTTCCCCGCCCACCAGCTTGAGGGCGATCTTGTCGGCCATGATGGAGCTGTTGCCCTGGGCGATGTTAGCAAAGGGGCCGCAGTGGACAAAAGCAGGGCTGCCCATCAAGGTCTGCATCAGGTTGGGCATGATGGCCTCTTTGAGCAGCACGCTCATCGCCCCGGCCACGTTCAGGTCCTCAGCCGTGATCGGCTCCACGGGCCGAGGGTAACGTAGTCCTCCCTTCGCGCTGGTGCCAATGATGATGCGGCCCATGCGCTCGCGCAGGTCGGCCAGGTCGCTGCACAGGGCCAGCGCAGCCATGATCTCGGAAGCCACGGTGATGTCGTACCCTGCCTGGCGCGTAGGGCCGTCGTTGCGGGGGCCCTGGCCGATGATGATGTTGCGCAGCGCCGCGTCGGACACGTCTACTACCCGCCGCCACTGGATAGAGTAGGGGTCAATGTTCAGGCGGAACATCCGCTCCTTGTCCTCGTCGCTCAAGTCGGAGGGCTTTTTTGACTCAATACCCAGTTTTTCCAACCGCTTACGCATAGAAGGCGTATACTCGTCATCCGGGCAAAGGGCTTTGGCCAGATAGTTGTTGCTCCAACGGGCTTCCTTCGCCATCCGGTTGTCAATGGCAGCCGCCAGCAAGTTGTGGGCCGCGCCCACAGCATGGATGTCGCCAGTCAGGTGCAGGTTAAAGTCCTCCATAGGCACGAGCTGGCTGTAACCGCCGCCGGCCGCGCCCCCTTTGATGCCAAAGGTTGGCCCCTGGGAAGGCTGCCGGATGCAAGTGAAGACCTTCTTGCCCAGGTAGGCCAGCCCCTGGCTGACACCGATGGTGGTGACGGTCTTGCCCTCGCCCAGGGGCGTGGGGGTGATGGCTGTCACGTCAATGTACTTGCCGTTAGGCCGGTCAGCCAGCCGTTCTAGCACGTCCAGGTGGACTTTGGCCTTGTACTTGCCGTAAAGGTCCAGGTCGTCCTCCATCAGACCCACGTCTCTGGCAACCTCAATGATGGGTCGCAGGGTGGCTGCCTGCGCGATCTTGATGTCGCTCGGTACTTTGTCTTTGACTTCGACGATCATTTGGGCCATTGCAAATCCTCCTCAATTTTGGGTAATAAAGTGACTTTTGCAGGTAATCCTATTCGATCTGTCGCCGCGCTGCTTTCAGCACGTTGAGCATGAGCATAACGTTGGTCATGGGGCCGGTGCCGCCGGGAACGGGGGTGATCATGCCAGCGATTTCTTTTACTGCTTCAAAGTCGACGTCGCCGCCCAGCATGTTGCCTTCATTGTCAAAGTTGAAGCCAAAGTCGATGACGACGGTCCCCGGTTTGATCATGTCGGCGGTAATGATTTTGGACCGGCCCACAGCGGCGCAGAGAATATCGGCGCTGCGACAGACTTGCGCCAGGTCTCCGGTGCGTGAGTGGGCCACCGTGACGGTGGCATTTTCCCGCAGCAGTAGCAGCGCCATGGGCTTGCCCACAATATTGGAGCGACCCACGACGACGGCGTTTTTGCCGCTGATTTCCACGTTGTATCGCTTGAGGATTTCCAGTCCGCCAGCCGGAGTGGCGGGGAGAAAGTAATCCAGTACGCCGAGGGGACGGCCCACCGGAGCTACCTGCGCCAGACGCCCGGCGTTGACGGCATGGACGCCGTCCACGTCTTTCTGCGGGGCCAGGGCTTCCTTGACGGCTGCTTCGTCAATGCCCTTGGGCAGAGGCTCCTGCACCATGATGCCATGGACACCAGTATCGGCGCTGAGTTGGTGCACCAGCTCGACGACGGCTTTCTGGCTGGCCGTCTCGGGCAGCACGTGGAGACTGAAACCCATACCTCGCTTCTCAGTGGTGCGACGGATCCTGTTGGCGTAACTCACCGAGGCGGGATCTTTACCAGCGCGCACGATGGCGACGGTGGGTGTCACGCCGTGCTTGTCTCTGAATTTGACCACAGCCTCGTCAATTTCAGCACGCATGGTCTTGGCCAGTTCGCGGCCATTGAGGATAGTAGCGGTCATAAGTTGCCTCCTTGCAACGTCGGTTTCGGGCGACGGCACCCTTATTGTACCCCTTACAGCTTTTCCACCACGTAATCGTACACCTGGTCGCGCAGGGTTGGTTTGCCTTCCAACAGCACATCCAGTTGTCTCTGTTTCTCGGCGGTAAAGCGTTGGTCTTCGATCCAGCCCAGGTTGATGAGGATGTTGAGCGCTGCGCTGCGGAGACCTGCTTCGGCCATGAGGATGGCGACGCCAGCATCCGAAACGGCGTTTTTGTTCCCTTTCTCAGCGGCTGGCTGGCAGAGCGCAATGACCTCGACGCACGCTTCGGCGATCTGCAAGGGCACCTCTGTGGCCCCTTTGAGGGCCTTTTGCAAGGTCTCGGCGCGAGCGGCTTTCTCCTCCTCGGTGGCGCGAGGCATCTTCATGGCTTGAGAGACCGCCGTGTAGGCTTGCACATCCGCCTGAAGCAAGTCTGCCAATTTGTGACGCAGGCTCTCGGATTTTTCCAGGATGGCTTTGATGTCTTGCTCCACATTGGCGTACTTTTTTTTGCCCACGGTTAGGTTGCAGACCATGCTCAGCAGGGCTGCACCCAGCGCACCACTGAGCGCAGCAACGCTGCCCCCGCCGGGCGCGGGCGCCGAACTGGCCAGTGCGTCGAGAAACCGAGACACAGGTTTGTCTGTCAATCGTTCCGTCATACTCGTCTCCTTTACTGTTTCCTTTGCTCGTTGCCAATCTTATCCGTCAGCTACAGGTAACCTTTCAATCGCCGGATTCGGCGGGGATGGCGTAGTTTTCGCAGCGCGCCAGCTTCTATTTGGCGGATGCGCTCCCGGGTCAGGCCGAATTTACGTCCTACCTCTTCCAGCGTGTGGGATTGCCCGTCCTTGAGGCCAAAGCGCAGTTGGATCACCATGCCTTCGCGGGGGCTCAGCGATGAAAGGATCTCGTCTATCTGTTCTCGGAGCAGTTTGTTGGTGGCTGCGTCTCTGGGCGGCAGGGTGTGGTTGTCTTCGATAAAGTCGGCCAGACTGGTATTATCCTCGTCGTTCAAAGGCATCTCCAGGGAAAGAGGATGTTGGGCAATGCGAATAAGGCGTTCCACGGTACGGCGAGAGGTGTTCATCTCGGCGGCTACTTCCTCCGTGGTGGGTTCTCGACCCATCTCTTGTGCCAGACGGTGAGAAACGCGCCGCAGGTTGTTGATCCGCTCGCTCATGTGGATGGGCACGCGGATGGTGCGGCTCTGATCGGCGATGGCGCGGGTAATGGCCTGGCGGATCCACCAGGTGGCATAGGTGGAAAACTTGTAGCCCCGCCGGTGATCAAATTTCTCTACGGCGCGGAGCAGGCCGACGTTCCCTTCTTGAATAAGGTCCAGGAACGAGACACCCCGGCCAACGTATTTTTTGGCGATGCTGACCACCAGGCGAGAGTTGGCTTCGGCCAGGTGCTGGCGCGCCATCTCACCGGCCCGGATCTGTTGCCTCAATAGCTCTTTCTCTTCCGGGATGTTGTGGTTCTGCTTCAGCCAGGCCTGAGCCTGATTGCCCTGTTCCATGAGGCTCGCCAGGATAACTTCCTCCCGTCGGCTTAGAAGAGGGATGCGCCCGATTTCCTTCAGATACAGGCTGACGCTGTTGTCAACATCGTCTGGCACATCGTCCACTTTTGCCTCGATCGAAGGAACCGGGTATTCTTCCCCGAGGCTGTTCGATTCTGCTATCGCATCGCTTTCTTCGACCGCGAACCCAACGCCGTCAGTCTCGGGCTCGGCGGCGAGCTGCATTTCGCGCCATAGTGTATTTTCGGTATTCAGAAAAGAAACCTCTCGGCGAACTGGTGATGTGGGAATAGCGGACAACTCTTTACCAGTGACCGTCGGAGGTGACTTCGAGGTATGCTTGAGTATCATATTGCCAAAGAGTCTCTCTTTCCAGATGGGTCGGGTTGGTCAGGTGGGTCCGACCTAGAAGGGCTTTTGACAATCATCGTGGAGCAGAAACTGTTGTCTGAGAACAGCCTGTTACATTGCGACAAGCGATGGATTAGCTGCCGCGAATGATAAAGAGTGCTGCCGGGGGAGATTGTGGCAAGAGTAATCCGCTGGCAAAGATCGTGCCAGCCAAAGAGGATATGCGAAGGGAGAGCCAGCAAACCTGACGGAGCAAAACAGGTGACAGGCTGAGGCACATTCTCCTCCGGATCAGGGAATCAATGCAGCGACAGCCACGACTGCTAGGGGAGATATAAGTGGGGAAGCGGTGTGTCAGTCGCCTTTGACCGATTAGCCAATAGGCGTAATGGAGGTGCTATGAGTGTCGTCCCGATGCACCTATCCACTACGCAAGGTGTGCTATTATAGCACAAATCAAGGAGCGGTGCAAGTGGCTTTTTCAACTGCGCCGTAGGATAATCGCTAGCCTTTTGACGGGGAAACGCCCCCAAAGAGTTCTTGCTCCTGTCGCCATAACAGAGTATAATACACGTAGACTGACCTGACGCGGGAGAACAGGTGCTTTCAGTTGGTGGAGGAACGGTTGCTTTGAAGGTTTTGATAGTGGATGACGACAGCGACTTTCGCAAGGTGACAGGATTGTCGCTGTCGGACAGCGGCTACAAAGTCTTTGAGGCCAGCAGTGGCCGCGAGGCAATCAACCTGGCACGGCAAGCACGGCCTGACTTGATCTTGCTGGACATTTTGATGCCTGGCCTCGATGGGTACGAAACCTGCCGTCAGCTCAAAACCAACCCGGCAACGGGCCACATTCCGATTATCGTCCTGACGGCCCTGGGCGACCCGGCGACGCGCTACAAGGCCCAGCAGGCCGGCGCTGACGCCTGCGTTGCCAAGCCGGTGAGGTTGCAAGAGTTGCACGAGCAAGTGAAGCGCCTTCTGCGCCGATATGAGCTTTTTCGCCGCGCCCGGCGTCGGGCCGACGGAGACGATTTATGAGCAAGCCTCGACGGATCAAAGTGGCTACTGTTTTGGGCACTGTCGCAACCTTATGTTTGCTGCTGGGGGCTGGGTGGGCTTGGTTGGCCACCGGTCTGCCCCGGCCGGGAGAGCTGCCCCAACACGCGTCGGCGCCCAGCACGCAGATCCTCGACCGGCATGGTCGCCTACTGTACGAGGTCATAGACCCGGCCCGGGGGCGGCATACGCCAGTTGCCCTGGATGACGTTCCGCTCTACCTGCTCCAGGCCACCGTGGCCACCGAAGACGCCAATTTCTACCGCCATCCGGGCGTGGATTTTTGGGCCGTTCTCCGGGCGCTTTGGATCAACCTCCGGGGTGGTGAGGTGCTCTCCGGCGGCAGTACCATCACCCAACAATTGGCGCGCAATCTGCTCCTCTCGCCGGAAGAGCGCGCCCGGCGCACGCTAACCCGCAAGATCCGCGAAAGTATCCTGGCCTGGCGGCTGGCTCGAACCTACAGCCGGGACGAGATCCTGACCCTGTACCTCAACGAAACCTACTACGGCAACTATGCCTACGGCGTGGAAGCGGCTGCCCAGGCTTATTTTGGCAAGCACGTCAGTCAGTTGGACCTGTCCGAGTGTGCGCTGCTGGCCGGACTGCCACAAGCACCGTCGGCCTATAACCCGTTGAGCAACCCGGAGGCCGCGCGCCAGCGCCAAAAGGTGGTGCTGGGCCTGATGGTCAAACAGGGCTTCATCAGCGAGGGTGACGCCGCCCTGTCTGCCGTCGAATCTCTGCACTTTGCCTCGACGCCGTTCCCCGTTGAAGCACCGCACTTTGTCATGTACGTGCGGGGCTTGCTGGAAGAGTCGCTGGGCCGCCAGCGGCTGGAGCAGGGCGGCTTGCGCGTTTACACCACCCTGGACCTGGCATTGCAGGAGACAGCGCAACGGATCGCTCGCCGCCACCTGGCCCGCCTGGCCGACACGCGCTACGGCGAGCGGGATCGCAACGTCCACAATGCCGCCCTGCTGGCCCTGGATCCACGGACTGGCGAGATCCTGGTTATGCTGGGCAGTCCCGACTACTTTGCTGAGAGCGATGGCGCGGTGAACGTGACTCTGGCTCTGCGCCAACCGGGATCGTCCATCAAACCGATCACTTATGCGGCCGCTTTCGATCCGGCCTGGGCGGCGGCGGCAGGAGAAGCGCCTTATACACCGGCGACGATGATCGCTGACGTGCGGACCACCTTTCTCACCCGCGAGAACCGGCCTTACACGCCGCGCAACTACGATGGCATCTTTCACGGCCCGGTGCTGGCCCGGCAGGCGATGGCTTCATCCCTCAACGTGCCGGCCGTCAAAGTGCTGGATGACGTTGGCCTGGAGACAATGATCCGCCAGGCGCGGTGCATGGGCATCACCTCCTTTGACGCCGCCAACCGCTTCGGGTTGGCGCTGACGCTGGGCGGAGGCGAGGTGCGTCTGCTGGAGCTGACCGCTGCCTACGCCGCCTTTGCCAGCGGCGGCTTTCGCGTCGAGACGGTGGCAATCCGCCGTGTGGAGGACGCCGAAGGCCGCGTTCTGTGGGCTCCTCAGCATGGGCTGCGAGGGTGTGCTCTGGACGAGCGGGTGGCCTACCTCATCACCGACATTCTATCCGACGATTGGGCGCGCATGAGCGCCTTCGGCGAAGGGAGCGTGTTACAGTTGGATCGCCCGGCCGCCGTCAAGACCGGCACCACTTCCGATTGGCGCGACAACTGGACGGTGGGCTACACGCTGGAGTTGGTCGTCGGCGTGTGGGCCGGCAATGCCGACAACTCGCCTATGTGCGGCGTGTCTGGCATTAGTGGCGCAGCACCCATCTGGCACGATTTTATGCAGGCCGCGCTGAAAGGTAGGCCCACCCGCGAGTTCGCTCGCCCCGATGGCTTGGTGGAAGTGGAGATCTGCGCGCTGTCGGGACTGCGTGCTGGTTTGCATTGCCCCCATCGGCGTAGGGAGTTGTTCATCACCGGTACAGAACCTCAGGAAGAATGTGACTGGCATCGTGCCTTCCGAATTGATGCCTCTACCGGCCTGCTAGCCAGCTCCGACATGCCGTTGAGTCAGGTTGTCGAGCGGGTCTATACGGTCTTGCCGCCAGAGTTGGCCGAGTGGGGCCGGATGCAGGGCATTGAGGCACCATCCGTCGCCTTGCTTTCCCATTTCCCGACCGGTGACCAGGCTTCAGACGGGGCTTCCTTCTTGCCCGTCTCTTCCTCTGTTTCCCCGATTATCCTGATCAGCCCCGACCCCTGGACGGTCTACCGCATCAGTCCCCGGCTGCCAGCGGGCGAACAGCGCATCGTCGTCGAGGCGCGACCGGGCAACAATGCGCGGCTGGCCGAAGTGGAGTTACTGGTTGACGGCCTTCTGCTGACTACGCTGCCCTGCCCGCCCTACCGGGCACTCTGGACGCTGGCGCCAGGAGAGCACACGTTCCAGGCTGTGGGGCGAGATCTGTCGGGGAAAATTAGGGAATCGGAGGTCGTTGTCATTATGGTACTGGAGTGACTCTGATCAACTTTTACACCACAAGTTAGATCCAGTAATCATACGAGCCTGGTCCGTAATCTGTGATTCTCTGCAGATCCGTACTTCAATCCACGATTTTCCGCAAATCTGCACTTTTTTGGGAGGTGCCAAATGAACAAATCTCACCGACTCACAACTCTTTTCGTAATCTTTGCTATTCTCATTACCTGTGCCTGCTCCGTGTTCAAGGAACCCACCCCGACGGTGGTTCCCCCGTCACCGACGGCGGCCGTGCAGGCGCTGCCCACCAGTACCCCGACTCCCGTGCCTACTGACACCCCGCCACCGACGCCAACACCGACCGATACACCCACTCCGCTGCCGCCGGTGCCGCCCCGCTTGGCTTACCATGCCCCGGCGCGTGGTGAGGAGCAATCGCTGGATGGGGCGGTGGTTCTCACCTTCGACCAGCCGATGGACACTGCCGCCGTGCAAGCGGCCTTTGCCATCGAGCCAAAGCTGGAGGGCGCTTTCGAGTGGCCCGATGAGCGGACGTTGGTCTTCCAGCCCCGCGAAGCCTTTGACCGGGCCACCCAATATCGCGTGACCGTGGACGAAAAGGCTACCAGCGCCGACGGCCTCTCCCTCCGCGAAGCAGTAAACCTGCGCTTTGCCACCGTCGGCTACCTGGAGGTGACAGCCACCCAACCAGCCGACGGCACCGAAGAGGTGGACATGGACGCTCGCATCACCGTCATGTTCAACCGGCCGGTGGTGCCGCTGACCAGCATCGGACAGCAGGTCGATTTGCCGCAGTCTCTCTCCTTCGACCCACCGGTGTCTGGCGAGGGTGAGTGGCTCAATACCTCTATCTATGTCTTTACGCCTGACGACGGCCTTGCTCCGGCCACGACCTACACCGCCCGCGTCGCTGCTGGTCTGACCGACACCACCGGCGGCGTCCTGGCCGAAGACTGTGTCTGGGCTTTCACCACCAGGCTGCCGGCCGTCGTCAGCACCTATCCTGCTAACAACGCCATCTATGTCAGCCCCAACACGACTGTGACCGTTACCTTCAACCAGCCCATGGATCACGCTTCCGCCCAGGATCACTTTCAACTGACCCTTTCCGGCGGTGACGAGACCGTGCCCGGCACCTTCCGCTGGGATGACGACGATGACGACGAGGTGATGATCTTTCAGCCGGACGAGCCGCTGGAACTGGACCAGCAGTACAGTGCCATCGTCGCCCAGGGCGCGCTGGCCGCGGGCGGCACGCAGGGCACGCTCTATGCCCACTCGTGGAAATTCCGGACGATCGAGTATCCCCGCGTACTCAAGACCGCTCCCTTCGATGGAGAGAGCAACGCTGAGCCTTACGGCTCTGTGCGTGTCACCTTCTCCAGTCCCATGGACCCAGAGACGCTGGCCGACAACCTGACCGTCGTCTACCGGAGCCTGCTCACCAGCGAGACAGGTGTGCTCACCTACACGCAGGTCTACTCCTACTGGTACAAATCTGAGACGGTGCTCGACCTTTCCATCGGACGCGAGGCATCTACGGCCTACACGGTCACCCTGGGCAGCGGCCTGGCCGGTCGCTACGGGCACAAGCTGGGCGAACCGTACACCTTTAGCTTTGCCACCCGAGAACTGGATCCCATGATCCACTTTATGGCTCCTGGCAAGGTGGGTACCTACAATGCCTACACGACTACAATGGCCTACATCGCCCACCGCAACGTCTCAGAACTGACTTTCAACCTCTATACCCTCAGTCAGCGAGATTTCCTGCGCCTCGACAGGAGTAGCTGGAATGTCTGGAGCGGCTTTCGCCCCGACGACACCGAGTTGGTGCGCCAATGGACAGTGCCCGTAGAAGCGCCGACCAACGAAACGGGTATCGCTCGTTCGGTCGTGACGACGGTGGAAGGCGGTGAATTGGAACCCGGTTTCTATTTTCTGCTCGTCTCTGCGCCA
>CAYNKW010000044.1:10337-17188 GCA_964397845.1 uncultured Anaerolineae bacterium
CGTCCTCTTGGCCATCGGCAAGCGAGAGGGCGACCTGGCGGCTGTCGTCAGCGGGTGGGACGAAGGTATCTCGCCCTGGTCTTTTGACCTGAATACCGAGTTCTACGCGGCCGACTATGTCGGCCACCTCTATACCGACCGGCCCATCTACCGCCCTGGCCAAAAGGTCTACTTCAAGGGCGTCTTTCGCGAGGATGACGACGCACGCTACAGCCTGCCGGGCGGCGTCGAAGAGGTGGTCGTTCGCATCGAAGACCCGCAGGGCAAAAAGCTGTACGAGGAAAAGCTGCCCGTCTCTGAAATGGGCACCTTTTATGGCGAACTGGAACTGGGCGAAGAGGTCGCTCTGGGCTACTACTACATCTGGGCCAAAGTCAACGACGAAGGCTTTGGCGGCTCCTTCCAGGTGGCCGAATATCGCAAACCCGAATTCCAGGTCAGCGTCGAGGCCGATCAGCCGGCCTACGTCCACGGCGACACGATCAACGTGACCGCCCTGGCGACTTATTACTTTGGCGGACCGGTGGCGAACGCTGCTGTGCGCTGGGCTGTTCTCGGCAACGATTACTTTTTCGACTATACCGGCCCCGGCCGGTACGACTTTACTGATTACGACTGGACGGTCTATCGCTACGAGCGCTACGGCGGTTACGGCGAACTCATCGCCGAAGGCGAAGGCCAGACCGACGCCGAGGGTCGCTTCACCTTCAGCGTCCCGGCGGACATTGCCGAAAAGACGCAGTCGCAGATCTTTACCCTGGAAGTGACCGTCACCGACGTCAACAACCAGCAAGTCGGCAACCGCGCGGACGCTGTCGTTCACAAGGGCACTTTCTACGTCGGCCTGTCTCCCCGGCGGTACGTGGGCCGCGTGGGTGAAGAGCAAAAGATGGACCTCATCACTGTGGATTGGGACAGCGAGCCGGTGCCCGACGTGCCACTGACGGTGATCTTTTATGAACGCCACTGGTACAGCGTGCAGGAACAGGGCGAAGATGGTCGCTTCTACTGGACCTGGGAAGCCGAAGACACGCCGGTCTACACGACCACTCTCACCACCGGCGACGACGGCAAGGCGGTGGCCGCCTTCACGCCGGAGAAAGGCGGCACCTACAAGATCGTCGCCTGGGGGCGCGACGAGTTCGAGAACAAGGTGCAATCCTCCACATTTATGTGGGTCAGCGGGCGGCAATACGTCAGTTGGCGCATGGAGAACCACGACCGCATAGACCTGATACTGGATAAAAAGACCTATCAGGTGGGCGACGTGGCCGAGATCCTCGTGCCGTCGCCCTACCAGGGCCGCGTTCAGGCGCTGCTGACGGTCGAACGCGGGCGGATCATCGAACACCAGTTGCTCACTCTGGATACCAACTCTGACGTGATCAAACTGCCTATCCTGCCCGATTACGCACCCAATGTCTTTGTCTCCATGGTCATCGTCAAGGGCATGGACGAGACCAACCCACTCAGTTCGTTCAAGATCGGCTATGCCAAACTGGCCGTGTCCACAGAGGAGAAGGAGATCACGGTCAAGCTCGCGCCGGACAAGGAGACCTATCAGCCGCGCGAAGAAGCTACCTACAGGATCGAAGCCACCGACCACAGCGGCCGGCCGGTGAGGGCCGAGTTCTCGCTGGACCTGGTGGATAAGGCGGTGCTGGCTCTGGCCGGAGAGGGTGGCGAAACACTGCTCGATCGCTTCTACCGCGAGCGGGGCGTCGGCGTGCGCACTGCCAGCGGCCTGGTCCTCTCCGTAGACCGGCTGGCCGAAGCCAAAGTGTCGGAGGAGGCCAAAGGCGGCGGTGGTGGTGAGTTTGCCGGCGAAGGGGCGGTGCGCCGTCGCTTCCCCGACACTGCCTACTGGAACCCGGCTGTCGTCACCGACGCTGGCGGCCGTGCCACTGTCACCGTCGAGCTGCCGGACAACCTCACCACCTGGCGGATGACCGCCAAAGGCATCAGTGCCGATACGCTGGTGGGCGAAGCCAGAGTTGAGATTGTTTCCACGCTGCCCCTGCTGGTGCGTCCCGTCGCGCCGCGCTTCTTCGTCGTCGGCGACCGGGCTACCCTTTCGGCGGTGGTCCATAACAACACCGACGAAGCTGCGTCGGTGGAGATCTCCCTGGTTGCTGATGGCCTGGCCTTTGACGACGCCGTCCAAACTGTGGAGGTCCCTGCCAACGACAAGGCCAAGATAGACTGGCTCGTTACTGTAGAGGGAGCGGGCGAGGTCGTGTTGCTCTTCCAGGTCAGAGAATCTGCTGTTTCCGCCGATCCGCTGTTCGACGCCGTCGAAATCACGCTGCCGGTCTACCGCTACTC
Organism: uncultured Anaerolineae bacterium; assembly: GCA_964397845.1. Lineage (GTDB taxonomy): Bacteria > Chloroflexota > Anaerolineae > CAYNKW01 > CAYNKW01 > CAYNKW01. Next base: position 12,663 of record CAYNKW010000044.1, read on the forward strand.
CACGCCGGAAGTCGTGGCCACCGCCGGTCAACTGGAGACAGTCGAGACCCGCGTCGAGACGGTATTGCTTCCGGATCGCTTCGATCCGACTCAGGGCGAACTGTCACTGCACCTGGACCCGTCGCTGGCAGCCGGCATGCGCGATGGCCTGGACTACCTGGAGCACTTTCCCTACGAGTGCATTGAGCAGATCGTCAGCCGTTTCCTGCCCAACGTCATGACCTACCGCGCCCTCAAACAACTGGGCATCGAGAACGCCGAACTCGAGACCAGGCTGCCGCAGCAGGTGGGTGTCGCTCTGCAGCGCATCTACGCCCGGCAAAAGTACGATGGCGGCTGGGGCTGGTGGGCGGCCGATGCCAGCAATCCCTTCCTCACGGCCTACGTCCTCTTTGGTTTGGTTCAGGCCGACCGCGCTGGCTTTGCCGTAGATGAAGAGGTCATGGTGCGAGCTGGCCGGTTCCTGCAAGATAGCCTCGTCAGGCCAAGGGACGTAAAATACCCCTGGCAGGCCAACACCCAGGCTTTCATCCTCTATGTGCTGGCCGAGGCGGGCCAGGGCGAACTGAGCCGCACGGTGCGCCTCTTTGAGCAGCGCGACGTGCTGGGTAACTATGGCAAGGCCTGGCTGGCCTTGGCTCTACAAATCCTCGAACCGGACGTCACCAAACGCACCGACGCGCTTCTCTCCGACCTGACCAGCGCGGCAATCCTGAGCGCCACCGGTGCCCACTGGGAGGAAGAGACGACCGATTATTGGACGATGAACACGAACAATCGCTCCACCTCGATCGTCCTGGACGCGCTGGTGTGCCTTGACGCCGACAACGACCTCATCCCCAACGTCGTCCGCTGGCTGATGGTCTCCCGCCAAGACGGCCACTGGGAGACGACGCAAGAGACCGTCTGGGCGCTCATCGCCTTGACCGATGTCATGGTCTCTACCGGCGAGCTGGAGGGCGACTTTAGCTACATCGTCACTCTCAACGGCGAAACGCTGGGCGAGGGCGACGTGACCAAGGATGACGTGGACGAGACGCGCAAGCTCGAGGTAGCCATCGCCGACCTGCTACTGGACGAGGTCAATCGCGTCGAGATTACCCGCCTGTCGCCATCCGCTGCCCAGACTGGCGAGGGCCACCTGTACTACTCGGCCTACCTGCGCTACTTCTTGCCGGTGGAGGACGTCAAGGCTCTCAGTCGGGGCGTCGTCGTCGGGCGGCAGTATTCGCCGGTGGACGCGCCGGACGAACGGGCGGAGGGGGCCAGCGTTGGCGATGTAGTCAAAGTCAAGCTAACCATTGTTGCACCCAGCGATCTACACTACGTCGTGGTGGAAGACCCGCTGCCTGCCGGTTGCGAGGCGATAGATCAAAGCCTCAAGACGACCAGCGTCGTCGGCCAGCCGCCCAGCCTGGAGCGGCTGGATGACTGGGATCGTTGGGGTTGGGGGTGGTGGTGGTTCAGCCACACCGAGATGCGCGACGAAAAAGTGGCCCTCTTTGCTACCTACCTGCCCAAAGGCACCTACGAGTACACGTACTTTATGCGCGCCAGCGTGCCCGGCGAGTTTCTGACCATGCCGGCCCTGGCCTACGAGATGTACTTCCCAGAGGTGTTTGGGCGGTCAGACGGCGTCAAGTTTGTGGTAGAGGAATGAAAATAAGCGTTCAGCCACCCTTGCGAAGGTTGCGAATAACACTGGCAACGGGATGTTTCCGGTGGACGAAGACGTTTCTGGCCTCAAATCTGCTCACAAACCTTCGCAAGGGTTCAACCGTCTCTGGTCATGCTTTCAGGTGAGGCACGATGGCAAAGGTCACGAAACGACGGAACAAGGTTGGCTCTGACAGCGCTCGCCCCGGTCACTGGTTGTCACTGTTGCCAGGAATTGAACGCCAGATCCTTTTGCTCCGGTGGTTGGCCCTCCTGTTAGTCCTCATCCTGCAATTCTTCGACCGCTCCACAGCCGGTGTGCTGTTCCCCCTCCCCCAGATGGCGCTGGTCGTGGCCGGCTGCAATGGCCTGCTCCTCTTCCTGATGCGCCACGTGCGCTGGCTGCGACGCCCGTTGAATTACCTGGCGGTGGACATGGTCGTTGTGACGTTGGCCGTCTACCTGACCGGCGGATACCACTCCAGCTTTTTCGTTCTGTATGTGTTTATCACCATCGGTGCTGCCTTTCACCTGGAACTGATGCCAACGTTCATTGTGACGCTGGGCATCGGGCTGATTTACGTCGGTGCCTGCTACGTGAATCCTGCCGGCTTGCAGTCGCCCTACGCCCAGTACATCCTGGCCGCCAAGCTGCTGCTGTTGCTGGTGGTGGCCGTGCTGTGCGGCCTGCTGTTGGAACAACTGCGCCGCGAACACCATGAGACCGAGCGCGAGCGGGCACTGGCCCAGCGGCTGAATACTCTCAACGCTCTCTTTCAACAACTTAATACAACCCTCGACCTCGACCTCATGCTGCAGATGGTCGCCGAGGCCCCCAAAGCCCTGCTGGGAGCAGATCTGACGAGCATCGCCCTGTTGGACGAAGACGGCCGCCACCTATCCGTTGCCGCTGCGGCCGGCGTGGACGTGACGATCCTGGCCGGGCAGCGGTGGTCGGTAGACGATGCCCCCGTCGCGGCTATTTTGTCTGGCGGCCGGCCCTACGTGGTAGACGAACCCGCTCGGTACTTGAACGTCCTGGTCAGGCAACAGGCCATTCAGGCTGTTGCATCGCTCGTGTCCGTCCCGCTGCTACTGAACGACAGGCCTTTGGGCACGCTCGACGTTGCGTGCAGCAAACTCCATGTTTTCACCGAGGAAGATCTGGCCTTTCTCCATGCGCTGGGACAGGAGGCGGCGCTGGCCATCCGCAATGCCCGCTTGTACGAGCGCGAACGGGAGCAGGTAGCCCGCCTTCGTGCCCTCGACGAGCTGCAAGAAGGCTTTGTCTCCGCCGTCTCCCACGAACTCCGCACCCCGCTCACGTGCATCAAAACCTCTGTGGATCTGCTCCACGCGACCAGAGCCGGACTCTCTGAGACCCAGGTGGACTTGATCCGCACCATCGGGCATCATGTGGGCCGCCTGGAAGCCTTGGTCACCGACCTGCTCGAGATCACCCGCCTGGAAGCCGGCCAGGTCACCCTGTCCAAACAACCGACCGACCTGCGCCAGATCTCCAACCGTGTCCTGAAGGCACTTCGCCCGCTGACGGGTCGCAAGGACCAGACCGTGCACCTGCACTGGCCAGAGGCGGTGAGCCTGGTGGAGGTAGACCGGCGACGCATCGAGCAGGTGCTGACCAATGTCTTCTCCAATGCCATCAAGTTTTCCCCCAGGCAGGGACAGATCCACGTCCGGGCGACCGAAACGCCTGACAGCCTCCAGGTGTGCGTTACCGACAACGGCCCGGGCATCCCGGAAAGGGATCGGGTACGCGTCTTTGACAAATTCTACGTGGTGACCGACGGCCGGGGCCTCTCTGGAGTGGGGTTGGGCCTCTACATCGCCCGGCAGATGATCGAGCTGCACGGTGGGCGTATCTGGGTGGAAAGCCAGCTAGGAGAAGGGAGCACCTTTTGCTTTGCGCTGCCTAAAACGGCACGGGAGGGACAGCGATGAAGGTCCTGGTGGTGGACGACGAGCCCGACGTGATCAAGGTCATTGCCATGAGCTTCCGTATGCAACAGCCAGCGTGGGAGGTCATCGCCGCCCAGGACGGCCCGGAAGCCCTGGCGTTGATCGAATTCGAGCGCCCCAGCGTGATCCTCTTGGACGTCGGGCTGCCAGAGATGGACGGCTTTGAGGTGCTGAAGGCCATTCGTCTCTTCTCCGACACCCCAGTCATCATGCTCACCGTCAAGGACGACGAACTGAGCAAGGTTCAAGGGCTCGAACTGGGCGCTGACGATTACGTGACCAAACCGTTCAGCCACCTGGAGCTGCTGGCGCGGGTGCGAGCCGTGCTGCGGCGGGCGCAAAACCTGCCCCTGGCCTACGAACAGCCGTTCGTCAGTGGCAACATCCAGGTGGATTTTGTCCGGCGCGAAGTGACGGTGCACGGCCAGCCGGTAGCGCTCACCGGCACCGAATACCGCCTGCTCTATCACCTCGTCCGCAACAGCGGTCGGATCATGACTCACGAAGCATTGCTGGCCCGGGTGTGGGGACGCGAGTATACCGACGAAATCTCCTATCTCAAAAGCTACATCAACCGCCTACGGAGTAAGCTGGAAAGCGACCCCCATCACCCGGAGTACATCCTGACCGAGTACGGCGTGGGGTACTGGTTTCGCCCCGCTTGAGCCTGGAAAGCCTGGTGAAGGTTCAAAAGCCTTTACCAGGCTACAAGGCTATTGACCTTTGTTGACCTAACTTCTACCATTTTTTACCTCTTTTTCCCCCTTCCGTGACGTTTCCACGATATAATACAAGTGACCCTGTAGAGTGACCCTCGCTGTGTCCATGCCGGAGAAAGCGGTGATGGCGCGTATCCGATTTAGAGTAGTGTTCATTTTGCTGGTGTTGAT
>CAYNKW010000044.1:17288-20114 GCA_964397845.1 uncultured Anaerolineae bacterium
CTGGCCCTTTCGTCGGCTGTGGGCCGCGCAGTTTAGCGCAGTGACAGTAGTCTATGGCCTGAACCTGGCAGGCCTGGTGCTGGTCGAAGAGCGGACCCACTCCAGCACTCAGACCGGGTTAGTGATCCTGTTCTCGATCCTGCCCGCCTTCCTGGGCTCGCTGGTGGCGGGGGCCGTCGTGGACCGGTTTGGGCGGGTGCGGGTGCTTATGGTCAGCCACCTGGTTCGGGCACTGGTCGCCCTGGCCTTCTGGGGTGGCGCCGAACTGCTCCCGCCGGGCCTGGCCCTGCTCGCTATCTACACCCTCAATGCGGCGATGGTCCTCTTGACTCAATTCGCCCCGCCGGCCGAGATGGCTCTGCTGCCCGACGTGGCAGGTCAAGCGCACCTTATGCCGGCCAACACACTGTTCCAGTTCAGTATGCTGGCCGCCGAAGGTATGGGCATTGTCTTTCTTGGCCCGCTGGTGATCAAACTGGCTGGCGCGCCGGCGATGGGGTTGCTCGGTGCACTATTGTGCCTGTTGGCACTGGGCCTGGTGGCAACCCTGCCGAGAGACCGCGCATCGGCAGACGGGGCAGGGAACAAGTGGTCGGGCTGGGCATCCTTTGCATCCGACTTGCAGGCGGGCTGGCGTATCATTGCGCAGGATCGTTTATTGAGCCTGGTCACGGCCCAGGCGACGCTGGCAGCGGTCCTGCTGCTCGTGTTGCTGTCGCTGGTGCCGGGCCTGGTTTCCCGCCACTTGGGTCTGAGGGTAGAAGATGCGCCGTTTTTTATGCTGCCGGGGGGAGTGGGCTTTGTGCTGGGGGCCATCCTGGTGAACCGCCGGGGAGGATGGTTGAGCCGGCAGGGTTGGATCGCCCTTGGCCTCACCGGCGTGGGGATGAACATCGGCCTGTTGGGAGCTTTGACCGCTGGGGACGGCGGGGGGCGCCTGTTGCTGTTCTTGGTCCCCGTCCTGGGTGTAGGCCTGGCGCTGGCCTTGGTCATCATCCCGGCCCGCACCGTTCTGCAAGAGCGCCCCCCTGTCGCCATGCGCGGGCGGGTCATCGCCGCTCAGTTGGCTCTGGGCAATGCCGCTGCCAGCATCCCGCTGCTGATGGGGGGCGCTCTGGCCGATCAGTTGGGTATCCGTACGGTGATGGGCCTGTTGAGCCTTTTGGCCGTGGGGGCCGGTGCCGTCGGATTGCATCACATTCAGCGTTGGGGAGGCCTGTGGAATTGAGAGCAAATCGGCAGGGGACCGAGTTCTCTGCTGCTTCAGCGAACGAGAATGGGTGCGAAGCATTCTTACCAGGGGTTAGGAAATGAGGAAAGTAGCGATTGTCACCGATTCGAGCGCGACCTTGCCAGAGGATCTGGCTCAGGAACTCGACATTCACGTCGTGCCTCTCTTGCTGACCTTTGATGATCAGACCTTCCGGGATGGGGTGGACGTCACGCCTGGTGAGGTCTATCGTTGGCTTCGTGCCAACAAGCACATACCTACCACCTCGGCTCCCTCTGCTGGCGACTTTTTGCGCGTCTACGCAGCCGCCGGACGGGAGGCGTCCGGTGTCGTGTCCATTCACCTCCCGACCTGGCTCAGTGCCACCTACAACACGGCAGTAGTAGCCAGCCGCCTCGTGGACGGCGTGCAGATCCGTGTCCTCAATTGCCATACGGCGGCCATGGGCCAGGGCTTCGTCGTCCTGGAAGCGGCCCGCGCGGCCGCGGCAGGTGCGGATCTGGACATGGTGGTGGCTCGCGCTACCAAAGTAGCCCCCAAGATGAACCTCCTTGTTGCCGTTGGGACGTTGGAGTACCTGTACCGGGGGGGGCGTATCGGCGGCGCAGCCGCGCTCCTGGGGGCGATGCTTCAAATCAAGCCAATACTCTATCTGGGCGATGGGCAGGTGGACGTGTTTGCCAAACCCCGCACCAAGTCCAGGGCAGTGCGGATCATATTGCAGCGGATGGCCGAGTTGGCAGATAGTCGCCCGCTCCACGTTGCTATCCTCCACGCCGACGTGCTCGACGAGGCCGAGGACTTGAGGCAGAAAGTGGCAGACCAATTCAACTGTGCTGAGCTTTACGTAACCGAGTTCACGCCGGTGATGGGCGCTCACGTCGGCCCTGGGCTCCTGGGTGTGGTGTTCTACGTGGAATGAGGGAGGTGATTCCGATGATCGTCAAACCGGCCCTGTTGATCGGGGTCGGCTATCTGGTCGGCTCGATCCCTACTGCCTATCTGGTCAGCCGATGGGTCAAGGGCATTGACCTGCGCCGGTATGGGAGCGGCACGGTCAGCGGTTCGATGGTCTGGGAACACGTGGCGCGCTGGGCGCTCTTTCCCGTTGGCCTGTTTGACCTGGGCAAGGCGGCCTTGCCAGCCTGGTTGGGGCTGCGCCTGGGCCTGGGGATGCCGGTCGCGGCGGCAGCGGGGCTGGCGGCGGTGGCCGGTCACAACTGGCCGCTCTATTTGCGCTTCACGGGCGGGCGAGGACTGGGCTGTTTTCTTGGGGTGTTGTTGGTCATCTTTTCCTGGGGCTTCCCCTGGCTGCTGGCTTTCCTGGCCGTTGGCTGGCTGCTGGGCGATTCGGCGCCGTGGGGGTTGGCCAGTCTGGTTACTTTGCCACTGTTTGCCCGCATTGTGGGCGGGCCAGCCGTGGTGGCCCCGGCCACTGCCGCCATGTTGTTGCTGACTTTGGGTAAGCGGTTGGAGGCCAACCGGAGGCCACTGCCTCCGCCCGGTGCCAAACGACGGCGCGTCATCCTGCGCCGCCTGTTTTTCGACCGGGACATCGCTTCTCACCCCGACTGGATCCGACGGCGGCCCGACGA
>CAYNKW010000044.1:20214-21386 GCA_964397845.1 uncultured Anaerolineae bacterium
GCGTTTTCCCCAGCAAGCCGCGTCCTGAGCATATCGAAGGGCTGGGGCGTCCACTCGTCGGTTTGAGGCGAAGCTTTGCTATACGGTTACTATGCTCTTTACGGCGGTGCGACTTCGCTGACCAGGCTACGGCCCAGTCCAGGATCCTGTTCTTCCTGGCCGAGCAGGGCCGCGTCAAAGAAGGCGATCACATCCAGGGCCAGTTCGTCCAGAATCGGGTCACGGATACTGCTGTGAGATGCACCCTCTACTAGCCACAGAGCCTTTGGTTCTTCAGCCGCCGCGAACAGGCGATGGACCTGCTCCACCGTGATGCGCTTGTCGTCCCGGCCGTGGATCACCAGAAGCGGGCGGGGCGCAATGCGGCGGACGACCTTTAGCGGGCAGATGTCGTCGCTGCTGAAACCCTTGCGTTTTTCGACCAGCCCCAGTGTCAAGTCCAGGACAAAAGGTGGCACCAGTGCTGGCCGGCTGGTATGCCATACCTCGGCCACGCAATTGAAGGGCGCGACCGCTACTACGGCTCCGATCCGGGGATTATGCGCGGTGCTCAGGATGGCCGCGACTGCGCCCACCGAGTGGCCGATGACCCCGACCCGGCGGACGCCTTTTATTGCGTGCAAGAAGTGCACTGCTGCGTCCACGTCTTTACTTTCGGCGTCGCCGTAGGTAGACCCCCCTCTGTTTCCCTCGCTGAGCGCGTGACCACGGTAGCTGAACAGCAGCACGTGGTAGCCAGCCTTATGAAAAGCGGGAACAAGGGAAAGGCCAGAGCGCTGATCGTGGGCGGCAGCCGGTGCATAGAGGATCGCGGGTGCATCTGGCAGCTCGGCTGGGATAAACCAGCCCCGCAGCGACAGCCCATCGGCTGTAGAGAAAGCAACGTCTTTGTAGGGTATTCCCAGTTCGGTCAACGAGTTGGCACCTCTCCCTGGAAAGGCGGGGGGTAGGGTGGCCACTAGCTCGCCGACCACGGGGCCAACCAGCGTCAGCAGAGAGGTTCCAACCAGGATGCCGGTGGCTACTTTGGCTGCTTTCAGGATTCCTAATGACATCGCGCGCCCCCCTTGTGAGCAGCCTGCAGGATCAAGCGCGCGACACAAGCCCTAACAAAACATTGATGGCAACGATGTGGTAAATTCATGAAATTTTGATTGTCGACTCCTTTGTAA
>CAYNKW010000045.1:0-21061 GCA_964397845.1 uncultured Anaerolineae bacterium
ATCTTAGCATAGAAGCCAGGTTTTGTCAACCACCAGAGAAACCGGGTTTGCCAATGAGGAGAACCTGGTTTCTGGGTTTCTTACCTGAGTCCTTTGGGCACTTTGCCCATGAGCAGGTCGAGTTTGGAATCGACGCGGCGGCGCAGGCGGGTGGGATCGAGCTTGATGCGCACGTCAGCCGTCCTGCTGAGGCGTATCGTTTCCTTGCCCTCGCGGTACGATAGAACAACCGTCACCGGCTGGACGACGACGCCCTGCCGTCGGTCCTCGTCGGTCACGTCGCCAAATTGCGGCTGCCAGCGCACGGTATAGGTGGTCCGCGTGCCGCGAAAGACCTCCCGGCGGGTCGGGATATCGTCGCGACTGAAGGTCAATGTCACAGAGATGTCTGGCAATGCCATCTGCATGGGCACGACGACGATCTCCAGCTCCAGGTCCTCGCCTTCGCTGACGGAACCCACCTGTTGCACGCTTTCGATGCGCAGCGCCGGCTGTTCCTCGCGACGAGGTCCCATAACAACCATCGGCACCAGGCATTCGGCCAGGCTGAGTCCGCCGTGGGTGTAACGATCGGGGGGGCGGTGGCCCCTGTGACGGCGCAGGGTAAAGCCGGGGCGCGGGAACAGGACGTAGTGAATGGGGGTGTTGGTTATGGTCTCGCTAAAGGGCGAAATGCCCATCACGCGGGCGTCGAACTCGATCACGTGCTTGCTGTCTCTGCCTTCCAGGCGATCTGTCGTCAGGGCACGGCGATACTTGACATCGTACCGGTCCACGAGGATCGTGTCAGGAATCGTCACCGTCGGCCTGGGTACCGGCGTGAAGCCGTGATCGCTGGTGATGAGGATCAGGGCATCCTCAGGTAGCTCGCGAAGCACGGCGCGCACATCCTCACGGACAATCGTGCGCACGGTGGTATCGTAAATGAGCGCCAGTTCCGAGGAATTGTTGTGTAGGTTCTTGTCGGAGAAGTTAAAGACGATGTACTCCAACTGGTCGGAGACGTAGCGCACGGTCATGCCTGAAGCGACCGTGTCGTCGTCCTTCACCGTTTCAAAGCGAGGGTTTAACCCCAGGTGGGATTTGAGCCAGGCTTGTAGTAGCTTCAGTTCGTCGGTGGAGGAGAACGCTTCGGGCAGACATCCGGCGCTGATGGCCTTGCGACTGAGATGGGTTTCGGTGGGGATCAGCGCGCTGCCGGGGCGGCTCTCGATCACCTCGAACCGCTCCTCGAACACCGGGCGCAGAAACTCGTCCCAGGCGTCGGTGCGCAACCCGTCAAAGACCATCACTACCGCCTTGCGCCCGGATTGAGGGTCCCAACGGGCCTGCAACACGCGTGCCAGGAATTGGTGGGTGAACACCATGGGGGCGTCGGATTGTTGGATCCAGGTCTTGTAGTGCAGGCGATAAAGGTCCTGGAAACGGCTGTCTATCAAGTCTTGTACCTGTCCGATGGCTTGAGAGGTATCCTTGAGGTCGCCTCGGGCCTTCTCCCAGCGTGCCCTCAACTCGGGCCAGAACTTGCCCAACGGGATGGGTAGGAGTTTCCCCACTCGCAGTCTGCGCTCCAGATCGGAGGTATAGTAATCGAGGCGATTGAGGCGCTCTTGGTTCCAAAGCTTGTCGAACTCGTCAAAGCTCAAGTCTTTGGCCGGCGTAACCTGGAACCTTTTGGCGTACCTGACCAGCCGTTCGCCGAGTCGATAAACCGCAACGGCGCGCCGATAGGCGCTTTCCAGATCCTGCCACCCTTCGCTTGGGCGGCGCAGGGCAGGCAAGTTTGTCTCTTGCGCCTGTTGTTCCAGCAACTCTAGAACCTTGGTGTGAAACTTTTGCTTTTTGCTCTCGATCAGGTTGGCTAGCAACGAGACCAACGCCATCCCGCGGATGAACGGAGAGAGCCGTTCGCGCTTGAGCACGGCGAGGGCCTTGTTGGGATCGTCAATGCCGAGACGGTCGTGGAGCAGGAAGGCCAGCCGCTCCGGTTTGTCCGACAGGAAATCCTCGGCGTCCCCCACATCGGCGGCAACCTGCTCGGGATCGGCCTCCAACTGCTCCTGCATTGCCTGATCCAGAAAACCGGACTCGATGTCCCGGTAGTTGCTCAGGGCCGGGTCGAGGTTGCTCAGCAGGATCTGGTACTCCAGGCCATGTTGGTGCATAACCGCCGCCAGAGTGAAAGCCCGGACGATCAGCTCGGGGTCCCGCTCCAACAGCCAGCAGAATGGCCTGGGAGCACGGGCGATCGTGTCGCGGAGCGTTTCCATGACGTCGGCGGGCAGGACCTTGTTGAGCGATTCCAGGGCCTGATGTTGCTCGATGCACAGTCGACGGATCTCGGCCGCGGAGAGCTTGCGGAAAGGGTTGATCTTGAGGACTGCACCCAAGACGATCTTGTACAGGTCGCTATCGCTGAAACGACCGGGGCTGACCTCGCGCAGTTGCTCATAAGCCCGCAGCGTGTCCGGCAGGTGGGCCACGATCAACCGCGAGATGTTGCGGTCGTCCACCAGGTGAGGCCAGTGGGGATCGCCGGTTTTCTCCACAAGAAAGTCGCGGAGGGAAAGCGTCATTTGGCGCTTGGGGGGCGCCTCGGCGGCCAAGTCGGGATAGAAGAGCGGGATCCGGGCGTCCGTACGACTGCGGTCCACGACCAGCACCCGGGCGTCGGCGTCGTCGCGCACCGCCTCGTACATCTCGCGCAGGGCCAGGTTGCCGGCGCAGAACAGGACCGAGAATCCGTTCTCCTCGGCCCAGCCATCCACCACGTGGGCGCCGGGCTGGATCACCCGCTGCGGATCGCGCAGGATGATCAGGGAGGCGCGCTTGTGAGGTTCGATCTTGTCCAGGATCCATTGTTCGATCATGGGTTTCCCTCTTGAGAAACCGGGTTTTTTCCGAAAAACCTGGTTTCTGTTGCCGCCTTTACTCTAACTCTACCACAGACAGTTCGTCCTCTCCGGCTTCCAGGGCGTCCACGATAAAGTCACGGAACTCGCCGACGATCAAATCCACGTCACCTCGCTCGATCGTGCGCTTGCTGGGAGAGAAATCGGCCAGCCGGAGCTTCCGTACGCTCAGCTTCTTTAGGTATCGGATGAGCAGATCTACCGGATCTGGCTTCCCTACGGTTTCGGCGCCCAGGGTCTGAATCAGGTACTTGGCAGTATCCTCGGCGGTCTCTGCTTCCAGAAGGCCGGCGATGAACCGTTCTTGACGTCCTTGGGCCAGGCGCTCGCGCAGGGCGTCGCTGTTCAGCAGCGTCGCCCGGTCGAGGAGCGCGGCATCCAAGGTTCCCTGGCAAGAGACCAGAGCATCGTCTGCCTTCTGGATCCACTCCTCGGCGTCCTCCAGGGTCAGGGCGCACCGGGGCGGCACCGGCCATGCGCGCAGCAGGCGCTCTACATCGGCACGACTGAGTGCCGTGGGGAAGAGCTGGGATGGTTCGTCCAGCACCCGCCGCACCGCACGCTGCACCTGAGGGCGCAGGTCCCCGCCGAGTTGCTCCACCCGCGCCAGCCGACCCAGCACGCGGTAGGCCGGTTGATTCGGAAGAGCCTCGATCTGCATACGCACCTGCTCCGCGCGGGCAGTCACCGTGTCAAAGACTTGCAGATAGCGCACGCTGTAGCTCCCGATCGCATCTTCTACCGGCTCCAAAAACTCGCTGAGCAGGCGGGCCTCGTTGGCGATGAGATATTCTAGTCGCTCCAGCGAATGCTGGGCCTTCTCGAATGTCTTGCATATCGAAGCCAGGGCGGGTTGGTCTGGTAGTTCAAAGTGGGCGTACCGCGCCGCAGCTCGCACCCGGTCCCGGTGCTGATAGAAGGCTTTGGCCCGTACAACCTCCGTTCGTCGCGCCGCCAGGTCGTCCACGTCCTCTTGTCGCACGGTATCGTCGGGATAAATGGGATAACCAAAGGCTTTGTGCAACGCATGGCGCAAGAAGGGGATCGGCTCTGCCGAATCCACCGGGCTTGAAAGAAAGGTCTCCCAGGCTGCCAGCCGTTCCTCCAGCGGTTCCACCCGACCGATCTCGTCAAAGAGATCGCCGAGTCCGGATCGCAGGGTCCGAAACGGTTTCAAGTTCTCGCCCTCGAAGGCCATCAATTTTCGCACCCCGGCCTGGATGTCGGAATCCTGCCGGGCCAGGCGCAGGTCGTCGTCCTCCAGCAGGGCAGCGGCAAAGGGCGCCAGCACCTCCCAGCCTTCCGGTGGTTTCAACCTCTGAAGCTGGTCAAACGCCTCCAGCACGGTCGCCTTAAAGTCGATGCCCGCGATGTTGCTATAGTCGATCACGTCGACCGGCACATTGCGTCCAGAAAGGGTCAGGCGGATCTTGCCCTCCCGGACCAGGCACAGGAGATAGAGCTGTACCATGCGCCGGCTGAGGCCGTAGTTGTGCCCGCCAGGGCCGCCGATGCCCATAAAGTTTTTGTAGATGGTCACCACCGGCATCGTCGTGCCCGCATCACCCAGCTTGTCCTCGATCCAGTCTGCCATGTCGTCTGTGTAGCGGCATTCACTCACATTCAGCTTGCGATTGTTGGGCCTTTTCATGATCTGCAGCGCAAAACCATAGTTCTGAGCGGCAGAGATGCCGCGATTTGGTTTGGCATTGCGCGGGATCTCGCCCACTTTGACGATGCCATTGATGACATTGACAGCGTTGGTGTCGTTGAAGGGCGCTGGCACGTCGAATTCCATTTCGCTGCACACGTACGTGGCATCCAGCACCTGGCCGACCAAAGGCGTGAGGATAGCGGTCAGTTCGCCCTGGGCGACAAAGGACATCTCTGAGTGATCCAGCGCGGCAATGCGCCCCCGGCCGTAGCTGTCCGGCACGATGCGATAGATGGGACCCATCTGGTCACGCAATTGGCGTTGCACCCAGTCCAGCACGTCCTTGGCTTCCTGGGTGTCCCGGCCGCGAAATTCTGCAACCAGCGATCGGTACGCGGCGAAATCCACCAGCAACGCTCGCTCAGATGCAGTCAACTGGTCCGGAGACCAGAAAAGGACGCGGGGATCCTTCTTACTTTTGACCAGGTGCGGCAACTCGCCAACCGCAGGCGTCGAGCTGATATACACGGCATAGTCCAGTCCGGTTTCGGCGCTGTTGATCGACGGCAGCGGCGCGCCACGGTTGGCGATATCCAGGAGGTCCCGCATATAGACCCGGCCGCTGATCTCGCGACCGTGCCACTTCAGAGTGATGTCCTCCTGGCTGCTTGGGGCGATGCCCCTGAAGATCGAACGGATTCCGTGCGCCAGATCCATGATCATCAGTTGCGCCGCCACCTCCCAACCATCCAATGCCAGCAGCGCTCGCCAGGCCTGCCGTTGCTGGACCTCGCTCTGTTCCGCCTCGGCGCGTGCCTTCCGCAAGTGTTCAGGTGGTGGCGTGCCGACGCCGGTGGGGTTGAAGCGGTACTGCTGCCCCACTTTTTCTACCTGGACCAATGCCTGCTCCAACTTGTCAGTCAGAACTTCATAGTGGTCGAGGTTGTCCTGGAGATCGGCCTGTTGTTCCCTGTCATGGTCCTTCCATTCCATGACAGCATTCATCAGCTCCTCGTGCCCCAACCCGTTGGGTGCCAGGTTTGCCACGTGGTAGAGAAAGAGGGTCTTGACGATCTTTTCACAGCGGCTACGGTAGACCTTCAGAGGCCCCTTGACCACCGTGTCCAACTGTGCCTTGGCTGTTTCGTAAGCCCGCCACGCTTTGGGCCACTTGGTCTTGATGCTGGCGATGGCCCTGGTCGTGCCTGAGGGATCCTCCTCGTAATCCACCACATCATCGAACAGCGACCAAAGGGTGATGAGCTCTCGCGACTGTTGCTTGCGCTGCGTCTTGAGGGTCTGCAACATGAAATAGAGCGCAGACCGCACCGTGGTCATGTTCAGCGATACTTCCCGGACAACGCCCAGGCTGGGAGGGTAGAAAGGGAAAAACCGAGCGAACTGATCCTTGCCCTCAGATGGAGGCCAACTGAAGCCCCGCTTGTAATCCTCATAGTATTGGTCGACGGCGGCAGGATCGGTCACCTCCCGCACCCGAGCCAGGGCAATGTCATAGTAGGCCCCCTCCTTGCTCAACAATGGCACCAGGTCCAGCCGTTCGCGCGCAAGAATGTTGATCGCCCCATCGATCCGGGGCATGATGGCCTGCTGCGCCGCACAGATGGTCCACACCGGCAGGTTCTCGACCCTGGCCAGCCGGTTGGAAAGGACCACCAGCGTTTTCTCGTCCTCGCCCCGCTGGGCGACGCGACCTTGCATAAAGAGGGACACCTCGTCCAGGATCAGCAACAGGCCAGCATATCCCTCAGCAAGCAACCGTTCGACCATGTGCTTCAGCACCTTTTCGGTCTCCATCGGGATGCGTGGAGTCGTATCCAGGTATTCAGTGTAGAAATCCCAAAGGCGCTGGCCACAGTCCCGTTGCACGCCGGGATCCGGGTTGTTCTGCAAGTCGTCCAGAAACTCGTTGATCTCCTCTTGCTCTTCCTCGTCAAAGTAGTTCGGATCTTGAAGGAATCTGGCGAGGTCGCGGCGGTATCGGTCAAAATCGTCTGTGTTCAGGAATCGCTCGGCCAGGATCTCGGTGGGGTAGAGGGGCAGCGAGCGCCCGTTTTCCAGGTAGAACTGCTCTGCCACCGCGTCCAGGACATACTCGGACAGTTTCCTGCCTGTGTCGTCCAACCCTATGGTCCCGCCGCCGTGGCCGACCAATGTCGTCACAGCGACCAATATCCCCTTACTCTCCTGCGTCTTTTTGGCCAGCCCGCTCTCGTAAAAGTTGTAGAGGCTCTCTCGCCGTCCCAACCCGGCCTTGCGCTCTTTCTCGCGGACCAACTCCCATTCCGCTTGGCCGCCCAGAGCCAGCGCCCCGATGAACGACAGCACGTGGGACTTGCCAGAGCCAAACTCGGCCTGAATCCAGTACCCCTGTCCGATGGGATTGTCCTTGCGCTCGGGCACGTAGGGTGCGGCCAACTGCCGAAAAACGTCGTTCAGGAACGACCTTACCGGGTTGATGAGGAATTCATCTACGGTGCGCATTTCGGCTGTGCGCGCCGCACGGGCCTCATCGGAGCCGTTGTCCGCCCAGATGTGGTTTTCTACGACGTAGACGCTGATGATCTCATCGGGGATCTCGGTGATCTGATCCAGGGACTTGCGCTGGAACATGGATAGACTAGGCATCTCTTAACTCCCAAAGATGATTGTCGGCGATTAGATTGGCCGGAATCGCTCGCTGGAAACGGGAATCGGCCTCGTGAAACAGGGTCACATGATCGCCAGTGCGCCCTCCTGGCAGGAGCAGGAGAATATGGTTCTGGTTGGTCGCGCGGATGCGAAACACGCTCAGGTCCAACCCATAGGCAAAGAGCAGTTCGAGCTGCTTGAGAATTACGAACCAGTGCTCCTGCAGGAGTTCGCCAAGTAGGTTGTCCAGTTCTCGATCCAGGCGACGCTGGATCGTCTGCGGCCGGCGTGGCTCGGCTTGCACCAGCCCACGCAGATCCTCATCGCCCATGCGCGCCAGGAGTTCACGATTGAGGTTGACGGGCTGGGGAAATCGACGTCCTTGAGGGTCGAGGGTCTGCGCCAGGGCTGTCTCCTCAAAGTCCACTAATCGGGCATAGGTGCCCAACACCCCGTACAGGTGTCGGCCTACACTGAATTGCAGTTTGTCGCGTAGCTCGCTGATCACTTGAGGGCCGGTGAGTGGCATGGAGTCTTCTCTCTATTCTTTCGATACGGCTGCTGGCTGCTCACGGAGGGCCAGACTGCCGCGTTCCGGGTGTTCGAAGTAGTGGCGCAGCGCAGCCCATCGGTCGTACTGCAGTGTGAACTGGCGAAGCGTGTCTATCTGGCTCACCTTGGACAGGATGCCAAAGTCCCGCAGATTGTAGAGTTGCTGGTGCATCCACTTCCGATCCCACAGCAGCCAATGGCGCATGGGACCTTCTTCCAACTCTTCAAAGCGGTACATGCCCGGTTGGGGAAACTCGGCGGTCAAGATGTAGAGAAATGCCTCAAAGGTGCCTCGGTGAACCTGAAAGCGAAGGGTGGTCCCGTCCGGTACCCCAATGGACAGAAGGTCATAGGTTGTGAAGAGCGACCGCAAGGTGTTCTTTTGTGAAGACGCCCCAATGCCCGGTAGGTAACGCAGGATGAACTCGCGCAGGTCTTTCCGATCCACGCGCCCGATGGGTAGGACAGGCCAAATACACTCCTCAGCCACCTTGGCTGCCAATGGCTCTGCCTTCAACACGTGGTAAAAGAGAGCTGGTTTCAAGTCCTCCTGCGTTGCGCAGTACGAAGCATAATAGGCCAATGGAACGTCCAAGCGCTCTTGAGGGAAGAAGCGATTGAGGATGTGATTCGCCCGTCGCCCGCGGGTGGACTCAGAGTTATACGGCAGCCGTTCTCTAAGATGATCCTTGAACTCCTCATAGGTTTCAAACTGTGCCGCCTGGGGGATGAAAGCCAGGGAGTTGGCGATTTCGTTGTTGGCAAAGATGCGCATCGGAGGCTCTTTTGACTCTAGCTCGCTATCAAAAAGCGGTCCCAATGCTGGCTCCATGTCAAAAAGTGTGGGTTGCGGTCCGATGTCAGGCGTTCTTGTTGTCCCCTCTTCCACCCTGTCCGTTAGTTGCGCGACGACCTTGATTAGGACGCCAGCCTGCTCACCAATGCCAGGCACGGCTGTCAGCTCATTGTGAGAAGCTGCAAGCACATTGGGCAGGCTGCCGAATCGTTCCAGCAGTCGGTGTGCCAGTGGCGCGACATTCCGTCGTGGAATCGCGTAGGTGAGCAACAGTTCCAGCAATTCTGCTTCCGGCAAACCACGTGCCCTGGAAGCGAGAAATCGCTGTCGTAACCGCTGACGGTGGCCAGTATGGGAATTTTCCATGCCAGGAATCTCCTTGACGTCGTGGTTCGACGCTGCTTTCAAGCGATTCAAGAACAAAGCTGCTGCCTGACTTGCCAGGCCAGCGGCTTTGTGCCACAATCACTGGGCCGTTGGCCTGGGGATGTCAGGCCGATGGTGTATGGGGACGGACGGAGGGATGAGCTCCAACGCCCTGTACCCTCTGTCCTTGGGCCAGAGGACCAAGGGCTGACCGTTCAGGACAGTGTCCCTTTTTTATTGAGTCTGCATCGTCTACTGCCATATTATACCACATACTTATTTTTTGGCAACATTATGATTCTTTGGCACGCACTTGACCACGTAACCATGCCGCCGCCGGAGTTCGATCACCTCGGCGGCCAGCCGCAGGGCCTCGTCTAGGTCGGCGCACTTGCGCAGCCGCACGCCCCGTGGCCACTGCTCTCCGATACGGCCCCACTCACAGAGCACGTTCCAGGTATCCCACAGCGACGGTGCCCAGAACACGAGGTAACCGCGGTATTTGTTCGCGTTTACTTTGACACTCTCCAGCCGAATGTAACCCATACGCCCATAATGGCACAACCGCGCGAATCTGGCAAAACAAAAAGCCCTTGACCTTGCAGTCAAGTGCTTTGCTGTTTAGCGGATGTGTTACGCCGCAGCCAGACCTGCCTGTTCGACAGACAGGTCGAACAGCGTGAGCTGGCCTTCAGGCACACGGCGCTTTCTCGTGCGCCGCGATTTCCTGGCTACCTTGGCCTTGCCAAAGACCAATCACTCTGTCATGGCTTTTTCCATCTCGGCCACCTCAGCAGCCCTGTACTGTCCGGTACAGGACAGTGCGATTTGCGCTTTGGTCTTGCCCTCGGTGCAACCCATCCGCTCGACGACCAATTTGGCCACGGCCAGTTGCGCGTTGGACAGCACGGCCTCGGCCAGGATCTCTTCGACGCTCTTGAACTGCGCCTCGCGATCCTGCACCGCCCGCTGCGCGTCCCACTTCTGCATGATCAGCCCCCACATATCCTCGTCTACTCCTCGAACTCGTCCACTTTGGCGCGACGGTTCCTGGTGGTGGTGCCCTTCACGTCCACCCAGGGGATGTACTCCCGATCCAGCGCCTGGCCCAAGACGTCGTACAGCTTGGTCAGGCTGGTGAACAGGATCACCTTGTCGCCGGCAGCCTGCCCTCCTCACGCCCGGTTCTGGAGTGGCGATGGAACAGGCCGCGCAAGAACGGGAAGTGAACAGGTCTGGCCCCCCATGGGCCAGCGTTGAACAGCCATACAGGCCTCCTGGGCGTAAAACGAAAACTCCCGCCGATGAAAGGTGGGAGTTTCTCACTTGTTAGCGGATGCCCGTCTTCCAAGTGAGCCGTGCAGGATTTGAACCTGCGACCCACTGCTTAAAAGGCAGTTGCTCTACCAGGCTGAGCTAACGGCCCACGTCTCCAAGTATAGCATAGACCCGCAGGGGTGTCAAACGGGCGGGCTCCTCGGCTCCTTGATCCCACGCTGATTAGCGCCGAGGTGGCAGCCAGGGACAACGATTTTTTCTACGAGACCATCACCAACGGGCAGACCGGCACGGGCCGTGCCCCTTAATCCGCCTAGTTCGTGGACAAACCGGCGTCAAATTTGACAGATTGGCGGGTTTGTGGTATCATTCTTAGCACTCTCACAATGAGAGTGCTAAAACGAGGCGTTCAAATGCCGACAGAGAAACTGAGCGATCGCCAGAAGTTGATACTAAAGTTGGTAATTCGAGAGTACGTGGTCTCGGTCACACCGGTAAGCTCTCGAACGCTCAGCGAAAACTACGACCTGCAGGTTAGCCCGGCCACTGTGCGCAACGAGATGGCACGCCTGGAGAAATTGGGCTACTTGACGCATCCCCACACCTCTGCCGGGCGGGTGCCTACCGGCCATGGCTATCGCTATTTTGTGGAACAATTGATGGGCGAGGTAGAGCTTCCACTGGCCGAACGTCGCATGATCCGGCACCAGTTCCATCAGGTTCGTCGCGAAATGGGCCAGTGGATGAAGTTGGCGGCAGCCGTGCTGGCTCATGCCGCTTGCAGCGCGGCGTTGGTCACGGCACCACGGACGGCCGAGTCACGCTTCAAGCACGTGGAACTGATCCACGTTCACGAGCTCGCCGCCTTGCTGGTGCTGGTCACCGGGACAGGCGTGGTGCGGCAGGAGGTGCTTACGCTGACCCGGCCACTTTCGCAAGCGTCGTTGAGCCGCATGGCCCAACGTCTCAACGATATCCTGGATGGGCTCACGGCCAGGGAAATCGGTGCCCGAGTGTCTGAACTATTGCCTTTTGAATCCGATGTGGCTGAAGTGGTACGAGGCATCCTGACCTGGTTGGACGGGCGTGGGGAGCGCGAGGTGTACCAGTTTGGGGCCAGCAACGTGCTGTCTCAACCCGAGTTCGCCACGGGGGAGTTGGCGTGGCGATTTCTAGACTTGCTCGGAAGAGGCGCTATCCTGGAGCAGATCCTTTCCGGATTGTTGGGTGTGGGGGCTGGCGACGTGCGCGTGATCATCGGCGCCGAGGGGCCCTGGGAGGAATTGCCAGATTTGAGCCTCGTCCTGGGCCAGTATGGGGTGAGTGGCGTGGCCATCGGCGCGCTGGGTGTGCTGGGTCCCAGGCGCATGCGCTACGAGCGGGCTGTCTCTGCGGTGCGCTATGTCTCCGATCTGCTGAGCGACCTGGTCTACGATTGGTACGGCCTGTAAGGACAAAGAATCATTACTGACACAATGGTACGGAGGGGATTTCGACGTGGTAGAAAATATCCATCTGGACGACAGCGACAGTGATCATCACAACGACGAAGAAACGCCGTTGACTGAAGAGGTGGAAACAAAAGAAGAGACCGTTGAACCATCAGACGAGCTGGCCGCCCTTCGCCAGCGCCTGGAAGAGGAACAGGCAAAAGCCGCCGAGTATCTGGACGGCTGGCAGCGGGCGCGCGCCGAACTGGCCAACGCCCGGAAGCGCTGGGAGCGCGAATCGGCCCAGACCTATACCAATGCCCTGGCCGACAGTGCCGCCAGGCTGTTGCTAGTGATAGACGACTTTGAGCGCGCCATTATGACGATGCCCAGCAACCTCAGCGGCCTCACCTGGATTGAAGGCATCCTGCTTATTTACCGCAAGCTACAGACCATCCTCGAACAACAGGGAATTGTGCCCATCGAAGCGCAGCCGGGGACGTCTTTCGACCCCACCTGCCACCAGGCTGTAACTCACGAGCCTCACGATACTTACGAAGCGGGCACTGTCGTTGGTGAGTTTCAGAAAGGCTACAAGCTGGGCGACCGCATCGTGCGCCCGGCCCTGGTGCGGGTCTCCTCTGGGCCTCCTCCAGCCGACTCGGAAAGTTCGGAGACAGTTGAATAAGACTTGTTCTTCATCCTGACAGGGATGCAAGCTATCGCGAAATTGTGAAGGAGCAAAAGTTATGGGTAGAATCATTGGCATTGATCTCGGCACCACCAACTCGGTGTGCGCCGTCATGGAAGGCGGCGAACCAACGGTGATCCCCAGTTCCGAAGGCGGACGGCTGTTCCCCTCTGTGGTGGCCATCAATCCCAAAAACGGCGAGCGCATGGCCGGTCAAGTGGCTCGGCGACAGGCTATCACTAACCCAGACAACACGATTTTTTCCATCAAGCGTTTCATGGGGCGCAAGTTCAGCGACCCCGAAGTCCAGCGGGCCCTGCAGTTCGTGCCTTATAGGATTACAGCGGCGACCAACGGTGACGTGCGCGTGTGGATGGGGGGCAAGGAATACTCTCCGCCCGAAATCTCGGCCATGATCCTGCAAAAGATCAAAGCCGACGCCGAATCTTACCTGGGCGAGCCGGTGGTGCAGGCCGTCATCACCGTGCCGGCTTACTTTAACGACTCTCAACGCCAGGCAACCAAGGACGCGGGCCGGATCGCCGGCCTGGAGGTGCAGCGCATCGTCAACGAGCCAACCGCGTCCTCTCTGGCCTACGGCATGGACAAGAAGGTAGACCAGACCATCGCCGTCTATGACCTGGGTGGGGGTACGTTCGACATTTCCATCCTGGATGTGGGTGAAGGTGTCTTTGAGGTCAAGTCCACCAATGGTGATACCTTCCTGGGTGGCGACGACTTTGATCAGCGCGTCATCAACTGGATCGCCGATGAGTTCAAAAAAGACCAGGGCATTGATTTGCGCCAGGATCGGATGGCGCTCCAACGACTCAAAGAGGCCGCCGAGAAGGCCAGGATCGAACTCTCCACCGTCATGGAGACCGAGATCAACTTACCCTACATCACCGCCGACGCCACCGGCCCCAAACATCTGCTGATGACGCTGACTCGCGCCAAGCTGGAGCAACTGACCGAAGACCTCATCGAGCGGAGCGTCGGCCCTTGCCGTCAAGCCCTTGAGGACGCCGGCCTGAAACCGAGCAATATTGACGAGGTGATCCTGGTAGGCGGCATGACCCGCATGCCTGCTGTGCAAGAAGCGGTCAAGCGTTTCTTTGGACGCGAATCGCACAAGGGCGTCAACCCGGACGAGGTGGTGGGCGTTGGCGCGGCGGTCCAGGCAGGTGTATTGGGCGGCGATGTGAAGGACATCCTGCTGCTGGACGTCACCCCGCTGACACTGGCCATTGAGACGCTGGGGGGTGTGGCAACGTCGCTCATCGAGCGAAACACCACCATCCCCACGCGCAAGAGCCAGATCTTCTCTACGGCGGCCGACATGCAGATGCAGGTGGAGATCCACGTCATGCAAGGGGAGCGCCCGATGGCCGCCGATAATAAGAGCCTGGGCCGCTTCATCCTGGATGGCATCCCGCCCGCACCGCGCGGCGTGCCGCAGATCGAGGTTACTTTCGATATTGACGCCGACGGCATCCTGAACGTCTCGGCCCAAGACAAGGCCACGGGCCGCGAGCAGTCCATGCGCATCATGCCCTCCAGTGGTCTCATCGACGACGAGATTGAGAGGATGGTCAAAGAGGCCGAACGTTTTGGTGAGCAAGACCGCAAGCGCAAAGATGAAGTAGAACTACGCAACCGGGCCGATTCTACAGCCTACAGTGCCGAGAAGCTGCTCCGCGAGCAGGGTGACAAGGTGCCCGATAACATCAAGAGCGACATTGAGACCAAGATCTCGGCGCTGCGGAGCGCCTTGCAAGGTCAAAGCCTCGACGACATCCGCGCCAAGTTGAGCGACCTGGAGCTCGCCCTGCAACAGATGGGGGCGGCGATGTACGAACAGCCGGGCGCAACGCCACCACCAGGTGGCGAGGCAGGCCCGCCGCCTGATGATGAAGAAGTCGTCGAAGGCGAGTTCACCGAAGCCTGAGAGACCAGCGCCCGCCGACATTGAAAGGCATCTGGGGGATAGTCGCCGCGCGCTATCCCTCTTTCTGGTTTTGGACAAGGTAAGGCCTTTGGTGTATACTTGGGCAAAGTCACGAGATTCGTCAAGTTTAACGCTTCATGCCCTCGCGCTGTCACGGCCGAAGGCATAAGGAGCGATAGGCCGCGTGAATACTCACACGCTCGCGATTGATTATCCAGAGGAAGTACTATGGGCGCTGCGGCAGGAACCAATTTTCAAGAGAAGCAGTGGTGACGGATGGCTGGTAAGCGTGATTATTACAAAGTGCTGGACGTGCCTCGCGGCGCCAGCGCCGACGAAGTGAAAAAAGCCTACCGGCGGCTGGCCCGCCAATATCACCCCGACGTGAACAAATCTGCCGACGCCGAGGAGCGCTTCAAAGAGATTAACGAAGCCTACGAGGTGTTGAGCGACGAGCAGAAGCGCGCTGCCTATGACCGCTTTGGACACGCTGGCGTGCAAGGCCCTGCAGGCGCTGGCTATTCCGGTTTTGGTGGCTTTGGCTTTAGCGATATCTTTGAAGAGTTCTTCTCCGGCTTTGGCATGGGCACCCGCCGCGCGCGGCGCGGCCCTCGCCGGGGCGCAGACTTGCAGTACAAGCTCACCATCTCTTTTGAAGAGGCCGCTTTTGGCTGCGAAAAAGAGATCGGGGTCGTGCGCCATGAGACCTGTCCCCGTTGCCGTGGTACGGGCGCCGAACTGGGCACCCAGCCCGTGCGCTGCCCCCAGTGTAACGGCAGCGGCGAAGTGCGGCAAGTTCAGCAATCCATCCTTGGCTCCTTTGTCAACGTCTCCACCTGTCCGCGCTGCCGGGGCGAAGGCGAAATCGTCACCACGCCCTGCAGCCGATGCCATGGCCACAAAGTGGTGCAGGTGCCGCGCACCCTTTCCGTCAAGATACCACCTGGCGTGGACGACGGCATGCGCATACGCCTGGCTGGCGAAGGTGAGCCAGGCTCCTACGGCGGCCCGCCAGGTAACCTATACGTTGTCCTCTCTACGAAGCCCCATCGCTACTTTCGCCGTCGTGACAGCGATGTGCTGCTGGAATTGGCTATCAACGTCGCCCAGGCAACCTTGGGTGACGAGGTCTCCGTACCCACGCTGGATGGCGAGGTCTCGCTCAATATCCCGTCGGGCACCCAGAGCGGCAGGGTCTTTCGCCTGCAGGGCAAGGGCATCCCCCGATTGCGGCGCAACGGCCGGGGTAATCAGTTGGTCATCGTCCAGGTTACCATCCCCACCCGCTTGACCGACGAGCAAAGGCGACTGTTCCGCGAGTTGAGCAAGACCCTGGGCAAGGAGGTCATTCCCCAGGCAGAAAAAGGGTTCTTTGAAAAACTCAAAGACGCTCTGGGAGACACTTTCGGCGTTTGACGGCAAGGGAGGTGGCATTGGACTGGATCGAAGCGTCTGTCCAAGTGGATAGCGAGACGACAGAGGCTGTCAGTGAGTTGATCAATCGCTATGTGCCCCATGGAGCTGTCATTGAGCAAGATCCCAACATCGCCGATAGTCTGACAGTCAAGGTCTTTCTGTCACCCGACGCACACCAAATCCGCCGCAAGATCGAAGAAGGGCTCTGGCACCTGGGGCAGATTCATCCCATCCCAGAGCCCCTTTTTCGTCTCCTGTCTCACCAGGAGTGGGCCGAAGCGTGGAAGAAACACTTTCACGTGTTGCGCATCGGGCAAGGTGTGGTTATCAAACCTTCCTGGCTGACCTATTCGCCGGCCCCTGGCGATGTCGTCGTCGAACTGGATCCGGGGATGGCCTTCGGCACGGGACTGCATCTCTCCACCCGGCTGTGCCTTCAGGCTCTGGAGGGCCTCATCGGGCCAGGCATGCGCGTGCTGGACCTGGGTACCGGTTCCGGCATTCTGGCCATCGTCGCTGCCCTGATGGGTGCCGGCCAGGTGGTGGCTCTCGATGTGGATGAACTGGCGGTGAAGGTGGCCACGGCCAACACGGCGGCCAACGGCGTGGCAGAGCGGGTGCGGGTCGAGTTGGGCTCCATCGAGCGCCTGCCTTCCAATGCCGCCCCCTTTGAGTTGATACTGGTGAACATTGAAGTGCAGGTGATCCTCGAGTTGGTGAGCCAGGGGCTGTTATCGCGCCTGGCGTCGGGCGGGTGGTTTGTGGGCGCTGGTATCCTGGAAAACCAGGCCGATGACGTACTGGCCGCCCTGGCCGAGGAGGGCCTTTGCGACATCCAGGTTCGCCAGGAAAGAGACTGGGTGGCAGTGGTTGGAAGGATGGCGTAGTGGACGGAGGGCAATGACATGCGCCGATTCTTTGTGTCGCCTGAGTGGATAAAGGAACGACAGGCCGTGCTCAGCGGGCCGGTGGCCCACCACGTGTGCCGCGTGTTACGGATGCGCCCCGGCGATCGAATCATCTTGTTGGACGGCTCTGGCTGGGAGTTTGAGACAGAGCTTCGAGCAGTGAAGCCGGATCGTGTCGAAGGGCGGGTGTTGGGCAAGCGATTGGCGAGGGGAGAGCCGCGCATCAAAATCTCCCTCTACCAGGGCGTCCTCAAAGCGGATCGCTTTGAGTTTGTGTTACAAAAGACCACCGAGTTGGGAGTGGTGGAATTTGTCCCCATTATCACCGCCCGCACCATCGTTGGCCGGCTGGACGCCGTGCGAAAGAAACGACAGCGGTGGGAACGGATCATCTGCGAGGCGGCTGAGCAGAGTGGGCGCGGTCACCTACCCTGTCTGCAAGAGCCGATGCTCTTTGCCGGCGCGTGCGCCCGCGCTAAGCAAACCGGCGGGCTTTCTCTCCTACCATGGGAGGAAGCGCGGTTCGATGGTGGCTTGAGCCTCAAGCAGGTGCTCCAGAAGGCGGACCCCTTCACCGTCAACCTGTTCGTTGGCCCGGAGGAGGGTTTCACTGCCGAAGAGTCTGACGTGGCCCAGCACTATGGTGTCCGGCTGGTCAACCTCTTCATCGGCCCAGAGGGTGGCTTCACGCCGGGGGAGGTCGATCTGGCGTATCGGTATGACATTCCGGCTGTGACGCTGGGGGAACGGGTGCTGCGCGCCGAGACGGCCGCAGTGGTGGCCGTCGCCATCGTCCTGCACGAGATGGGTGATTTGGAATAAAGGAGGCGTCATGCGCCTGGGGGGACGCATCAAGTTGCTGATCCGGGCCAAACTGAGTCACTGGTGGCGGGGCGATGAGGACCGCACCGAGGCGGCTCTGCGCCGCGCCGACAAGATGGAGGCACTGCTGGAGCAGCTTGGGGAGCGGTTGAATCGTTCCCTGGCCCGGCAGGCCCGACTGGAGAGCCAATTGCGCCAGGCCGAAGAGATGGCCCGCCAGTGGGACTATCGTGCTGACGATGCGTTGCGCGCTGGCGACGAAGCAGCCGCCCGCGAAGCGATTCGCCAAAAGCTGACCTATACCCAGATAGCCAGTGAACTCCAGTTCTCGTTAGGGCGACAAACCGCTGCCGCAAGAGAGCTTCAGGCCGACTTGACGAGGTTGGAATCGCGCCTTGCCCGCGTGCGGGAAAAGCCGCGCACACCTTCGCCATCCGCGCCGCCAGTCACATCATCCACACTGTCCCAACCGGCGACTGAAAAAATCACCCGGCCTGTAGTAACTACCGTCACTGCTCCGGCGTCGCCCCGCGAGGAGGCCGCCGAAGGCCTGGAAGCCTTACGGGAGCGGATGAGCCGGGTCTGGTCCGACGAAGAGATCGAGAACGAACTGGACGCCATCAAAAACCGCCTGTCGGCAGGACGTTCCACAGACACAGAAAGTTGATCGTCCCGTGACTATTTCGTAACCGAGTGGGAACGTCCAGGGTCTTTTCTGTATCCTCTTTTTGTGGTAAAATACAAATACAATCGAAGGAAATCAAACTGTAAGGGGAGAAGGAAAGGGCCGCTATGTTCATGGAGATTGTCCCCACCCTGTTCAACTTGTTCCTGAAAAACCTGACAGTGGCCGTCTCTCTGGGTCTGGTGTTCATCGTCCTGCTTCAGAGCCAAAGACGCCTGGTCAACTGGTTATTCAGTCTATTTATGCTGACTTTGGCTCTGTGGAACGGGGGCTCGTTCTTGCTTCACTTTGCCGGAGCCGGGCTGGAAGGGGCGGGCCTATGGAGAGGAATGGCATTGCTGGGCCTGGTGACGATGCCGCTAGCCCTCTACCTGCTGGCCTTGACTTTGAGCGACGTTCCACGGGGAATCTTTCGCACCGGCAGCGTGGCGCTTGGCTCTGTCGGTATGGTGTGGGCTTGCCTCGGCGTCTTTACCGAGGGCTATGTGGCTCAGATAGACATCAAGCCTTCCCTGGTCCTGCTCTACATGCCCGACACTGAATCGCCTCTATATCTGGGGACGTTGATCTACGGTTTCATCTTCGTTTCGCTGTCGTTTGGGGTGAGCGGCTGGTCTGTGCTGCGCGTTCGCCGGGCCACAGGACGGATTTCGACAGAGAAGTTGCTCCTGGTGCTGGGTGGGGGCCTGGCTGTCGTAGGCGGCGCCTTTAACGCTGTCCCTGCACTGGGCAATCTGCCGCTGGATTCGCTGCTGATGATCGGAGCGGGGCTGGTGTTTGCCCGCCTCATCTTGAAAGAGCAACTTTTTGACCCCTTGCGGGCAGTCCACGATCAATTGGCGGCAACCCATGCACAACTTCAGGAGCAAGCCCGGCAGTTGCGGGATGCCAACCGGCGTCTGCAAGAGGCTGCCAGACTAAAAAACGAGTTCCTGGCCAACATGAGCCACGAACTCCGCACACCGCTCAACTCCATCATCGGTTTTGCCAGAGTGCTCCTCAACGAGATGGATGGCCCCATCACTGACGATCAACGCACCGACCTGGCCGCTGTCTACACTGGGGGACAACATCTCTTGAACCTGGTCAACGATGTTATAGATCTGTCCAGGATCGGCGCTGGCAAGATGACCCTGAAACGTGAATGGGTCAATTTTCAGGATCTTACCCTGGGCGTCATGCCGACCATCATCCCCCTGGTGGAAGGAAAGCCAATAGATTTACGAGAAGAGATCGACAAGGGCCTGCCGCCAATCTATGTGGATCGGTTGCGCATTCGCCAGGTGATTTTGAATTTGCTTTCCAACGCCGCCAAGTTTACCGATCGTGGCTCGATCATCTTGCACGCAGAACTGCGAACGCGCCATGAGGATCACGTCTCCTGCCCCGTGCCGTATCTTCTCTGCGCCGTAGAGGATACTGGCATTGGCATCGTGGATGAAGACCTTCCCCTCGTCTTTGAGGAATTCCGTCAACTGGATAGCTCTACGACCCGGCGGGCGGAGGGAACCGGACTGGGACTGCCTATTAGCAAAAAATTGGTCGAATTGCACGGCGGCTGCATGTGGCTGGAGAGCAAAGCTGGCCGGGGTTCAACTTTTTACTTTGCTCTTCCCATTGAACCGGTGCGAGAGTGAAAGAAACCTGTCTCCTCCTGAAGGGGGATGGCGATGATGAGCCAGGAACCACAAAAGATCCTGTACGTAGAAGACAACCCTGTGAACCGGCTCCTGGTGCGCCGGGTGCTTTCCCACGCTGGTTATATCGTGTTGGAGGCCAAAGATGGCCTTTCGGGCATCCAGATAGCTCAAGAGGAAAGACCAGACCTCATTCTGATGGACATTATGATCCCTGGCATGGATGGCTACCAGGTGACTACCAAGCTCAAAAGCCTGCCGGAATTGGCCAACACGCCCATCGTCGCCCTCACGGCCAAGGTGATGGAGGGCGACCGGGAGCGGGCACTGATAGCCGGCTGCGATGGCTACATTCCCAAGCCCATTGACGTGGAGCGCCTGCACCTTCAGGTGGCCGAGTTTCTGGGCGGCAAGCGGGAGGAGATCGAGGGCGGTGTAGAAGAACGATTGGTTCTGCAACAGGAATACTCGCAAGAGTTGGTGACCCGGTTAGAAGAAAAAGTCCGCGAGCTGCAGAAAGCCAACGCCGAACTCCGCCGCACCGACGAATTGAAATCCAAGTTCATCTCTATCGCCGCTCACGAACTCAAGACTCCCCTGACCGTGATCCAGGGGTATCTGACGATGTTGCTGGACACCAGGGGACATCTGCACCCCGAGCTGGACGAGACGTTACGCTTGCCAATTGGAGGGATCGCCAAAGGTCTCGAAAGATCCAACGCCATCGTGGAAGAGATGCTGGACGTAACGCGCATTGAAGGTGGGACGCTGGAGCTTCACTGGGATCTGATGCTGGTCAAAGACGCGGTCGCGGCTGCCGTCCGCAAGCTGGAATCAGCCGCCAGCGAGCGAGGGCTGACCATCAACCTGGCGCCTATGGATGGGCTACCACCGTTCCGGGCGGATGCGGGGCGTCTGCAGCAGGTGTTTTCCAACCTGTTGAGCAACGCCATCAAATACACCCCCGATGGCGGCGCGATAAATATCTTTGCCAAAATGAGCCAGGGCGTTGAATTGGCCCATCCCAACCGTCCCACCAGCACTTCTGGAGAGTTTATCGAGATCATTTTCGAGGATACAGGCATTGGAATTGATCTGGAAGAACAAGAGCGCATATTTGGCCGTTTCTACGAGGTGCAAGACTCGAGTTTGCACTCCACCAGCAAAATCCGCTTTATGGGCGGCGGGCTGGGCCTGGGATTGGCCATCGCCCGGGGCATCGTCGAAGCCCACGGCGGCTTCCTCTGGACCGAGAGCGAGGGCTGCGACGAGGAGCGGTGCCCCGGCAGCCGCCTCCACGTTCTGTTGCCCATTGAA
>CAYNKW010000046.1:0-13367 GCA_964397845.1 uncultured Anaerolineae bacterium
GCAAACAGGGAACCGGTCATGCGAGGAACGAGACTCTTCGCTTCGCTCAGAGTGACAAATGCAAGTGCGACTTTTGCCTCAATGCCGCCAAAGTCATGGAGGTGGTCAAATGATAGTGTATACCTATTACGCATACGCCCACGGCTGAGTCAAACGCCGCCTGGCGAGCCGCATTTCTATCCCCATCGGCACTCAATGAAGATTTAACGAAATTGAGGAGACATTATGAAGGTTTTACTAACAGGTGCTTTTGGAAACATTGGAGCGAGTTGCCTGAAAGAACTGCTCCGGCAAAAATACCTGGTGAGATGTTTGGATTTAAAGATCAAGCGTACCGAAAAGGTAGCGGCCAGATTCAAAAGGCAGATCGAGGTGACGTGGGGTGATGTGCGTGATGCTGAAACCATAAGGGAAGCGGTAAGAAATCAAGACGTAATCATCCATCTGGCAGCAATTATACCGCCAGAAAGTGATGAAAACCCCAAGTTGGCACAGGAGGTGAATGTTGGCGGAACACAGAACTTGCTTGAAGCTTCCCAACAGTTGGAGAAGCCACCAAAGTTTCTGTTTGCTTCGACTTTTGACCTTTTTGGACGTACCCAGAAACAAGCGCCACCGCGTCGCGTCACTGACCCTGTCTCGGTAACAGATTGTTACACCGAACACAAGTTAGCCTGCGAAAAGATGATTATGAACTCTGGCTTGGAGTGGTTGATCTTTCGATTTGCGGATGTGCCTCCCATCGCTTTACGCAAGGCGCATCCGATTATGTTTGAAATTGCGTTAGACAACCGTATTGAGACTTTTCATCCAGACGACGCGGGGCTAGCCATTGTAAATGCACTAGGCTGTGAGGAAGCATGGGGAAAGGTCTTACTTGTTGGCGGTGGCGCCAAATGTCAAGTATATTTTCGTGAGTATGTGTACAAAATATTGAGCGCCATGGAAATTGGTCCTTTGCCAGAAGAAGCCTTTAGTAAAAAAGAGTACTGTACAGACTGGCTAGATACTGAGGAAAGCCAGCGGTTACTGAATTACCAGCGACATTCATTTGACGATATTGTGCAAGAAATTTCTCAGTTGTTAGGCTTTAGAAAATACTTTGTGCCGTTCGTTCGTCCATTTATCCGCAGGTCAATTCTAAAACTTTCACCATACTGGCGTGGATAGCTAATTGGTTTTGTGCCTGGGGTGGCCACCTACCTTTACGGCAGCGAACGCGCCAATTGACTGGAAAGGAAATAGAAGAGTGAAAACGTACAGACTTTTACTGGCACTGCTCGTGGGTGCATTGACCGTGTTGGGCATGTTGGCCGTGTTGAGCCAAGGTAGTGAGGTGGCGGCCGACGTGCATCACGAGTGGGATGGCAACTGGTACTGGAAAGACGGAGGCTGGATCGACTATGCCCCCAGTGGCGTGCCCGACTTTGACCAGAAGCAGGACTACTGGGGTGTGGGCAGCGCACCTGGCGTGCCCGACTGGCGGTGGACGTACTGCGGCCCCGTCGCGGCAGCCAACTCTGTGTGGTGGTTCGACTCCAAGTTCGAGCCCTCTCCCGTCTCGCCCCCCACTGTCAACGACAATTACTATCTGGTAATGCCATACTGGGCCGGGTTAGATGACCACGATCCGATAAATGTAATCGGCCTGGTGGACGAGCTGGCCCGGTACTTTGATACCGATGGTATCCGTTCCGGTGCCACGATCAGAGGTACCGAGGTTCACACCATGGCCTACGGCCTGCAGCGGTATCTGTACGACCGTCGCTACTACGACGACTATCACGTCCAGTTGGTCAAGATGCCCACTTTCGAGTGGGTGGAGGAGGAGGTAGAGCGCAGCGAGGACGTGATCCTGTTGCTGGGTTTCTGGGAGTGGGTGGACCCGGATGGCGTACCGGGGACTGGCGATGAGCACTGGCGACGCGTCGGCGGCCACTATGTCACGGTGACCGGTATCAATTCGACGGATCTCCAGATCGCTTTCAGCGATCCCTACCTCGACAACGCCGAAGCCGGAGGGCCGGGGCGCGTGCTCGATGGTACGCTCATCCCTCACCTGCACCCCGGTGTCCCGCCTGACTCCACCCACAACGACGCCGGCAACGTCTCCCGCGACATCTACGCCGTGACTATGCCAGCGACCAGTCCCGGCGGCCTATGGGAGATCGAAAAGTACCCTTATGATCCTGCCGACCCCAACTTTGGGGAGCAGAACTGTCCGGAGGAATTCAAGGGTGATCAGGGTGATTATGGGGGAGGGTTCATCTACGTCGAGGTGGAGTATGCCATCGCCATGTCTCCTTTCTACTGGAAACCGGGCGGCGAATGGGTCTGGCTGTGGTACGAGGGTGAATGGATATGGAAATGGTGGTGGTACGAGGACGATGGCGATAGCTGCCTGCCTGATTTCTGGTGGGGGCTAGGCGATTGGGAGGCATACGATGGGCCGGTGGCCGTGGCCAACTCGTTCTGGTGGTTCGATTCCAAGGCGGAAACCCTGAAAACGGGCGGACGGCTCACCGAGCCTCCTCCGGCTGTGATCGACCACTACAATCTGATCGAGCCCTATGGAGCGTGGGACGATCACGCCATCTCAAACACCGTACCCTTCATTGACGACCTGGCGCAGAACTACCTGGGCACGGGTGCCCAGGGCACCACCGTCGTCAGCATGACGGCCGGCATCGGTGACTACCTGGCTGCCAGCGGCGTGGCCGATGATTTTTACACCAGGACGCAAGAGTTGCCCTCCTTCGAGTGGGTGGCCGACGAGGTGGAAACCTGCGAAGACGTGATCGTGCTTCTGGGTTTCTACGAAGATATTGACGGAGAGTGGCAACGCAAGGGCGGCCACTGGGTGAACGCCGCCGGGGTGAACCGGGAGAACGGTCTCATCGGCCTAAGCGATCCCGCTCTCAACAATGCCATATCCCCCACGATGGGCCTGGGCCGCGTCTTTCCGCCGGAACACCTGGAGATCCCTTTCACAGGTGACGAGCAGAAAGAACCTCAGAACATCAGTCACGACATCTACCCCATCACCACCATCGTGTCCGCGGACCAGTGGGCTCTCCAGGGCTATCCGGTCACGTCTGTGCTCATGGACTTTATTGGGCTGAACGGGGGAGGCACGGAGGTCGTAGATTGGGGACACTCTTTTGCGGTTGTGGCGGAATGGGCCATCGGCGTCTCGCCCTATTCTGATCTGGAGATCACCAAGACGGCCGTGGTGACCCAGGTCATGCCCGGCGACAGGATCACCTATACTCTGGAGTACGCCAATACCGGCCTGGCGGCCGTTGACAACGTAACCATCACCGACATGCTGCCTCTCGGCCCACTGACTAACATCACTTACACTTCCCGCCCACCACTCTCGGCCAGCCCGGACGTTACCTACGTCTGGACGATCAACCGGCTGAGCTACGGTCAGAGTGGCGTTATCACCATCACTGCCGACTCTCAGGCGTCCGCCATCCTGACCAACACGGCCCATATCACCGGTCGCAACGCCATCGGTGATCCTACGCCGGACAGGGAGCCGAGCAACAATTTCTCCATTATCCCACTGCCCGAGTGGTACAAGTGGATCAATGGCGAGCCCTGGTCGGCGGGGATTTCGGTCACCGTCGAGACCTCGAATACCATTGAGGTCATGGACGTCATCTCTACTTGTCATCCTTTCACTCTGACCGAGGTCTGGGGCTCCGACCATCTAACCCTGACCGGCTACACAGTCGAACCGCTCGGTGCTGGGACTGTGATCACCAGTGATGGACGGCTGACCTGGACAATGTTGGGCGGACAGATCGTGACCCTCACCAAGTTCTTTCATATCGAACCCTGCACCTGGACGCAGACCATCCTTGAGGAGGCTCTATACGTTGATGATGTGCTAATCGAGCAACGGCCTGTTCTCATCGAAAAGTTGCTGCACCGGTTGTGGATAGACAGCGTCTACCAGACAGAGGTCAGAGCCGGTAAGAGTGTCACGTTTACCCTTCTCTACGGCAACACCGGCGGCTACGAGAACGACGTCATGATCCGGAACGATTTTCCGGAGGAGGCGCCCTTCGATTCGTCTGACCCGCCGGCTGACAACGTAGACCCGGACGGTCTGTGGGCCGTGTGGGACATTGGCGACCTGGCGATGGACGGCCAAGGTAGCATCGTGGTCACCGCCACCGTCTCTGCCGTCCTCACCCCCTGCACCTGGATCACCATCACCGACTGGATCTACGACCACGTCGAAGACCCGGCCGACGAGACACTCATCAGTCTCCACGTTGCGGAGACGTACGTCTACCTGCCTGTCATTGTGAAAAACAGGTGAGCAGCCAACCCCGTGGCCCCCGACGGCGCGCTGTGGCTCGGCACCCACGGCGGCGTCTCCCGCTATTTGCCGTCGGACTAGGCCTGGGAAAACTTTTTGTGGTAAGGTGAGCTACTGCGGCTATCACGCCGTGGCCGGGCTTGGCCTCAAATTGCCGCTTCGGGAGCTAGAAACCAGGTTTCTCCGAGAAACCTGGTTTTTGTTGCTTCTTGGGCGACCCGCTTGCTCTTGGTTGGCTTTTGGAGTACAATACGAGCCGTCAGGGCATAGCCGCTTTGCAGGTTGTGTCCATTATCCGTGGGGTATGATACGCTCTATCCTGGCTGAAAAGAATAGAGACGAGAGGGCAGAGAAGCCGCGTGTGTTGGCAAATAGAGTTTCAACCCATTGGGCGGCACGTCGAAGGCCAAGAGGGCCAGAGTATCCTGGACATCGCCCGCGATGTAGGTGTGGGCATAGCTTCTCTCTGCGGGGGACAGGGCGTCTGTGGGGCGTGTCGCGTGCAAATATTGGGCGGCCACGTCAGCCCTCCCACGCCTCTGGAGCAGGAAGCGTTCAGCGCAGAGGAGTTGGCGTCTGGCTACCGGCTGGCCTGCCTTGCCTACCCACTTGGTGACCTCAAAGTGTACATCCCGCCCCGCTCCCTCACCACTGAACAGCGGCTGCAGATCGAGGGACAATCGCTGCTGGCAGACGTCGCTCCAGCGGTGAGAGGGATAGCCGTGCGACTGTCCGAGCCTACCCTGACCGATCTTCGCGCCGACGTGACCCGCCTGACCGACGCGCTGCTCCAGGAGCCGGGCGTGGACGGCGTGACGGTGGACCTGGCATTGCTGCGCCGGTTGCCGGACCAGTTGCGCCGGGAAAAGTGGGCCGCCACCGTGGGACTGCGGGGCCGCGAAGTGGTGAGCTTTCACTCCGCCGGACGCGGGCCGCTGGGCCTGGCGGTAGACCTGGGCACGACAAAGGTGGCCGGCTACCTGCTGGATCTGACCACCGGAGAGACGCTGGGCACTGATGCCCTCATGAACCCTCAGATCGCCTACGGTGAAGACGTGATGGCCCGCATCACCTACGTCCTCCAACAGACGGATGGAGGCGACACCTTGCGGCGGGTCGTCGTCGAGGGATTGAATCACCTGGCGCAAGGACTTTGCACCCACGTTGGCCGCCGCCCCGACGAGATCGCCGAGGCCGTAGTGGTGGGCAACACGGCCATGCACCACCTCTTCCTCGGCCTGCCGGTCAGCCAACTCGGCCTGTCCCCTTACGTACCCGCCGTGGCCGACGCGCTGGACCTGAAGGCGCGCGATCTGGATCTGGCGCTCGCTCCGGGAGCTTACGTTCACTTCTTGCCCAACGTCGCTGGCTTTGTGGGGGCTGACCATGTGGCCATGCTCCTGGCTACCGGTCTCTGGGAAGAGGACAAGGTCATGATAGGTCTGGACATTGGCACCAACACCGAGATAGCCCTCAAAGCGGGCGATCGGTTGCTGACCTGCTCCACGGCTTCTGGGCCGGCCTTCGAGGGAGCGCACATTCGGTTCGGCATGAGGGCCGCGACGGGGGCCATTGAGCGGGTGCACCTGGCCGACTCCCGCGTCGAGTATCAGACCATCGGTGACGCGCCGCCGGTGGGCCTGTGTGGCTCCGGCATCCTGGATGCGGTGGCCCAGTTGCGGCTGGCAGGGGTGCTGGACCGACGTGGCAAGATGAAGGCGCACCCCCGCACGCGCCAGGGAGAGAAGGGATTGGAGTTTGTGCTGGTGGATGCCGCCGAAAGCGGCGTGGGTGAGGACATCACCATCAGCCGCGCCGACGTCAGCGAGATCCAACTGGCCAAAGGGGCCATGCGCGCCGGCATGCGCATCCTGTTGCATGAAG
This sequence comes from uncultured Anaerolineae bacterium, assembly GCA_964397845.1. Lineage (GTDB taxonomy): Bacteria > Chloroflexota > Anaerolineae > CAYNKW01 > CAYNKW01 > CAYNKW01. The sequence goes on from CAYNKW010000046.1 coordinate 6,221, forward strand.
CAGGGCTGAGCGAGGCCGATCTGGAGGGCGTTGTCGTGGCTGGGGCGTTTGGCACGTACATTGACGTGGGAAGCGCTGTGACTATCGGCATGTTGCCGCCGCTACCGCTGGCCCGCTTCCAGCAGGTGGGCAACGCAGCCGGTATGGGCGCTCGGCTGGTGCTTCTCTCCACCGCCCAACGCACCAGAGCCCTGGAAATCGCCCGCCGCGTCGAGTACATCGAACTGACTAACGACACGAACTTTGCCAACGAATTTGCCCGTGCCGTGTATCTGGAGTGAATGTCTCCTGTGATATGGGAGAGTATGAACTTGCTCTCAGCCGGTCCGTGACCGGCGGTCGGGTCACGGGCTGAGCGCTCACGACGGAGCCTTCCCTGAGCGAGCTGGGCTTTTGGAGGGAGGTGAAAAGATGGGCCTGGAGGAGTCGCCACGCGATAGAGAAGGAGGCGAATGGCCAGAGTCGTCGCCTCGCCGTGAACGGCCCCGCCGTCGGCGGACAACACGCCGGCCAAAGAGGCAACGACCACAGTTGAGCCGTCGCAGGCGCGAGATGCTCACCCTGATCGGCATCAATGCTGCCCTGTCGCTGGTCATCAGCCTGGCAGTGATCATCGTGTGGGAGGCTGTGATTCACCCCCCTACAGCCACGCCAGTGCCCGCCGTCGTGGTCACGGCCACGTCTACGCCCATGGCAGCCCTGTCCACGGCGGCGTTCACTCCTGAGCCAGGACAGCCGGTTAGCTATCGTATCCAGCCGGGCGATACATTGTCCTCCATCGCACTCGATTTCAACGTCGACGTAGAAGACATCATAGCCGCCAACGACCTGGAGAATCCCGATTTCATCCCGGTTGGGCTGGAGTTGATCATCCCCATTGGCGGTCTGCCAGGGCCAACGCCCACTGCAACGCCTGTGGTGAGCCCTTCGGCGGAGTTTATCCTGAGCGAAACCGAAGGGCCCGGGACAGGCACCGTTGAACCACCGTCACCCCGACCCACCGATACGCCAGGGTTGACAGCCACCTCTCAGTCGCCGACGCCAACACCGTTCGACACACCGACCCCGTTACCGGTCACGCCGCCGGCCACAGAGCCGGAGGTGGTCATCCGCGAGATTCTCGGCGCTGGCGTGCTGGCCGGCGAAGCCGTTTTCATCTTTAACAGTGGCCGGGCGATGCGCATGGAGGGCTGGACGCTGACTGACGTCCAAGGCAACGTCTACACCTTCCCCAACCTTTTCCTGGGTACCGGCGGCAGCGTGCACGTCCATACCGGTAGCGGCTCTAATTCGGCCACTGACCTGTATTGGGGACTGGACGCCCCCGTGTGGGGCGAGCCAGGTGACGTGACTACTTTACGAGATGAAAGTGGCCTGCTGATTGACACGCTCGAGTTACCGTAAGTGACAAGTGTCGTTCAGCGTCACTACTCGGAACACGCCATCGGCGTACGTAAAGACGTTGAGACAGGCATTGTCCTGGCTCACGCGCCAATAGTGAGAGTTATCCAGACCCAGTAGCCAGCAGACCAGCACCTTGTTGACAACCTGGTGTCCCACCAGCGTCACCGTCTCGCCAGCGTGACGGGCCACCAACTCTGTGACAGCGGCCTTGCCCCGCTCCAGGACGGCGGCCAGGTCCTCGCCGCCGGGCAGCGTGACGGTGTGCGGAGCCTCCAGCCAGCGGTGATGGACTTTGGGATAGCGGCGGGCAGCCTCGGCATGGGTCAGACCTTGCCACTTGCCCAGGTTCATGTCCAGCAGGCCCGAATGTGGGACCACCGGCAGACCGTGTCGTCCGGCCGTGGGCTGGGCGGTCTGTATGGCGCGTTGGAGTGGGCTGGCATAGATGCCAACGATAGGCTCGCCGGCCAACTGCTGGGCCAGGGCACGAGCCTGTGCGTGGCCTACCTCGTCCAGGGGAATGTCAGTCTGGCCCCGATAACGCACGTTGCCAGCTCCCATGTTCCAGGATGTCTGGCCGTGACGGACGAGAAGGATGCGGGTTTCTTCCATGGAGATCTCCTCACGTTTCACGCATTGGGTCTTACGCGCAAGGATTTTACCGCAAGGTGGGAGGACTGTCAAAGGCAAAGGCGAACTTATGACAAACGACGAGGAGACCACCACGCAACCTGAAGGTCGGCCATCACCACATCGCCGCAAACCCGGCGAAAGCTGGCAGGGTTTCGTCGAGCGCCAGATCCAGGAAGCGCAGGCGCAGGGCGCGTTCGACAACCTGCCCGGCCACGGCAAACCGCTGCGCCTGGAGGCGATCAATCCTTACGAGGGCGAAAACGAGCTGGCACACAAGATCCTAAAAGACCACGGCTTTGCCCCAGAGTGGATCGAACTGGGCAAAGAGATACGCCAGGAACTGGAAACTGCTCGCCGCCGGTTGGCCAATAGTTACCGGCGATACGGCAACGATCCTGTTTTCTGGCGGCGCGCTGTGGATCGCTTCGTCGAGCAGATCGACGAACTGAACCGCAAGATTGACCTTTACAACCTCAAAGCGCCAGCGATGTTGTTTCAGCGGCGGCGGGCTGTCCTCGAAGACGAGATACAGCGGGTGGCACAGGGAGGTGCTACTTAACAAGAGCAGCAGTCAGTTTGCTCAGATCAGAACAATGGAAAGGGAAAGGGAGGAAGAAAGTCATGACGGTTAACCTCAGCCAGCGTGTCAAAAACCTACACGCCAGCAACATAATCTTTGACGGTCACTGCGACACTCTGATCGCGGTTCGAGACGGTCAGCGGCGGCTGGGCCAACGATGCCAGTCGCGATCCGACGGTGGTGTGCTCTCCTCGCAACACGTTGATTTACCCCGCCTCCTGGAAGGCGGCGTGACGGCCCAGGTTTTCGCTTGTTACGTCCGCCCGCAATTCCTGCCGTCCGACGCCACCAACGAGGCGTTGCGCCTGATAGACGCCTTCTATCAAGCTCTGGATGAAAACCCCGACACGCTGCTGCTAGCCATCACGGCAGCGGACGTGGAACGCGCCAAGGCGGAAGGCAAAGTGGCCGGCGTTCTCAGCCTGGAGGGAGCCGAGGCGCTGGAGGGCGACCTGGCAATGCTGCGTACTTTCTACCGGCTGGGCTTGCGGGCGCTGGGCCTCACCTGGAACTCTCGCAACCAGGCCGCCGATGGTCTGGCAGAGACCCGTACCGGCGGCGGGCTGACCGAGTTCGGGGTGGCGCTGCTACGGGAGGCCAACCGCCTGGGAGTGATCCTCGACGTGGCGCACCTGGCTCCGGCCGGCGTGCGCGATGTGCTGGAACTGAGCAAGGCACCGGTTGTCGCCTCACACGCCAACGCCCACGCCCTCTGTGACAGCCGCCGCAACCTCAGCGACGAGCAACTGGAAGGCCTCGCCGCCAGCGGCGGGCTGGTCGCCGTGACCTACGTGCCATCGTTTCTGACCCAGGTTTCCCGGGATGCTTCATTAGAGCGGGTGCTGGATCACGTGGATTACATCGTCAAGACGATTGGCGTGGATCACGTGGGCCTCGGCTCCGATTTTGACGGCTTTGGCAGCGTGCTGCCTGGCCTGGAAGACGTCTCGCATCTGCCGGCCCTCACGGCGGGCCTGGTAGCGCGGGGTTACAGCGACGAAGAAGTGGGTAAAATTCTAGGAGGCAATTACCTGCGCGTATTCCGGCAGGTCGCCGGATAGGCCGCCAGTCACGAAAAGAAGACTGAGTAAAGGGTATACCTGGTATGAGGATAGCCCATCTTTTGCTCGGCGTGGACTACAGTCCACACCAGGGGCCGCCGGACTGTGGTCCGGCGGGAGCAGAGTTGTTTTTGTCCGTGATTCTGAGGGGGGCTGCTATGAACGCCTGGAAATCCTGGGAAGCAAGACTTGCCCTGGTTATCTCTTTGTTTATCCTCTTGCTCCTGCCCGCTTGCGATGGGACGGAGGCGCCGCCGGCAGTGCAGTCGCCGACGCTGACTCTGCCAACTAGCGTGATGCCGCCCGTCGTCACCATCAAGCAAGAACTGGAGGAGCAACTGGACATGCTGCGCGCGCTGGTAGATGCGGAAAAAGGGCGCGGCAAAGACGTCTCCCAGGCCGAGCATTGGTTGGACGAGGCCGACCGGGCCCTCCTGGCTGACGATCTGGCCCTGGCCCGCGAGAAGCTTCGAAAGGCCGGCGAAGCATTAGGCGTCAAGCTGCCGTGAAAGTGCTGATGTTTCAAGCCAGACGATTCTGGTTCCGCTCCTTCCAACAAACGCTGGAAACGGTCGAACAAGTGGGCGTGGAAGTGAAAGTGACCGGCCAGATCATTATTCACTGTCACCCCTCAGATTTGGGTGTCCTCGTTGGCTTGGATGTCTTGGTCGGTTTGGGTGTCTTGGTTGGTTTGGGTACCTTGGTCGGTTTGGGTATCTTGGTTGGTTCTGGCGTCTCGGTCGGCGGGGCTTCGCAGGTGACTTTACAAACGTCACTCCCCAGCTCTCCTTTTCTCTGGTGGCCGGGTCGCTGGTAGGCCTTGAACATGTAGTTGCCCGAGGCACCGTTGGGGTTGTCGCTGGGATCATAGGTGAGTATCTGACACCGACCAGCCTCTAGTGGGTTGATGGTGCCACTGGTGATGAGGGTGCCGTTCTTTGGGTTTCGAGAGGCAATCCAATACAACTCCCAGGTTGTTGGCCCTGCCATGTACCCCGAATCTTGCACATTGCACACTTTGGCCCTGATTTCCTCACAGTCACCCTGGCAGCCATAGTCTCCGTCAAAGTACAGCGAGCTTCTGTCACACTCCTCAGGCGTGGGCGTGCTGGTTGGTGTCTCCGTCGGCTCGGGAGCCTCCATCGGTTCGGGTGTCCCGGTCGGCGTCGCGTGTGGCGTATGGGTGAGGCTGGCCGATGGAGTCACCGAGGGCATCTGCGGAGGTTCGGGCGTCATGCCCAAAGCCGTCAAGGCCCGTTCGTGCCCGTGCCGCGATACTTCCAATGCCCGGTTCAGGCCCTTCTGTGCCTCTTCCGGGGCACGCACTCGCATGGAGGTCAGCACCGCCTGTTGCCGCTCGGTCAACGCGAGCAATTTAGCTGCGACCCCTGCTTTCTGATTGGCACCCATTTCCTCGATCTCTTCCAGGGCCAGCGACGTCTCAACAACCAGGGTCTCCAGCAGACCCTCTTCTACGGATCTTTCCGCTGCCAGTAGGACTTGCATCTCCTCCAGGCGTCGTTCAGCGAACGCCAGATGCAACCGGGCCCGTGCCTCATGCCGGAAGGTGATGGCCAGGCGGGCCCTCTCTGTGGCTAACTTGACAGAGTAGAGTGCCTCGCCCGGCAAACTGGAGGCCGACGCCGAGGCAGTCCACGCACCAGCGATGAGCAGAGCTATCACCAGGCTCAAGGTCACAGGCAGGAGACGCACCCGCCTCCTTGCCAGGGGCGACCAAAACGACCGCCGCACGGATCGCTCCTTCTGGGAGAGTCCTGCTCTGATCTCAGCAGCCCGGCCCAACACGCGCCGCTCCAACGCATCCACGGCATCGGTGGGCATCGTCACAGGCCGCAGCGCGGTCAGGCACACCACTTCGCGCAGCAGGGGCTCCAAGGCCGGCGCGTGGTCAGCATATCGCTGAAGACACTCCTCCACTGTGGCCTGCCCGGAACGAATCTCCGCTATGCAAGCGTCCAGAATGTTTTCGAGCCTAAAGCTCCTCATCGAATCGTCTCATCAACCGATGCAAGGTCTTTAGGGCGCGGTGTTGCAAGGATTTCACTGCGCCTTCCGTTTTGCCCAGAATTTGCGCTACCTCTGAGTTACTCAAGTCCTCGACGAACTTGAGGATGATCACATACTGCTGGTCAGGCGTAAGTTGATTTATGGCCTCCCGCAATCTTTCCTGGCGGAACGATCGTTCGACCACGGCCAACAGCGAGTCCTCGCCTGAGGGCAAATCCCCCTCAATGCCTATCGTTCCAGTGCGCTGTTTCTGCCGGAAGTGATCGGCTATGCGCGCCTGGGCAATACGATAGAGCCAGGCTGCAAACGGTATCCCTCGCGGCTGGTAGTTTGGCAATCCTTCAATGGCTCGCACAAAGACCTCGGCGGTCAGATCCTCGGCAATTTGTGCATCCCCCACTCGATGATAGATGTAGCGATATATCGCTTGGACGTGCCGGCGATATAGCGCACTGATAGCTGCGCCTTCCATTCGGCGAGCTCGTTGAACGAGGGTGGTTTCATCCGTCTCTGGCACGGTTTCTCCCTTGGACAATAGCAAGTTCGCTCCGTGCAATTATTATACCGCAAAATCGGGGGAAAAGATACTGTTCTTGAGTGTGCCACTTTGGTACTCCCTTTCATGGCGCTTGTTCTCCATCGATCAGTTCGCGCTGAATTCATTATCCATGCACCCCCACGACCGTCATGTGCAATTATACTGTACTGACTTGTTCAGCTTTCTAACCAGGCGGTACCGGATACTGGCCTCGTCCCAAGCTGGCGCGACTATTTCCCAATCGATCGCGCCACCGGGCGCATGCTCAAGGCCGCTGCCCCAGGCAGAGAGAACTGAGGAGGTATGCGTACCAGACAGCATCAAGTAACCAAAAGCCGGGAGCACATACTCCCGGCTTTGTCTGTTTACCCGGTTTCCAGTCGTTGGGCACAGTGTCTACTGCTTGCCCTTTCCCTTCCCTTTTTCTTTGCCTTCTTTGGCATGTCCAGGCGGGGTTTTGTCCTTATCTTTGTCCTTATCCGGTGGGCCGTGCCCCTTGTCGGGGTGGTCATCGCCCTCGTCAGCCGAAGCGCCGTCATTTTCTGTCGCCGCAAAAACTTCCTCCGGCTCATCATCATCATCATCGCCGTGACCAGACATCACCTCGCCCAGGTTCTTGTCCTTGCTGCTGGGGCTAAGACCGAGGGCCTTCATCACCTGGCCCCAACCGGTGCCGGACAGCTTATCGTCCAGCACGTGCTCCACCGTCAGATCCTCGTCTCCCAGCAGGTTCACCACAAAATAAGCCTTGGCGACGTTCCCAAAGCCGATGCCGTCCTCGTGCCAGTCCATGATCTCGTCGTAGGGAACGTCGAAAAAGGTCGCCAGGGCCAACCCCACAGGATGCGGCCCCTCTGGCGTGGGTGTCACTGTAGGTGTAGGGGTGAGAGTCGGTGTGATGGT
>CAYNKW010000046.1:13467-20976 GCA_964397845.1 uncultured Anaerolineae bacterium
TGTGGGTGTTACCGTTGGCGTCACTGTTAGTGTCACTGTCTGCGTCGGTGTTGTGGACGGCGATGGTGTGGCGGGTTCCCGGCTTATGACTTCGATCTCTTCAGCCATGATCGTCCCGTCCTCCAGGAGGAATCCCTCCATCTTGATGGTCCAGTCCACTTCCAGGTCCACCAGTTCCAGGTGCTCGGCACCATCCTTGATCTCGGTGGTCTCGTACACCGTCACCGTCAATCCGTTAACAACGAGGCTGTCTGCGCCGACTTCTTGTATGACGCCCCAAAGCTCAATTGCGCCATCATCGAAAGCCGAGTCAGCAAAAGGTGCGGCAAGTGTACCCGCCCAGGTTAGTCCGATCAACACCAAGGTTATCGGCAGCGTCAAAAAGATCTTTCGATTCATCATTTTTAGCCCTCCTGTGAATTGGTGGTCTCCCCTTTTGGTATTGATACCTTTTCTTCACCGCAGAGTTCGCAGAGATTTTCCGAATCTTCTCAAAGGTCTCTGCGTTGAAAGAGTGAGACAGGATTCGCATCAACACGATCAGGGTAGACTATCCGTGAATTTTGAATTTTATAGCTGAAAACAAGCTAAGGAGCAATCAGGGATCCGCGTGATCAACTCACTGTTTATACCGCTTTCAACCCTGTCTGGATACGCCCTGGTTGCCCAATTGGGACAAAAGTACTAGCTTGCCGCAGTGTTATACACAAATGTCAAGCCCCGCACCATGAAAAACAGGGCGGGACTTTAACGATCGCCAATGCGGCTGCCAGGTCAGTCATCAGAGGCTCTAGTCGTCGTTTTCCTCCCCCTGCTGCGCTTGTTGTGCCTCTACCATCTCGATGCCCCAGCGCAGCGCGTGCGCGCCCACCACAGCGGCAAAAGACAAGCCCACCACGGCGAATACAACGGGGAAAGCAACACTCAGAGCGAGTATCAGCACCAACAGCACCGCCACGGTCAAGCTAAAGACAGGGTAGGCCAACGTGAGCAGAACCGCGTTTTTGAGCAACAGAAACAGTTTTCGCTCCTCCTGCCGCACCAGCAAGGGAAAGGTGTAAAGCTGTGCCAACGCCCAAACGAGGAGCATCCACACGCCCACGAGGCCCGCCACCTGCCAAGCGCCCTGCACATTGGCCATGTAGAACCAGATGTCTATACCCAGCACGCCAAAGACCAGAACGTTGAGCGCGGCCAGTTTCCAACTGTCCAGAAAGCAGCTTCGGAAGCCTTCCCAGAAAAAACCGAATTCGACCCGCTTCTCGTTGGCGATGTGGAAGCCAAGGTAGTGTAGCCCTGCCAGAGCCGGCGGCCCGGTGACGATGGGAATAAAGAGCACCAGCGCCAGCAGATTGGCACCAATGAGGACGAACAGTTCTTCGTAAGTGTCGCGCAACGACCACCAGGCGATCCGGAAAGCGTGTTTCACCTCAGCACCTCCGTAACCCTTTGCCCCTCCGATGCCGCTAATCCGGTTTTTACAAAGACCCAGGGGGCGACCAGTCCCCCCGTCAGCCCCGCGCACCCGTAACGCACAAATCTAAAGACCAATCCCGCCGGAGAAACGACTTTTTTTAAGCCCAGGTAGGTGATCGCCACCAGCACGAGGCCCACCAGGAAGCGCAAGGCGCGCTTCCACCAAAGGCCACTCACCTCAAAGCGGATCCATTTTCCTTCCAGAACGCACGCTACACCAGAGCCGGCCAGGGCGGCCATGATGGTAGTGATATCTTTCGTCGGATGCAAGAAGATCAGGAGGGTCGGTACCAGAAATGCCAGGCCCAACCGGACGGCCAGGGCCTGATCGCCGATCCACGCGCTCACCGGTTTCTCCAGCCAGAGGAAAAGAAGGAGATAGGCCACTCCAAAGAAAAACCCGCTCAGCACGTCCTGGGGATAGTGCACGCCCAGGTAGACGCGGGAAAGGGCGACGCTGGCGATCAGGAGGGCAGTCAGCGCCCATCCAAGCCAGCGGCGGACGTGTGCGGCCAGAAACCCGAATAGCACGGTCGAATTCTGCGCATGTCCACTGGGAAAGGCACAAGCCGTCGCCTCCACCAATCGGGCCACGCAGGCCGGATCGGGGCGTGGGATGAAGAAAAGCTCCTTGAGCCCGGCATTCAGATACGCCGCCGGCAGAAAAGCAAAAACCAGGCGCACCCCCAGAGGCTTGTTGATAACCCAGTAGATGAGGGGTAATACCAGGAGGTAGAACTCTTCTTCGCCCAGGAACGTTACGGCCTGGAAAAAGCTGTCCAGCGCCGGCGTGCGGAATCCCTGCACCCAGACTATGACTTCGGTGCCCCAAGGAATGAGAGACATCAAGAATTCGTGCAATGTCTGTCCCCCGGCTTTCAGCCTGCCGTAGATTTGGCGCGCGCCACCTGTTCCAGGATCTCTAGCGCACTTTGGCGTGTGGATTCGGTGACGGTGCCGAGCATCTGGGCCAATTCCTCGACGCGCTGTTTGCCGGTGATAGGCTGCGCGTGGGTGACCGTGCGCCCGCCCGATACCTCCTTCCGCACCCGAAAGTGCGCATCGCCAAAACAGGCCAACTGGGGCAGGTGAGTGATGCAAAGCACCTGGTGACCGGGCGACGCGGTGGTGTTGCCTGCGGTGAGGCCCCACAGCTTGCGGCCCACCACGCCACCTACCCGTCCGCCAATGCCCTGGTCAATCTCGTCAAAGATGAGCGTCGGCGTCTCGTCGGCAAGAGAGAGGACGGTCTTGAGTCCCAGCATCAGCCGCGAGGTCTCGCCGCCGGAGGCGATGTGGACCAACGGCTTGAGTGGCTCACCAGGGTTGGGCGAGATGAGAAACTCGATGCGATCCACGCCGGTAGCATCGAAGGCCAGCCGCCAGTGGCCCACAAACGCGCCCTCTGGGTCGTCGGTCTGCTCGAAGGCGACGGCAAAGCGGGTGTGGGCCATTTGCAGGTCGTCCAGTTCTGCCTCGATGGCCGTTGCCAACCTGTCTGCGGCCTCCCGTCGTTGCCGGGAAAGGTCAGTCGCCAGCGTGCCAATCTGCTGGAGCAAAGCTTCTTCGCGCGCCCCAAGTTCTTCCACGCGTTCCTCACTGTGGGTGATCGTCTCCAGTTCGCGAGCTGCCTGCTCGGCAAAGGCCAGCACATCAACAATAGAGTCGCCGTACTTGCGCTTAAGGCGGTAAATGAGATCCAACCGCTCTTCCACCTCTTGCAGGCGGGCCGGGCTGAACTCGATCCCTTCCAGGTACGCGCGCAGGTCACGGGCCAACTCCTCGGCCTGGGCCACCAGCGCCTCGGCAGCATGGCGACGGGACTCCAGCGAGACGTCTATCCGGGTCAACTCGATCAGGTTGCGATGGACGTTGCCCAGCAGGTCGGAGACGGAAAGCCGGTTCTCGGTGTCTTCGTAGAGTGCCTGCGTCGCCTCGGTGATCAGGGCTGTGATCCGCTCCGCGTTGGCCAGGCGGGTGCGCTCCTGCGCCAGTTCCTCTTCTTCGCTGACTTGCAGGCGCGCGGCGGCAATCTCCTCCACCTGGTAGGCCAGTAAATCGGCGCGGCGAGCCAGTTCCCGCTCGTCCCGCAGCAGCGAGTCTAACTCTTGGCGCACCTGGCGCAACTGGTGCACCCTTTCCCCCACAGCCCAACGCTGTGACTCCAGTCCGGCATAGCGGTCCAGCAGTCCCAGGTGTTCGCGCGTTCGCAGCAGCGACAGATGCTCGCTCTGGCCGTGGATGTCCACCAACTGCTCACCGATATCCCGCAGCAAGCGCACCGTCACCGCCCGGCCGTTGATGCGGGCGATGGTGCGGCCGCCGGCGCGAATCTCGCGGGCCAGGATCAACGTTTCGTCGTCTGCCTCAAGGCCGTTCTCCTGGAGCAGCGGCTTGAGCGTGGCCTGCGCGGGAGGCTGCAGCAGAAACAGGCCTTCCACCTGGGCACGGTCGGTACCGGCGCGCACCTCTTCAGCGCCGACGCGCCCACCTAGCAACGCACCGACGGCGTCAATGATGATCGACTTGCCGGCGCCGGTCTCGCCGGTGAGCACGTTAAAACCAGGCACAAAACGGAGGTGCAGCTTCTCGACGATAGCAAAATTCGCAATGGTCAACTCGGAAAGCAAGGCTTCTCTCCACTCCCCAGCGGGACATTCATAGAAATCACAAAAGAGCCACACTTCTGGCCACCAGATGAGGGCAGAAGCGGTCAGGCACGAACCATACAGTAGATAGATTATACCATGCAAGAGGTTGAGGAGCAAACAGCGCAAAGAGGAGCAGGGCAGCTTGACAATCTCGCCCGCCGCGCTATAATCTATGTGATGCGTGGTGCGTGTTCCGTTTCGTCACGCACCACGCACTACGAGCCAGAGTGGAACAGAGGCGAAAGTTGCTTACTACCCTGACGGGAAAACTGATCCTGGTTTCATGCAGTGGGAGACGAGATCGTGCGAGTAGTGGTGCAACGGGTGAGTCAGGCATCGGTGACGGTGGACGGCCAGGTGGTGGGCCGCATTGGCCGGGGACTGATGATTCTGCTAGGCGTCAAAACCGGCGACACGGAGGCCGAGGCCAGGTGGCTGGCGCACAAGATCGCCGGGTTGCGCATCTTTGCCGACGACGAGGGCAAGTTCAACTTCTCCGTGCGAGACGTGAGCGGGTCGGCGCTGGTGGTTTCGCAGTTCACGCTGTACGGTGAAGTCAGCAAGGGCCGCCGTCCCAGCTTTAACGGCGCGGCTTCCCCCGACGTGGCCCGGCCACTGGTAGAGCGCTTCGTCGAGTTCCTCCGTGCCGCAGGGCTGCTGGTGGAGACTGGCGTCTTTGGGGCAGTCATGCAGGTAGAGATCCACAACGACGGGCCGGTGACGTTGATTTTGGAGAAATAGGAATGGATTACTTTAGAGCATGGTATCAAGCCAACACGGCGGTTCTCTGGTTAGGGACCGTCGTCGTTATCGTTGTCCTGCTGGCGATGGTGATCTTGCTCTGGACGCGGCTGCGGCGGCTTCAGGACCGTTACGAGCGGTTGATGGGCGATTCGGTTGGCGGCAGCTTGCAAGAGACGCTGGAGGACCATGTCCGCCGGGTGCGGAGCGCGCTGGATCGAGTGGATGCACTAGAGCGGCTGGCCCGCGACTTGCAGCATACGCTGGGGTACAGTGTGCAATGGGTGGGCATGGTGCGCTTTAACCCTTTTCGCGATACTGGCGGCGACCAGAGCTTTGCCATCGCTCTGGCAGACGCCCGCGGCGACGGCATTGTCCTCAGCAGCCTGCATGGCCGTGACGTAAGCCGCGTTTACGCCAAACCGCTTGTGGACTGGAAGTCCACCCGTCCGTTGACTGAGGAGGAACTGAAGGCCATCGAGGCGGCTCGTCGTCGCCGTGGCCCGGCGTGACTCGCGCTTTTGACAAGGACAGTCGCTCGTAGTATCATGTAGTAGGGCAACTCGTTGCCACTTTCCCCGTCATTGAGGTTGACATTCATTGCAAACTTGAGGAGGCGCAGATGGTGTTCAGCAGAGGCAGGGGCAAGACCCAGGTTCCGCCAGTGGAAAAGATCGAAACAGTCATTGGCCCCACAGCTAGCTTTCGGGGCACGATTCGAGCCGATGGTAATATCTGCATTTACGGCGTTTTCGAAGGAGACATCGAAACGGCCGGCACCCTCATCATCGGTGAGCAGGCCAAGATCATGGCCGATGTTGTCGCGCACAATGTCTCGGTGTCCGGCGCACTAAAGGGCGACGTCAGCGCCAATCGCGTGGAGGTGCTGGAGACAGGCCGCATCTGGGGCAGTCTCACCGTGAGCTCGTTCACGCTGGACGACGGGGGCTTTGTGAGCGGCAAGGTCAACATGCACACCGACATGTCGCCGCCCATGCTGGAAGCGCCCACCAAGCAGGAGACGGTTTCCAGAGCCGATCCCGAGCTCATCGAAGGCGAGATCGTGGGCGAGGACGAACTTTCAGCTTCTTCCTCCGATGGGTAGCCGGTCAGCACCACGACTTTCACGGCCGAACGTCGCCACCTCAACGCACGGCACAAGGCCATGCCCCCCTATCTGTGGCATTACCAGATCGGTCAGCACCAGCGCTATCTCGTCTCTGTGTCGCTCGTTGGCGCATTTCTGCCAATTCGATTATGAGTTGCCCTTTGGTCTTATCCTCATCTTTCACTTTGTCTCCTGAGCGATCCGGTTGGACCTTCGGCTCAAGAAGCGTCTGTATCTTCTCAAAAAGTAGGGGCAAAAGTCGCACCTTGCTCCGGCTGGATCGCCAGATCCAGCCGCCGGGCGACGGATTTGACAATCCGTCGCGAGCGTACACAGGCACAAAGCTCTTCCTACCCCAAGATATTGAGAAGATACAAGCGTCTGTTAAACAATGTCGGGCAACATTGAGCAGGCTGGGCTAGCGATGGCAAGGGTTGTAATCGTACCCCAGCACCAGGACAATGTCCGCTTCCGCCTCACTTTCCGGGCCGGGGATGTGCTGGATGTTCTCCGACGACACGCGGAACAACTTTACCAGGAGAGCTTCTGTGAGCGGCTTGTCGGCATAAACCGTCAGGCGCGTCTGAAGGTAGTCCAGGCGGTCGGCGTCAGTGGCGGTCACGTCCAGGATGCCCTCCCAGTGGAGGCGGTCGGCGGCCAGGGCAGCCAGTCCTGGTCGAGTTGTGCCGTTGCACACGACGACGCGCGCCCCCTCGGCGGTCAGCGCGCTGACCTCTTGCCCCGGCGGAGCAAAGAACTCGACCAACGCCGCCTGTATCTCGACCGGCCTGGGCAAGAGCACCTGCGCGCCTTGGGGTGCGACCCACCCCTGCACCTGATCCCGGCCGATGAAACGGCTCTTGAGATTTTGTGGCTCCAACTGGACGCCGACATAGGCCAGTGAAAGAACATCTGCCAGGCTCAGGTCGGTTTGCACGGCGCTGCCCAGCGTTTCCCACAGTTCCGGCACCTTGGGCAGAACGTCCACCTGCAGGGCCTTATCCCACAGCCCCCGCAATACCTTTTGTTGTCGCTGGCTGCGATCAAAGTCGCTGGTGCTGAAGCGCGAGCGGGCGTAGAACAGCGCCGCTTTGCCGTCCAGGTGTTGGGCGCCGGACGTGAGGGATAGAGTATAGAGCCCATCTGGCGATGCCGGGTCGGGAAAGATGTCCTCAAGGGGGCAATCCACCGCCACGTCTATGCCGCCAAGCATATCTATCAGCTTGATAAGCGCTTTAAAGTCACCACGTACGTAGTAATGCACCGGCACGCCCAGGTTGTACAGGAGCGTGTGCTTGACCAAGGCCGGACCACCGCCGGGGTGTTTGCGGTATTCGCCGGTAAAGTCGGCAGTGTTGATGCGATTGTAGCCATAGTCGGGAATGTAGACCCATAGGTCACGGGGGATGGAGAGCATACCGGCCGTCTTTTGCCGGACGTTGATTGTGAGCAAGATGATGGTGTCAGTGCGCCAGGCGCTTCCCGGCGTATAGGCGTCGGTGCCCAGCAGCGCGATGTTGACAGCGTCGGGAT
>CAYNKW010000047.1:0-14560 GCA_964397845.1 uncultured Anaerolineae bacterium
ATCTTAGCATAGAAGCCAGGTTTTGTCAACCACCAGAGAAACCGGGTTTGCCAATAAGAAGAAACCAGGTTTTTAAGAAAAAACCTGGTTTCTAGTTTTCCTCATTAGGCACCAAGTGTTCTATGATCTTGGCATCCTCGTCACGATACGATTCTACAAAGACTCGATAGGCCTGGCGAGAGGGGAATTGCGATAGTACCACATTGAGGCTCGGCAAGGTGCCCTCGCGCAACCCGACGTAATCCCGATAGCTGGAAAAGATCCACTCTTCCGGCCGTTCTACCAGACCAGCGGTGACGGGGTTCATGTGTATATACCGCGACAGGTGCAACAGATACTCGTCCTTGTCCACCCGGACGGCTTGAAAGGGAGCTTGAAATAGCGGGCCAACGCGCCTTTGCTGTTTGTTGACCGCTTTGGTATAAGATACGCCAAAGGGCTGCATAATTCGTTTGCTCAGGTCGTCGATTTTTAGATAGATCAACAGGTGATAATGGGTGGGCATCAGGCAATAGACCAGGATGTCTATGAGTTCGGGTAGGAAGTAGTGTCTGATACGCCTGATGAAAAAGCCCCAGTTCTCGTCACAGAAAAAGATCGGCTGGCGGTTGACACCCCGATTGTACAGATGGTAGTAAAAGCCGGCGCGGAATTCGATTTTGCGATAGGGCATGGTTGCCTCCGGTCCAGAAACCAGGTTTTCCAGAAAAAACCTGGTTTCTTGGGTTTCCTCCCCCACGATATGGGGCAGATCGAAAAGAAACAGGTCATCTTCGCAACCAGAAGTTTAGTGTAGTTCTCGGTACAAAACGCTCCGAGGCCCCGTCTCGGGGGCGTCCCATGCAGTGAACAACCGCTTTTGACGCCCTCGGGGACGAGGGCTGGCAGCCTTCAAGTAGGCCACCAGATCGCGGTCTACCTCGTTCACCTTTTGGTAGGCGCGGTTGGTAGACTTTTGAAAAATGGGTAGCAGTATCATTCATACCCTATGGACACCTTTGCGTACTCTGGATCCATCTTGTGCAGCTCGTCTCGCACCCGCTGGCGGAGTTCCACGGCCGGCTTGACGCAGAATTCCTTGAACTCCTCCTCGGCTGGCTTCATGTCGGGGAAGAGGAGCTTGAGAAAACCGGTAGCTAAACGAGTGATGGCCTTGCGGTCACGCAGGTCATCACAGTTGACCAGGCGCACCTCCTGGGACACATACTCCGCATAGTGGGCGTCACTGCGCAAAGAGTGCAGGATCTCGGAGAAGAAATCGCCTTTGAAACCCATAGAGTGGGACGGCGTGTCCTTGGTGACTCGTCCCATCTCCCACCCCGCGATCAGGCCGTGGATGCGATCAACAAAGGCTGTCTCTTGCAGAAAGTTGGGGATTTCGTAGAACAATCCTTCCTCTTCGCGTAAGGGTCGGTGCTGCTCATTGAGTGTGATGTTCCCCAGCATCACAAAGCCTGCTTCGGACGTGCCCATGGTGTTGCCCCGGCTGTAGCGGCCGGATTCCAGGTAGACCTTCAGGCCTGCGATCAGCTCACCAGCGCTGTCACCGCGGATGCTTTGAACCTCATCCAGGACGATGACATCGTAGCGGGTGATGAGGCCGGGAGTGTGCGTGGTCAGGTTGTGGAACAGAACGGCAGGCGTGATCTTGCCACCGGCTACTACCCGGGCGTAGCGTGAGAGGTTGTCGTACACAAAAGACTTGCCTGTGCCCTTGGGAGCCAACTCGACAATGTTGACGCGTGGTTCTGCCAAGGGAATAATACGGGTGATCAGGATCATTTTCTGGTGCATGGTCTGAGAACGGGGGTTGAAGCCGATGCTGGAGACCATCAGGTCCAGCCATTCGTCGAATGTGAAGTGCTGGCGACATTCTCTAAAGTAATCCAGATCGACCCTGCTGACCTGAAAAGGTCTGAACTCTCGCACCCAGACCTGACCTTTGTCGCCGGGGCCGTCTGGTGGAACGTAAAAAAGTGACCCAATGCCCCAGACGCCGCTGGTCACCAGCAGTTCGTTCTGGTCTACGATGTGCTCGCCCACGGAAGCGTCATTGATATCCAGCAGAGGAATGCGCAAGTGACGGTGGCCTGTTTTGAGGTTTACGGTGACGCTAAAGTCATCCAACAGTTGCACGGTTTCGAGCTTGAGCAGCCGGTTTTTGATCTCGTCCTTCTGGCCTTTGGTGGGCAGGTATTTGCCCAGAAAAGCGGCGATCCGCTCTCGGCTCTCTCCGGTGAGCCGTCCCTCCTGGACAAAGTGAGAAAGTATCCACTCGCCGACGTAGGTGGGAATGGCCCGCGCACCAAAGCCAGCTTCGTGGATGAGGTGCTTGTTGATGATGACTTCGCCGTAGTAGTCTAGAGCTTTCTGTTCAAAACTGTCCATGGAGACGTTCTCCTGTCGATATGTATGTCAGGCTGAACAGCACCGTAGAAACCTCACTGCTTAGGGACGATAAGGGGATCCACACGAATAGGGTTGGTGACAGGGTAGAAGAAGTACTCCTGGCCAATCGCCAATTCTGAATCCGTGAATAGGTGCTCTTTGCATCCGCGATCATCCACACAAATAAAAGTGCGTCGTCCATACCTATCTACCTGCACTGTCTCCACCGCAACCACCGGGGGGTATATAAGTTGCTCCTCGAACTGCCTGAACAACTCTACTAGCAGTTTCAAGGCTTTATCTGCTTCCTGCTTCAAAGTCGCGGTATCTATTCCCTGAGAATGGGCCAGGTGATTTCGGCGCGGTGATACCTGGATCAGGTATTTCTCTAAATGGGTCCTGTTCTTGATAACCCAGATCCTATCAAACCACTTACGCATGAGGTCCTTTATTTCCTCATGCCGCTTTAGATATCCATTTAGCCTCTCAAAGAGCCCTATTTTCTGCCCGAAAGTCAGACCATCCACACCTGGGCGTCCTCCAGCAGGAACTAATGCTTCTTCCCAAAGCACTTGCTCGTAATCCGTTCCCAGCAGCACTGTACAGTAGAAAGCTATTATATCCTTGAGCACACGGTCTCCGACATCGTCACATCCCTCTAATCCAATGCCGACAATGTCGGCTCTTTGCTCCTTTAGCTGTAAGGAGCTCTGTAGTCGGATCAGTTTCCTCCTGTATGTGTTGATACCGATTGGCTTCTTGGGGATAGAAAAGCCCAATCGAACGAGTATCGTTTCACGCAGTTGATCGGGGCTTCTACCCGAGCCGCCCTCCAGCTCCAGGTCTTTGGCCATTTCCCTGAGGCTGCTTACTCCGAACAACTCTGTTAGAATAATAAGCGGATCTTCCATGATGCACAGCTCCAAGACTTGAGCTCCCCATGTTTTGCCTGTAATGCCTTTGGATTGCAGGAAGAAGTCTAGATCGCTCTGGACGCAATGCTCCATCAGGATTTTGGCCAACTCGCGAACGGGGTCCATAGCAACCGTCATTGGCGGTATAGGTGGTTCGATTACAGTGGTGGCTATCTCGGTCAGCCAGTCCGGCGCCTCTGCATCAGCCAGTGTCACTGTGGGTGGTGCTGCCTGATATTCGTGCACATCATAGACCCTTGTGACCTCATGTATCTCATGGTGATACGAGCGAGGCGGCGTAACGACTAGATCGTCATCATCGAAGTGAGTCGAAAACCGTCTAGCCAATGCACCCTCAACATGAAGGGGCAAAACGCGATAGCGGCCCCTAAACTTGCTCAACTGATCATACCGCATGCCGCCCAGTACCTGTATGCTCTTATGCACAGTCAGAACAACAACTACCCTGTGGTCACACACAGCTTCGCCGAGCTGCTGCAAGAAGATTATGTCCTGCAAAGCATCAGACACCTCCCTGCTGTCCAAATTCGAAGCCAGTTCATCGACTAGCACAATCAACATGTCATAGTCATTTGTTAACATGTTCGCGTCAATGGCATCGAAAGAGGCCAAGAGATCCGCTCTGTGAGGGAAGATTTGCGGACGTTGCTGATGAATTGTGTCTTGCAGGGCTGCTGAGAGAGATTGGTTGCTTACGCCCAGGTTTACATAGCAAGGAGTTATTCTATGCGTCTGAAAGACTTGTCTCACAAACTGAATCTGTCGCTGATCAGGATCATTGAAAACCTCTAATCCGGCTTGCAGCCGAGGTGACTCACCTTGTGTCACACTCAGATCTCGCAAGGTCATCAAGAGACGGGTCTTTCCACTGCCAAAGGGGCCTGACAAGAAGAAACCGGCCCCCTTCCTCTGATTAAGGGCGATCGCAATACTCGTTATCGCTGCTAGCGTACTCTGAGTTAGGATGTAATCCTCAGCAGATGCCTTGTCATAGAACTGTTTGTCCTTTTTGCCCATGTCGGACTTGCCTCCATTTCACAGAACAAAATCGAACCACGTATCTCTAATGATTGGGCAGGTATGGTTTGGCCATGAACGCTGATGCACGGCAAGGCTTCGCCCATCTGCACGTCCATTCTTGCTACACGCTGCTCGGCGGCACGGCAGCGGTGAAGGCGAATTCTTGCATCAGCCGCGCGGCGGTTTCGCGGAAGCTAGAGGGGTAGTTCTCGTCGGCGGGGTCGGGTCACAGGGCGGCGCGGAGTACAGCCCGGCAGGCGGCCAGCGGTCGCCGTGCCCACCAGATGTGCAGCGTAGAGATGTGCCCGTGGCGGATGGATTTCTCGCGGGCGGATTGGGCGGAGATGGCTTCGAGAGGTAGGGAGACTTCGATGAGGCGGCGGTCGTCGTTACTTACCATGTTGTCCCTCGCTATGCTTCAGTTGGTGCAAGAGAGCATCTGCTTCGTCCACTTCGTGCACCATACCCATCCTCACGAATTGCTCCCGAGCCCTTAGCGCTAGCTCCCTGGCCTCGGGCTTATTGCCACGGAGTGCATGTACTCTGCCAAGTCCGAACTCAGCCTTGGCGATGTTGTCTTGTCTCAGGAATTGACGGCTGCTTTCCAGACCTGCTTGGAAGTAGGATGCTGCTTCATCCAATCGATTTCGTGCCAAGGCGATGTGCCCCAGATCAATCTGCCTGCTTCCATCGTGAACTCCAAGACTCCTCCCTTCGACCACTTCCAAAGCACGAAGTAGTAGAGTGTGCGCTGTCTCAAAATTCCCTGATTGCAGTTCGATACGCCCTTGGACTGAAAGCAGCCCCTGGGATACTTCCTCATAGTCAGCTTCTCCAACAATACTCGTTGCTTCCTCAGTCACATTTCGCGCACGGTCCAAGTCATCCTGGGCGACTGCAATCCTGGCCAGAGTGACCATCACCCGGACAGATTCTCGCTTTTCCCCCAGGTCCAGGCACAATTGAACACAAGCCTGAAGCAATTCTTCTGCTCTTGCATACTGACCCTGCCTCGCAAGGATCCACCCGAGTGCATGCTGAAAATCTGCTGTTGATAGACGATCACCAGCTTTCTGCGCCGCTTCAAGAGCTATCTGTCCATACTTGATTCTTTCCAGCCAGTAACCACGTGTGCCAAGAAAGTAGTAAAGATGCTTAAAGACGGAAATGGTTATGTTCCACCTCTGAGTATAATGTGACCACTCTATGACCGCGATGATGTTAGGCAGTTCAACTTCGAACCAGGGGAACCCCGGCGTGTGCCCCCACTGGCCTTTCTCTGTGCAGCGCTTAACGTAATATGCCGCCAGTCGCAATCTGGCCTCCTGCTCGGAGGCCGGAGCTTTAGAAAGATGTGCCTGGGCAAATGAGCGGGTAAGTGGGTGAATGCTATATCGCCGCCGCTCCAATTCGAGTTCATCTGTGGCATCTACCAGAGACATTTCGACAAGTTGCCCAAGAGCCTCGTCGAGAGCAAAGTGATGCACATCGCTTGCCGCATCGATCCCCGTCCGAGGTGCAGAGGTGGCAAACAGAGGCATCACGATGAGGACCTGTCGGGCACTTGCAGGCAGTAACTCCCAAGAACGGGCAAATATGTTGTCAAAGATGTTTCCCCTGGCCTCGTGCAGCGCGGCCAGCACCGTATCCAGTGACTGGCCTCTTTGTTTGATTTGCCCCATGGCCCACTTGATGGCCAGGGGGGCGCCGCCTGTCGCCTGGTACAAGTGTAGCAGCACCCGGTCCTCGCCATGCTCCAGTGATGCCAACCCCAGACGTCTGCCCTCACTGCGAATGAGAGCCAGCGCCTCCGACTCCATGAGACCCTTGAGCGAGATCGCCCAGGCCCGGCGCAACTTTTGCTCTCGGGTGGTGATCAGCGTCTTTGATGGCTCAGGCAATTGGAACAGGAAGTCTCGCACACCGTCATCGGTGATCGTCTCAAAATTGTCCACGATGACCAGGTACGGCTTTTCCTGGAGCAGCTTCCGCACTGCGATCCTCTTCTCCCCTATGGGCTGCTGTGCAATGCCGGGATACTCCAGAGTCCGGGCGACAGCATCAAGTAGATCGTTCAGAGCCAGATCGCGATCCTTGGCTGTGGTCCAAATGAAGCCATTGAAGGTGGCAATCCCATCGGTCGGCTCCTTGCCTTTACTGGCGCGCAGGCATTCGTGGGCCACTTCCAGAGCCAGGACCGTCTTGCCGATGCCACCGATGCCGTCAATGCTGACCAGGTACGAGCGGGATTGAAGCGCCTCATGGACTCGAGCCTTCTCTCTTTCCCGCCCGATGAACTCGCTGCGGGATGGCAGGTTGTGGGGAATTTGGGGTGCGGCCAAGGGCGGCGACGGCTGGTCTTCCTCGCCGGACTCGTCTTGCTTTCTACGACGCTTCTGGAGGTAGTCCAGTACCTGTACAACCGCAGCCGGGATGCCGATGATAGCTGCTATGATGCCAATGATGGCCAAGATGTCCATAGATGGGCCTCACTCCTCGGTTTTTGCACCGCCGCCGGCTTTGGCCCGGGCTTTTTCAGCCATCGTTACCATCATCAGGCGCAGCGAGGCGAAGCAGATGAAGGTGAGCAGGGAATTCTCGGCCGGTGGCTCCTCCTGTTCCAACATCACCAGCGCTGCGTGGGCATACATGGCGGCTTCGCTCTCCCCCGCCTCCCGCAAGCCTTTTCGAAAAGTCCTCAGATCGGCCGTGAGCTGTGCCAATCGCTCAGACGTAAAGACAGCGGGGACCATCTCTCGAGCAATGTCCAGGAACACCTCCTGCATGGGCTTTAGCGCCTCAGAGGCGTCAAATTCTCCGCGTTCGTCTGCCTGTTGGGCCTGCGCTTCGAAGGGGGCCAATCGTTCCAGGAGAGTCGGCAGCCAGGGAATCACCTCTTCCGGCGACAGATAGAGTGCGTCGGCGTCGTCGCGTTCCAACAGGTCAAACGCACCGCGCTCCAGTGCCCACATCTCTGCCTGGGCTTGATCGCCCAGCATCGGGTGATCGGCGTAATAGGCCTCCAGCCGGGCCTTTTTGGCCGGATCGGCCATTTGTGCTCTGATCCGCGCTTCCGCTTCCTCAATGCTCATTTCGGCAGCCGTGGACGAATCAAAGCCCATTTCGCGCAGCAGTGTCTCTTGCTGAGTATCAACCCGGGTTGCCCAATCCTCGAAGCCGTAGTAGAACATCTCGGCCAGAAAGGGATTGCTCTCATCCGGCGCTTCGATCATCCGGAAAGCACTGTACTGGATCAGCCAGGCGTCGAGGTAGCGTTCGGCAGCCACGTATTCGGGCAGCAGCATCGTCAGTTGCCGCGCCAGGCGATGGCGACGGTCTTTATCCGCCAGGTGCAAGATGGCGGCGACGGCGGTATCTGCGCTCTCCTCCGCGCCTCCGCTAAATTGCTGAGGGTAGCCCACGACCTCGAAAGCGCGGTGGAGCTCGTCGGCGGTGAAGCGCCAGGGTACAAAACGCCCTTCCGAGAAAAGGCGGCGCGCGAGATCGGCCGCAGTTTGTAGATCGCTCATCACCGCTTCGAACTCGGGCCAGTGGATCTCCAGCGTTTGGGACGCGGCCTCAATCTCGTCGTGCATCGCCTCGTAGGCAGCCATCTCCTCTGCCTGATCCAGTAGTTGTTTGAGTTCCTGAGTCTGGTCGGGAGACACGCGGTCCATGATCGCCCGCCCCAGGTGACGGATTTGGGCCAACTGTTCCCCGATCGGGCTCGCCGGACTTTTGCTCAGATGGCGTGCAGACGACGAGACTTGCGCTCGATGGCGCTGCCGGTCCTGGCGCATGCAACAGTGCTTGTATTTCTTCCCGCTGCCACAAGGGCAAGGGGCGTTACGTCTGGGTTTCTTTGCAGTCACATCCCTTCACTTTCCAACCTGCGTATGACAGTTAGCTACCACCATAGCCCGTCACGCCGGGACTTGGCGGACGGGCTATGGTGGTAGAATACCAATGCCGTGGGTGTCCTGTCCGCCCTGGTCATTGCCTCGGGCTCTGGGAAAGCACCGAGGCTTTCTCTTTCGTTGCCGATGGCAAACATTATACCACCTATGTTTATTTGTCGCAAGGCGGTTATGTACAATTCAGCGCGCCACAACGCTATTTCCGCAATGTGGTACTGCCACTGTGTACGTAGGACGATTTGACAAATCGTCCCGGGCCTACCAGGCGCAGGTCGCCACGCCTGACAAGTTTTTTGATTTGTTTGTTGTTGTATTTTGCAACCACGCGTGGTATAATCGGGGCAAAACGATCCTGCCCGTTGTCATTCACAGCATCATTGAAGACCAGATTGCTGACGGGACCCCCAGGGAAGTGCAGCAGGTCATCGAAGCAGTGATGCGGTAGGGCTTGTCCCGGCATGAGGTGATTCATCAGGTAGAAAGTGTGTTGAGCGAGGAGATATATCACATTCTCAAGGATGATCGTCCCTTCGACGAGCGGGGCTATATCCGAAAGCTCCGGCGATTGGTGAGGTAGCGTGATGAAACGCAAATTCTGGTCCCGCCTGCTGCGGCCCTCCACCCGCGCCTTCGTTCGAGAGGCACGGCGTACACCAGGCTATTCTTTCTTCGATTGGCTGCATGGCTATGTCTATGCGCGCTGGCCCTATCTTTACATTGGCATCGGAACGGGAGGGCATCCGCTGGCCCGGGTCTTTGGACCCCTGGTGCGTGGGCTGTCCCGGCTGTTCCCGCTTCGGGCGACCGGTGGCCGAAGCCCTGACCGCGTCACCTTTGCCGACACCTACCACGGCAAGGTCATGCCCCTGGAGGCGGCAAAGCGACTGGTCACCGTTGGGGAAGAGGTCGACCTGACGAATCTGGAGCAAGTGATCCCCTATGCCTGTGCCCGCGACATCGTGCTGCGCAATCCCGATCACATTGTGGTCCTAGAGTGCCCCTGCCGCGCTTCGCGCGCCGACCCTTGCCGGCCACTGGACGTTTGTCTAGTTGTCGGCGAGCCCTTTGCCAGTTTTATCGCCGAGCACCACCCGCGTCGTTCGCGCTGGATCGCGCAGCAGGAGGCTGTGGACATCTTGTGTGCTGAGCACGAACGGGGCCACGTGCACCACGCATTCTTCAAAGACGCGATGCTGGGTCGTTTCTACGCCATCTGCAACTGCTGTGCCTGCTGCTGCGGAGCAATGCAGGCCTGGCGTAATGGCACCCCGATGCTGGCTTCCTCCGGCTACGTCAGCCAGGTGGATGCGGACCTGTGCGTTGGCTGTGGCGTCTGCGCCGAATTTTGTCAGTTTGGGGCACTCCTGGTGAGCGACGGCCTTGCCGTCGTGGATAGGGCTCTCTGCATGGGGTGTGGCGTGTGTGTCTCCAGGTGTGAGGAGGGAGCACTTTTGCTAGTGCGAGACCCGAACAAAGGCGAACCGCTGGAGATCCACGAACTGATAGCCAGCGCGGGTAGCATTGAGGAGGTGTGACCGTCGAGGAGTGAGTGCAAGATGCTATCTTGCCACTCGGGAACGCGGGGGGGAGCGGCCGGACGCCGGAGACGGGAGAGATACAGAGCCCATCAGGGGAGGGATGGTACTGTAAGTATGTTTTTCGGTTTCGGGTGCGCCAGAGGCGCTCCCCCCTTTGCCTGTGTCTATCATAGCAGAGTTGGGAGAAAAGTGCTTGACGGGATGGGGGCCAACAAGCGACGCTTGCCCATCGGCGGCGAAGCGTAGGCCAAACGACGGCCTGGCGTAGAACTGTCACCCGCCAAAGTACCAGCAGAGGAATTCGTGACCCCAGATCATGAAACTCCAACCACCGGCGATGAGAAAGGGGCCATAGGGGATGGCGGTGAAGAGTGAATAATCGCGGCGGATCACGGCCTTGATCAGCCAGTAGACTGCACCGCCAACGCCGCCCAGCAGGATGCTCAACAGCAGGGCAAAGATGACGTTGGGAAAGCCGACGACGAGACCGATGAACGTCGTGAGCGTCACGTCGCCAAAACCAAAGGCAACCTGGCCGATCTTTTGGCCGCGCCGCCATTCCACGAGGCGAGCAAAGAGAGCTCCAAAGAGATACATGCCCAGGACGAGGAGAAAGCCGGTCCCGCCGCCCAGCAGGGCCAGCCGCCAGTTGTAGCCTTCGCGGCTCAAAAAGAAGCTGCCCACGATTGCCAGGGCGATGGCTGGCAGCGTCGTCACGTGGAGGATGAGGCGGTGCTCCAGGTCTATGACAAAGAGCAGGACCAGGATGGCGGTGTAGAGCGTTTCAAAAAAGAGCCGGGGCGACGGGCCGTATCGCTGCCAGAGAAAGGCGAAAAGCAGGGCGGTGGTTAGTTCCGCGAGCAGGTGGCGGAGTGGAATCTGCGCGCCGCAGTGGACACAACGTCCCCGCGCCAGCAGGTAGCCGGTGACGGCCAGCCAGTTGTGCCAGGGGTGGGGCCTTCCGCAGAAGGCGCACTCTGGCGCGCCGGGCGGCTCTCGGCGGGGCAGATAGTCGGCCAGCACGTTGAGGAGGCCGCCGGTCAGTAGTCCCAGTAGACTGTAGACGATGATCGGGATGTTTGACAAGTCTATGCCTCACAGGTATAACTGCGTGATGTGCGATCCGCATCACGCTACTGGAGCAACCTTGTGGAAACTTATGACCGCGTCAGTGTCACTGTTGGCCTGGTTTTGCTGGGCCTGGTTCTGTTCCTGGTGGTGGACCTGCCCGCACGGTCATTTGCCTTCGTGCCGCTCGGTTCCCCGCTGACGGTGCAACTTTCAGAGAGGTGGTTGCGGGCCATGCTGGCGGCGGGTTTGGCCGTCGCCGGCTTACACTCAGCAATTAGCGCCCATCCTCTGGCGCGGCGCAGTCCACGACGCGTCGGATTCACGGCCTGGATCGTGCCTGGACTGACCGGTTTTCTCGCTCCGTTTCTGTTGCCCCTGGCACCGGACCTGCGCTATTGGCTGGGCGGGCTGGGTCTGACGGCGATCCTGTTAGGCGGTGTTATCCTGCTGGAGTATTACACCACCGATGCCGGCGCGCCGGGTTACGCCGTGGCGCGCCTGGCGTTGAACTTGCTGACATACACCGTGGCGCTGGCGGCCTTTGTGCTGATCTACCAGAGCCGGGCGCGCAGCCTGCTGACGGCCACGGCGACGGCGGTCGTCAGCGCTTTGATGGCATTGAGCCTGCTGCAAAGCGTGAGCCAGCCAATAGGCCGCACAGCGCTGTACGCTGGATTGGCCGGCCTGGTGATGGGCCAGAGCACGTGGGCGCTAAATTACTGGCGCATCCAGGCTCTGACAGGCGGCGTGCTGCTGTTGTTGTTCTTCTATGTCGTCGTAGGTGTGGTCCAACAACACTTGCAAGGATCACTCACCCGCCGCGTGTTGGTCGAGTTCCTGGCGGTGGCCGCTATCGGTGTGTGGTTGCTTCTCCGGTTCGAGGCACGGCTCGGCCTCTAGATGTCCAGCACTGGCCGATCCAGCCCCTCCTGCATATAAGCGGAGGTCATGCGCGGCGTGCTGTTGTCGTCAAATGCTCCTCCAGATTGCTTCTACGACGCTGGTCGCCAATCCTGGACGACCAGTTGCAGGCGTTTTCCCCCGCTCCACTCGTTCATGTCGAGCTGATAGGCCAGATCGATGTGGTCCGGCAGTTTGTCGGCTTCTTTGCCCCGGCGGAAGGCGATGGCGTCCCACCAGGCTCGCCCGTCGCTGACGGTAAGCTTGAGGTGCTGGCCGTCTGAGCCAATGGCTTGCCGGCGTCCCACCCGCAGCCCATAGCTGACAAAGACGGGCGCCGGGTTGGCCTCGCCGAAGGGTTGCAGGAGGGTCAGTTGTTCATACAGATCGGAAAGGCCCGGCCCCAGGGTCAGTTCGGCGTCAATCTCCAGCTTGGGAACCAGGTTGGCTTCTGCCAGCTCTCGCTGGGCGATGGCTTGCAGCCGCTCCTGCAAAGTGGGCAGATTCTCATTGTGCACGGTAAAGCCGGCTGCCGCAGCGTGCCCGCCGTGGCGCGCCAGCAGGTCGGTGCACTCGTCCAGTGCGCGGGTGATGTGGAACTCGGGAATGCTGCGGCAGGAAGCCCGGCTCTCTTCTTCGCCCCGTTGGAGAACGACCGAGGGACGGTAGAATTCTTCTGTCAGGCGGCTGGCCACCAGGCCAACGATGCCGGCCTTAAAGTCGGGGGAGGCGGCGAAGAGCAGATGGGGCACAGTGCCAGCTTCATCTATGACCTGCGTTCGGGCGCGCTCTGTCGTTTCGAGGGTCAATTGTTGCCGTTCCTGGTTCAACCGGTTTAGTTGGTCGGCGTAGTGGCTGGCTTTTGACGGGTTGCGCGTCATCAAGAGGTAGTAGGCGAGCATGGCGCTTTGCAGCCGTCCGGCGGCGTTGATGCGCGGCCCAAGCATGAAGCCGATGGCTGTCGAGTTGACGTATCCCGGCTTGACGCCAGCCTTTTCCATGAGGGCCTGAATCCCTTTGCGCCGGGGAGCGTTCAACTGCGCCAGTCCGCGCTGCACCAGGCTGCGATTCTCGTCCAGAAGCGGTACGATGTCGGCCACCGTGCCCAACGCCACCAGGTCGAGGAGGTGTTCTTTGTGTAGTGAGATTCTATTGCCAGCGGCTAGTGGCAATGTCTCCAGCAGGGCTTGCGCCAGCTTGAAAGCGACGCCCACGCCCGCCAATCCCTTGAAGGGATACCCGCAGCCCGGCTGTTTGGGATTGATCACCGCCTGAGCCGGGGGGAGTTCCGGGCCAATGGAGTGATGGTCAGTGACGATGATGTCCAGGCCCAGGTGTTTGCCATAGGCCACCTCGTCAGCGGAGCGGATGCCGCAATCCACGGTGACGATCAGGTTTGCGCCGCGCGAGGCCAGGTTGTCCAGGGCATCGGTGTTGAGGCCGTAGCCTTCGTCCACGCGATCGGGAATGTAAGGGGCAACGGTCGTGCCCAGGGCCTGGAGGGTCTGGGTGAGCAGCGCTGTGGAGGTCACGCCGTCGGCGTCAAAGTCGCCGTAGACGGCGACGCGCTCGCCGTCCTGAATAGCCTGGGTGATGCGCTCCACGGCGGCGTCGATCCCTTTGAGTTGAAAGGGATCGTGCAAGGGCGCGTCCTGGGCCATAAATGCCCGGACTTGCTCTGGCTGGCGGATGTTCCTGTTGTACAGAATCTGCACAATGGTCTCGTAGAGGTGGGAAAAACGGTCTCGCTGCCCGGGTGGCATAACCGGCCGATCGATCCAGCGTTTGGGTGTGGTTGTGGACAAGGGTGGTTCCTCCCTCATACTCGTGGCTGTGGCGCAGACTTGCGGCAGAGAGTATCATAGCACAAGACAGGTCTGCCGTCAACTGGCGGTGTCTGGTCTTATCAACCTTGCGAAGGTTTCCGATTAAACAAACCTTCGCAAGGCTTGCAAGTCGATCGGCGCAACTTTCGGCGCAACCTTTTGGGGCGCGGCTGCGTATACGTTGTTGACAATCGTGCTTGAAGATGGTAAAATGAGATGGCTTTCGGTGGCCTGACTGTCGGTGAAGGACTAAAGCAAGTTGTTAAGCATTTTTATAGGGTGAGCACTGCCGGCGGGGCCAAATCCTGACCGATGGAGAGGAGGTGAAACAGAGATGGCAGAAGAGATGGGAACACCGGTGGATCTGAGCATCACCGAGGACGACAAGTTGTGGGCTCTTTTGTCTTACCTGTTGTGGCCGTTGGGTTCGATTTTGGTCGCCTTGATGGAGGACAAGAAGGCGCGGCCCTACATCAAGTACCACGCCGTTCAGGCGGCAGGATTGGGCGTGGTTTTGCTGGTGCTGGGCATCATCGTGGCTTGTATCCTGGGGTTACTCACCTTCTGGGCTGCAGGCTTTGGCGCTTGCTGCGGCGTCGTGCCTCTTTTGGCGCTGCTGTACTATGCCTACATGGCCTATCAGGGCGAGTACTTTGAAATCCCGTACCTGACCGACTTTATGGTGCAGCAGGGCTGGCTGGAACGGCCCGCGTAGGACTTAGAGGCACCCACCAAAAGCTCCGGGAGGTTTTCTCGGAGCTTTTCTCGTATTGGCGCACGGTCAGGGATGCAGGTTGGGATTTTTGTCCTTTTTGGCGGCGATACAGTCGCCGCTCCGCCGCGGTCGCATCTCGGGCTTGCGTTGTCAAATCTTGCCTCAACACAACTGAGGGAGACCACCACAAGTTGTCACTGTGGAGAACCTTGTGCTGGATGCGTAGGTCAACGAGGACGGTGTCTTCCGC
>CAYNKW010000047.1:14660-16718 GCA_964397845.1 uncultured Anaerolineae bacterium
CACTGTGGAGAACCTTGTGCTGGATGCGTAGGTCAACGAGGACGGTGTCTTCCGCGCCGTGGCTGGAGGCCAGCGCTGGTTCGAAGCGATTTCACTTCTTGCCGGGTGAGCTGGCGGGATGAGCCGGGTTTGAGATTCCCCAGGTGAAGCGGCCCCATGCGTACTCGGATCAATCGCTGCGCCGGATGGCCCACAGCGGCGCACATGCGGCGAATCTGCCGTTTGCGGCTTTCTCGCAGGATGATGCGCAGCCAGGCCATGCCTTTGGCTGCCGGTTCGCCTTGGACTTGGATAAGGCGAACCCTGGCCGGGGATGTTTTGCCGTCTTCCAACTCAACTCCCTGCCGCAGCGTCCGCAGGGCCCGTCGCCCCGGCCGGCCTCGGACGAGTACTCTGTATTCGCGCTCGTGTTGGTAGCGGGGATGGGTGATCCGCTGCGTGAGGGGGCCGTCGTTAGTGAGCAGCAACAGCCCCTCGCTGTCCATGTCCAGCCGGCCCACGGGGTAGACGCGGTGTGGAACAGAGAGCAAATCCATCACCGTTGGCCTCCCGTAGGGGTCGTCGGTGGTGGAGAGATAGCCAGGCGGCTTGTGTAAAAGGAGGTAGACCAAAGGAGCCGCCGCCAGGGGTCGGCCGTCAACAACGATTTCGTCGTGCAGCGGGTCTGCCCGGCTGCCCAACTTGGTGACCGTCTGGCCGTTGACTTGTACCCGTCCCTGGAGGATCAGTTCCTCACAGGCGCGCCGGGAACCGATACCGGCGCGAGCCATGACTTTTTGCAATCGTTCGGCTTTCATCGTCCCTGGGATTCCATCGAGGCGCGCCGGATGATTCCTCAATGACCCTACTCGCTGCCCGTGATTGGCAACCACGCTGCCAGCAGCGTGAAAGTAACGGGCGCTGAGGTCTCGCCTGTGGCAACGTCTACGGCAACGATAGTGTGATCGCTGGCCGAAAGTCGCTCCGTGGGCACCAATAACCAGTTACCACCTTCATCTACTGGCGCTTCGCCCAGTGAGGTATCGTCTTTGTATACCCTTACCGTGGTACCTGGTTCGGCCGTACCATCCACTTTTAATTCTTCACTGGGTAGTTCGCTGCCATCAGCCGGATTCTCGATGACTGGCGGGTGAGGGGTGGTGGGTGTGGCCGTTGGCGTCGGTGTGGCTGGTTGGGGTGTAGGAGAAGGAGATGGCGTTGGCGTAAACGGTTTGGGTGTTGGGGAAGGGGGCAACGTCGGCGTGGGTGGTTGAGGTGTGACAGTGGGTGGGGGGGTGGGTGCGGGCGGCTCGGCGGTAGGGCTCACCACAGGTGTGATGGTCGGTAATGGGGTTTCTGTGGCCGTCGCCGTTGGCGGTGCGGTTGTGGGCGGGGACAGAGTGGTGACCACGGCGATGACGGTGGGCGAGGGCGTTTCGGTGACGGTGAGGCCACACGCCCGCCCGACGATCAGCATTCCCCCCAGCAGGATGGCGAGGACGGCGCCGATGACAACCACGCTCTTCTTTTTTTTCTGGTACGCCTCATCGGGGACGGGGAGTTCCTTTGTCATCACTTGCCTCGCTGGGCCAGCACTTTGGCTTGCTCGATCCAGGATTCTGGCTCAAATTTGCGCCAGGCGGGCACTTCTAGGATCTCACGAAGCTGTTCGGGAGTGGTGTTGGTCAGTTGCTTGTAGCTGGAGATGCCTGCATCGCGGAGCTTCCACTGGTAGATGCGTCCAATACCCCGGATGGCGGTTAGATCATCGGGATGGGTCGCCATGTATTGCTCGAATTGGCGTCCAAGATCGTCGTACTGGACTTTTTGTCTTTCCAGTTCCTGTCGCACTGTGTTGAACTCTGCCTCACGCTTGTTCAGGAACTCTCGTAGTGTGGCCGTCAACCGCTCGTTGGCCTTGATATTGGTATCGAAGCTTTCGGCGACGGTGGAAGTGGTGGTCCCCTCTGAGACGGCAAAGCCCTGCTTTCTGGCGCGTATTTCCCAGTACTTGAGGTCCAAGTAGTACTCCAGTAGCCAGCCACCCAGAAATCCAACGACCAGGGATACCAGGATGAC
>CAYNKW010000047.1:16818-20606 GCA_964397845.1 uncultured Anaerolineae bacterium
TTATTGGCGTGTAGTCGGTGATAAAGTCGGGCTTGTTGCTGCAACAGGTTTGCAGCGAATGCCAGAGTGCGTCCACTCTTGTCACTTCTGCGGTGTCGGGATCGATCCAGTCAATTTCTTCTGTGCCATGGTGAGATTCATACACAGCCTGGCAATCGGAACAGAGATGACTCCACAGATAAACTCGAAAGTTCTTCTCTCTCTGCTTCCACCAGTCAAAGTCAATGTGGAATTTGGTGTCTATGGTGGGTTTAATCCACTTGGCCATCCATCACCTCGATGCTAGCGATCTTTACCGGCTTTCGGAGACTGCCAGGACCGCAGATTATCCGCTGTATCTCCAGTGGGCCTCCCCGACGGCTGAAAAAACAGGGTTGGTTACCAGTTCAACAAAGATGGGCGCTGGCGGGCAGCGGCGGACAATGTTGACCGCGCTGTATACCGTCTTGGCGTGCACGGTGCCTTGAGGGTTCAGCTTGGCCAGTTCCAAAAAGACGTGCTTGACGATTTCTCCCAAGGGTTTGTCAGTTTCTTCCGCTTCGATCCAGAGCGCATCTATCTCAGTAGGGCCTTCTGCCCACACCAGCATGGTCTCGTCATACTCACAGGCAATGGGCATTTTGCGGACGGCAAAACTCAGTTTGTTGCCACTGGCCGCGGCGATGCGCACCCATTCGCGCCTCATGCGCCGGGGCTTGAAACTGATTGTGACTTTGAAAGGATCGTCCGTC
Organism: uncultured Anaerolineae bacterium; assembly: GCA_964397845.1. GTDB lineage: Bacteria > Chloroflexota > Anaerolineae > CAYNKW01 > CAYNKW01 > CAYNKW01. The sequence goes on from CAYNKW010000047.1 coordinate 17,550, forward strand.
GGTTGTAGTTGAATGAAGGCTCCTACGGGAATATTGTTGTCCTGATACCACTGCTCCAGACCGTACACGTAATGGTGGCGATGATCAACCCAGCCCGGTATTTCCTTTCCCGAGGGGGCGTTTGCTAGTGTGATCAAGGTGCACTGAGTGGTGCCCGGTGGGAAAAGGCTGCGCGTTCTAGCAGTGACCGGCAATGTGCCAACGCGGCGGTGCGGATAGGTGAGGACAAAGGTCACACCTTCGGCGCTATCCATGTCCGGTGGCGCAATGAGATCCGATGCTTCATCGTCAATCTCCCGCTCCAGTTGAAAGAGTTCTTCGCTTAACACCGACCGGTCATAGGGTATGGAAGAATAGTCGAGTCGCCTGGGAGGATAGAGAACTTCTAGCGGTATGAGCCGGGTCACATGCCAGAGTATATTGCCCGTCGAGCCCACGTTCATAAAGCGTTCATCGTGGACAAGCGCGTGGTTGAGAGAGAAGACCTGTACGGATGGGCTGAGCTCGGCCGGCAAATCGAGTTCTTTTAGCAGTTCTTCGGTGGGCAAGGGTTTGCCGCTGATGTCAATCATCGCATCGGTGATGTTGAGGAGTCCCTCATAGATCTCGGCCATCATTGCTCTATTGAGCCAGAGATCACCGAATTGCACCATGTCCTCAGTGGTGTTTAGCCGTTCCATCAGCTTCTGTCTCACACCAGGACCATAAAGCTCGAACAACTCTTCTGGTGTAAGAAAGTCTTCGGACCAAAGAAGCGCCTCTACTCCCCCCTCGAAATTCAGAGGGTGGAGAGATGCTAACTGAGAAGCAAACTCGCGAGGCAGACTCTCCGGCTCAAATTCGACCTGGATGACGGTAAAATCACCATGTTCTGGGCTGTGTCCCGGACGGATGCCGACCACCGTTCCAAGAGTGAAATCCAGGGCCAGGAAGACCAGGCGGTCGCCGATGACATAGGTCTTTTTGGGCTGATAGATCTCCCCCTGTTCCAACTCTTTGCGAATCGAGCTCTCTTCGGCATCGCTGCGATGCCGGATGATCGCCAGGATAAGCTCGTCGGTAGACAGGGGGTTTTCCTTTTCCAGGAACAGGTCGTCAAGAAACGTCAGGTCAGAATCGTCAATCGTTAGTTTTTGCCAATACTCTGTTGTCTGGGTCTTTCGCCGCATTGCAAAATCGTCCTCCTGCGGTGCCAGCGTTTGGGGGATCGATTGCTTTTCGCAGTTCCCCGGAAAAAAAGTTATCGATGAAAGAGCAAAGGTTATTATACCAATTTTCGCCTTGCTTGACAAATAATCGGCGGGCTGGACGGTCTACTGGTGCGTCAGCGGGCAGGCGTTGGTGACTGCTGGACGATGACCCGCTGGGTGACGAGATACCAACGGTGAATGTCCCTGAAACGGTGGCTGGGTTCCAGCAGAGGGCCCTCCTGCACGTTCTTGATTCTTTGGTCTACGCCATAGATGTAGACCGGGTAGTGTAACAGGATAGCGGGCACCTCTTGGGCAAAGACTTGCTGGAAAGCGCGATAGAAAGCCCACCTCCGGCTGCGGTCAGTAACCAGCCGGGCTTGCTGCAGGACCTCATCGGCAGTAAAGTTACTGAAACCTGCAAAGTTCTGCCCGCCCTCCGCCTGAGTTGAGTGCCACCACGGATAGGCATCCGGGTCGGCCGGGAGAGCCACCCCCAGCAACGCGGCGTCGAACTGATAACTGTACAAGTAGCTATCGCGCGCTGAGGCCGGAACTGTCTCTACTGTCACCTGTGCGCCCAGACGAGACCACTGCTTGGCCAGGGCTGAGGCCAACTGCTGGTGGACCAGATCGTCGTCGGTCAGCAGGGTGAAAGCGAAAGGCTGGTAGTCCTTCTCTCGTCCTTCTCGAAAAGACGGTTCTTGCGCTGAATCGTCCTGGGGCAGAAGCAACGACGACGCGGCATGGCGCCAACCAGCTTCGTTGAGCAATCGCTTGGCCCGAAGGGTGTCCAGGTGGTATTGTTGAACATTCGGCTCGTATGCCCAGTGGCCTGGCATGATGGGGCTGTGGGCAACGATACCCTGGCCGTTCAGTACGTCGTCTATCAATGCCTGGCGGTCCAATCCATAGGCCAGCGCCTGCCTCACCTGGCTGTCGGCGAAAATGGGCCGCCGGTTGTTCAGCACCACGAGGGTGTAACCGTACCGAGGCGATACGAACAGATCCAAGTCCGCCTGCGAACCGGCTCGATTCAACAGTGCAGGGGGGATTCCGCCTATGCCCATCACCTCTCCTCGACTATAAGCAGCCAGGGCGCTGGTGGCATCGGTGTAGAAGTGGAAATCGAGCTTGCCGAGATAGGGCCGGGAGCCGTGAAACTGAGCGTGCGGCACCAGTCGCGCGTACTCGGCTGTCAGTGTTTCCAAGCGGAACGGCCCCGTACCGACCGGCTGCTGGTTGAAACTGTGATGGGAAACCTCGGCTGGCGAAATGCCGCTCAAGATGTGCGATGGCAGTATGCCCAGGGTGGTCTGTTCCAGGAAGGGCGCATAAGCTTGAGGCAACTGAAGGACCACTGTGTAGGCATCCACCGGCTGCGTCTCAATGTACTGCCACACAGCGGCCAGTTCCGGCAGGCCAGCGAAATCGGTCGACTGGATGAGACCGATGGTGAAAACGACGTCTTGGACAGTGAAAGGCGCACCGTCGTGCCAGCGGACGTCTTGACGCAGATGAAAGGTGTAAGTCAGATTGTCTTTGGAGATCTCCCATGCCCGGGCCAGGTCGGGTACGATCTCGCCGTTGGCCTCGGCGCGGGTGAGGCCGGTAAAGATCAGCGCGCAAAGGTCCCGTTCCGGCGTGCCATAGCGCGCCAAGAGGGGGTTAATCTGCCGGGGGTAGCCCACCAACGCCTCGACGTATCGTCCCCCCACTGCTGGCACGAGTACCGTCGTCCGGCCGGCTGCCAGGTGCCTCAACAGAGCGATGAGCAAGAGGCTGCCCAGCAGGGCCATAATAGCTTGCCATCGGATGTTTCTTGCCACAGCTTTCTGTTTCGGGTAAAAGATTGCTGTCACCAGGC
>CAYNKW010000048.1:0-15435 GCA_964397845.1 uncultured Anaerolineae bacterium
CCGGTTTTTACCTGAAATACTCTGTCAACCTTATTTCTCCGACAGACTGCTAGGAAAGCATCCCAGTCGGCCCAATAGCCTCGCCGCCCCATGTGGGGATGCAGGACCAGGGCGAGCGATTGCGTCAAAGACCACCCTTCTGAGATCGTCATCACTGCTTCGAGCGCCCTGGCCGCGCCTCGGATGTCGGGCTCAGGGATCAAATCGTCTTCAGATTTGGCATCAAGGTAATTGAGCCAATATTTGGCATTGGCTGTTATCGTTCGCTTCAAAGCAGCCATACCTCACAAGCCGTCAGAGGATTGCCGGGCCACAAAGGTTTGGGTCAATTGGTGCAGCGAGTAACGTCTTTCCTGCAAAGTGCCTCCAACATTCATCAGCGAAAGGTTCGCCAAGCGGTGCAAACAGGTGGTAGTGTCATCCTTGTCGAGCTCAGCGGCAGCCGCGATTTGCTCCAACCGACCTCCCTCCTCGGTCACCAACAGCATGGCCTGCAATACCCGACGACTGTCCTGGCCGAGGGTTTGCCAAGCAGCATCATAAATGAAGGTCAGCAATTCTTCGACAGGCTTGCCTTTTGCGGCGCTAAAGCGGGCCAGGGCCACTGGCAAGGATAGGGTATGAATCTGCCCGATGATCAACTTGGTCGCCAAGGGATTACCATCGGTCACGCCGTAGATTTGCTCCAGTTCTGTCTCGGGAGCGTGGGCCAACTCATGTAGACCTCGCGTATCCGCTTCGTGCCTGATCAAGGCGAGCGTATCGTCTCGAGATAGTTCTCTCAGCGTCAGAGCGTACACGCCGCTCACATCGCGAAGCGAGTAGCGCGTTGTGATGAGGAACTTGCTGGGGTCGACCAGTCCTCCCAACTTGGAGACGAGAGAGCGATAGCCGGCAGCCGTCTCCAGGTTATCTATTACGACCAGGCAAGGCTGGGATCTGAGAAGATCTCTCAACCCCGCTAACTTTTCAGCGTCGGACCGCCGCCTCAGGCCCACTAACTCAAACTGGTCAATGAGACGATCAACCATCTCGGTCAGTGTCAAGACAGGTTGATCAGCCAGTGTCTCAACCTCACCAGACAGTCGAAATAGCCGACGGCGGGCGCTAACCCAGCCTATCTCGCGAAAATACACCCGGCGGGCAAGTTCACGGGCCAGTGCGTCCGCCAGTGAGGTCTTGCCGACGCCGCCCAGGCCCTCGAGTGCAAACAGCCACGGCTCTGAGGCGGTCTCGAGCCGCGCGCGTATTTCGGCCTTCTTGTCCGCCACGCCAAAGAGCCGGCTGTAGGTAGGGGGCTCAAGGCGCGCCTCAATCTGTCGCACGCGCTGATGGCAAAGTTCCATTTCCTGGCCCCGTATCAGCCGGGCTAGTTGGGCGATGGCTGCCCGCTGCCGGTGAAAAATGACATCCTCGCTCAGGTTTCGCCGATAAGCCACCTCCAGAGCTGTCTCTCGATTGAGAAAACGTCGCTGGAGAAGGTCGGCTGCCTCCTCGTCGGACTGTTTCAGGCGATCGAGCCCATTCATCAGAATCTGATTGGTGATGAGGCGAGGCGTAGCCTCCTCCCGTTCAGCTCTTATATGTCGCGCAAGGAGGAGGTCATCCAACATACCTTCAGTATGTCGGGTGTGGTAGGCACGCAGAGCCCGGTGGATACGCTTGGCAAAACCTGCAGGCGTGTCAGCGTCGTGGTGATTAGACATAGGGACTCCTTTGGTTCCATCCTGCGCTAGGACCATTACCCTTCAACTAGCAGAGCAAGCGCTGGTCGAGTAGGTCCGCAAGGCCGGACCGAAGTCAAGCGAGGGCCCTTTCCACTGTGCCACACTGTGAGCCGCGCCTTGGTCTCGATACGCTGTGCTACTCGACCGGCAGCGCTTATTTGAAAGGTATTGGCACTGGGGCAGCGGAAACACATTGATAGTGCTGCAAAACACCGAGATGATTTGGGTCACGGTGCGGTTTGGAAGTCATGGGCAAGACTATCATATCACATTTCAGGCTATTTATCAATAAGGCTGAAAGGCGGTCACAGGTTCTGGCGGAAACTCACAGGTTTGTCCTGGTCGGTCTAGGAACCGACGACAAGTCCAGGGAATGGCACAGGCAAATGAGGGGTACAATGGGAGAGAAAACAACCATACTGCTGATAGAAAGGTCAGTTCCTTGTTTGCTCAAGATGCCAGACAGAGGTGCGCCCTCATTTTCCTCGCCGACGGATTCGAAGAAGCAGAGGCGATCGTCACTCTCAGTTTGTTGCGCCAGGCAGGCTTGTGTGTCAAAAGCGTAGGTCTAACCACCGGTTTGGTCAGCAGCGCCTATGGGGTGTGGCTAATGCCCGATTTGACCCTCGGCGATCTCGACCGCTTGACCAACACCACATCCATCAGCGCCGTTATCCTGCCTGGGGGAAGACAGAGCCTGGCCAGGCTGGAAAATGACCCTCGCGTGCACAGGTTGCTGCGCCAGGTCGTGGCTCAAGGCGGCCAAATTGTCACCAGCCGCGAGGGTCTGCAGGTTCCGCGGGCAGCGGCTGTGTGGGTCAACGAAACGGTAGAGGCCGATGATGACCAGAGGATGCCGGTACTCTTGCGCGACCCAGGGCAGTCGCCCGAAGCCTTTGCCCGAGACCTGATCCGGAGGCTGAAGCAGCCGCCTCGGGCAAAAAGATAGTGGAGTTGGTGAGAGGAAAGGTTCATCGAGTGAGGCGAGCGGGAGTAGCTCGCCGGAGAGGAAACTCCTGTTTCGGTGAAACACCAAGCCCTCGTGCCCAGATAGACACGAGGGCCTGTTACCGTCTCTCTACGTTGCCCGGGCGACGTTCATGCCCAACCCGTCGCTTTACGCCTCACCCCCCTTGCCGCCGACCCAGCGCACCCACGCCAACTGATCGCGGACAGCCCGATACAGCCGACGATCGCCGGTGACCAGCGGTTCCCCCCGCGCTTCGGCCAGCGCCAGATAAGCCGCATCGTAGGCAGAGCGACCAAACCGCTGTGCCAGGGCCAGAACCCGCCGCCAGGCCATCGGTTCCATCTCGATGCCCAGCCCCTCAAACGCCACCAGAATCGTCTCTCCCTCTTTAGCATTGACGCGCTCCCGACGCACTGCCTGTACCACGACGTTGGTCACCTCATACAGAAGCAGCGTCGGGGCGACCAGCCGCACGTGGCCAGACACGTGCTCACGGATCAACGACTGTGCTTCGGCCTGCGTCTCATCGGGGAAAAAAGCCTGCAGGATGACGCTGGCATCGACTATCACAACCGCTCCTCCAGCTCCTCACGCGACGCGCGGAACAATTCGCCAGCCGTCACACCCCGCTCCTGCAACGAGCGAGAAAGGCGGAGCATCTCCAGATAAGCCCGCACCTTCCGCAAGCGCTCATACTCTTCAGGAGCGATGATGACCCCTACCGGCTTGCCTCGTCTGGTGATGGTGATAGGCCCTTCCCCAACTCTCTTCAGCCAGTGGGACAAACGGTTGTGCACTTTGGCAATAGAAATGTGCATCTGATGGTCCGCCTAGTGACTGATGAGTTCCGTTGTCGTTATGTCGAATCGAACGTTGACGGCGGCCAGTTCGTCCACCAGTTTATCTAACAGCGGGCCGGTAACAATCTGTTCTGGCGTCAACATGCCCCTGGCTTTGACATCGCCGCGCGCGATCATGCGGGCGACGATGGCCCCGGTGAAGGCTGTGGTGCGGGCCATGGAAGTGAAGCCCAGGGCTTTGTCGTAGCGATCCACCATCTCGGTCTTGTACCGGCGCGGGCGTCCGTTCTTCTGGCCTATCGCCTCCACGCGGAAGAGCGTGATGTCCCGCTCGCCTTCTCCCAGCTTGAGGCGGGGATACAGCAGCGCATCGAGCAGTTTCTTGGGCGCAACCTGAACGCCCTCTACCTCGACCGGCTCGTGGCCAAGCAACCCCATCTCTTTGAGCACCGTCACTTTGGCCGCATAACCGGGCCAGCGTACCGTCATTTGCGTGCCGAGCTTCAAGCCCTTCAAAACTTCCAGCTCCAGCAGCCAGGGCATAAAACCCTCGTGCCAGGCCTCGCACTCGCCCACACCGGGGAAAACCACCGTCTCCACGCCGGAGTAACGAGGCACCGGTTTGAGTTCACCGTTTTCAACGATACGAGCGTCGCTCTCCCTCAACGGCAACTGCCGTCCGCCAAAGACGATCTTGTAGCCCAACGGCGGGGCCGGCTTTTCCGGGATGCCACCGCATTTGATGTGTAGCTCGTCTACGCGGTCGAGTTTCTCCGCCAGGTAGCGAGCCATGATCTCGGTCAGGCCTGGCTCCACGCCGCATCCCAGGATAACCAGCGAGCCTGAAGCCTCCACCTGTTGCCTGAGGTCCGCCAACTCTGTCTCAGGAGGCCAGCTCAGGTCCACCAGGGGCGTCCTGGTCGCCGTTGCTGCCCGGATACCCCAGGGAATGGCCGCCCGAGGCAGAGCAGCGACGATGGCATCGAAATCCGCCATCAACCGCGTGGCTGTGGCCTGATCGCCCAAATCTAGCAGGACGGTGGTGAGTTTCTCGCCGCCTGCCATGCCGCCAAGTTTCGCCCGTGCAGCGTCCAATTGCTGCCGACTCATATCGCAGATGGTCACCTGTGATACCTGGGGGTCCGACATGGCGTTGAACGCCGCCGCCGGTCCCATAAGACCGCTACCCAAGACCAGGATTTTCACTTTGAGATCCCCCTTTTTCGCGTCTCAGAATACCTGTCAGACAGCCCATTCCGCCAGCAGCTTTGGCTAATTCGTCAATCTCTACCGTCACACACTCGATGCCCTCGGCTTCATACATATCCTGGGTACGGGGACAGTTGGCCGCCATGAGAATTTTTCGTGGCCCCAGGGTGACAAAGTTGAGAGCCATGCGCTTAACTTCATCTACATCCGCTGCCCAAAACAGGCGATAGCCTCGTTCGCGCAGGGCGCGCACGGCCCGGTGCGGCGTCCGCCCCGGATACCCCACGGCTATCCCCGGCCCGGCTAAACGCAGTGTGCCCATAAGATGCATCGAACCAAAAGGCAGGTCCACGTGCACTACTTGGGCGCCGATGTTCCGCAACACCCATGTCACTTGATCCGCGCCGGCCTCGTTGGTGCGCAAGCCAGTGGCCACCAGAGCTATGCCTTCGTCAATCCAGACAGCGTCCGCTCCCTCAAAGAGGCCATTTCCGTGGACGCTCAGCAGGATGGGCACGTCCAGGGCAGCCAGCCGGCGGGCGACGTGTCGCTCCTCGCCGGCCCGCACTGTGGACGCCGGCCGGGCCAGGATGGCCCCCTGGGGTGTCATAAATAACAGGTCGGCGCAAAAGAGGTTGTTGGGCGGAACCTGGCCATCCGGATCCAGGTAGTGCACCTCTACACCGGCCTCCCGATAGGCTGCGGCCAGAGCATCGTGTTGCCGGCGAAATAACCCGGCGTCAATAGCGGCCAGCATCTGCACCGCGTTTGGCTCGGTCAACCCCTCGATTTCAGGGCCAGGCCGATGGAGGAGCACCGCTTGCAGGCTCGCCCATTCCAACCCCACGCCCCAATCGCCCCACAGAGTGCCCAGCTCTTGACGCAAGCTCTGTGTTCGCGGCGACCAACCTTCACCGCCATAGGTCGCGGCAATGGTGGCTTGCTGAGAGTCGTTGTCCACGTGTTTATGGCTCTCCTTCCGACGCTGCCGGCCTTCTCACCTGTGGCTTTTGGCCGCACTACAAACTCATTGAGCGAGCTCATTATACCATCGTTACACGAGCCTGACAATACTGTGAAAGTTGACTCTACGCGGATTCGTGGGGTAAAAGGCCAGACCTCCGAGGTTTTTGTGGGCTAAAATCAGCCGGCAGTCCATTTTCACGGTGAAACGCTGGTGTGTAGCCAAACCTCGGAGGTCTTATTAGATCCTCAGCCGTGGATCGAGTGCGTCGCGCAGACCATCACCTAAAAAGTTGAAAGCGAGCACGGTGAGGCTGAGAGCGATGGCGGGGAAGGTGATCAGATGCGGATGAGCACGAAGGGATCTGACACCAGTGTTGATCATCCCTCCCCAACTAGGCAGGGGGGGGTTGATGCCCAAGCCAATAAAGCTAAGGAAAGCCTCAGTGAAGACATAGGCAGGGATGGCCAGGGTCTGCTGCACAATGCAAGGCCCGATGATGTTGGGTAGGAGGTGGCGGACAATAATGCGCCGGTGGCCTGCCCCGATGCAACGGGCGGCCTCGACGAACTCTTTCTCCTTGTAGGAGAGAACCTGCCCTCGCACCAGGCGGGCCATGATCAACCAACTCACGGCTCCCATGGCAATATAGATGAACAACGCCCCGCCCATAGCATTGTTGGTATGGATCAGCCAGCCAGCCAGCCCCCCCAACTCACCACCTGTCTTCTCGTACTGACGGCTGAGCCCTTTGAAATAGACCTGCATCAAGACCACAAAGACCACGAAAGGATAGCCGTAAATGATATCTACCAGCCGCATCATGGCATTATCGAAGAAGCCGCCAAAGTAGCCGGAGGTCAAGCCATAGATGAGACCGATGGCAAAAGCCACTCCCGAGCCAACAAAGGCCACAGACAATGAAGTGCGGGCCCCGTAGATGATGCGACTCAGGATGTCCCGACCCAGCCGATCGGCCCCCAGGGTGTACCTGAAACCTTCGAGTTTAGGGTCTTGAGACACGGCACCAGGTGGGAGGTTGTTATCAGGCAATGAGCCATCATAGTAGGACCTGGGAGCCGCCACATCGGCAAGGATGGCTACCAGCACCATAAAGATGATGAAAATGCCACCACCGACAGCCATTTTGTTTTTTAGCAATTGATCCCAGGCATCCCGCCAGGGGCTGCGCTCCTTGCGTTCGAGCATCTTCAGTTCACCCCTCGCCTTGGCTCGTTCTGCAGCTCGCATGTTGTATTCCTCGAATCTGGGCTACTCGTATCTGATGCGCGGGTCGAGAAAACCATAAGTGATGTCTACCAGCAGGTTGCTGATCACGATCACGGTACTAAAGATAATGGTCGCCGCCGTGATCAGAGGATAATCGCGATTCCCTACGCTGCTGACAAAGTGCTTACCCATACCAGGCACATTAAAGATCTGTTCTACAACCAGGATGCCGGTTACCACGTTGGCGAACATGGGGCCGATGATCGTCACCACTGGGACCAGGCTGTTCTTGAGCGCGTGGCGCATAACTACCGCCCGACCAGCCAGCCCCTTGGCGTAAGCGGTGCGGATGTAGTCTTCACGGATAACTTGCAGCAAGCTAGCCCGGGTCAGACGGGCGACATTGGCTGACATAGCCGTACCCAAGGTGATCGCTGGCAAGAGATAGTTGAGGACACCGCCAGTCCATTTGAGATCAAACAAGCGTAGCTTGATGACCAAAGCCCATATCAGCAAGGGCCCCACGACCATGTTAGGGACAGATATGCCAGCGATGGCCAGGAAGGTAGCTCCATAGTCCAACACGGTATTGTGGCGCAGCGCGGCCACGACGCCCAAGGAGACACCCATGGTCACAGCGATCACCATAGCCAGGGCGCCAAGCTTGGCCGAGATGGGAAAGGTCTCAGCCAATATCTTGCCGACTGGCCGGCCCCGGTACTTGTATGAATAGCCGAAATCCAGACGCCCCAGGTCCTGGAGGTAGTGGAGATACTGCTTCCAGACCGGTTGATCCAGGCCATACTTCTTTTCCATGTTTTTGATCACCGCCTCAGGCAGGGGTTTTTCGGAAGTGCCGGTGAAGTCAAAGGGCCCTCCGGGTATGGCCCGCACGGTGAAAAAAGTGACAGCCGAAACCAGCAGGAAAACCGGGATGAACCAGAAAAAACGTCGCAGAGTAAAAGTTAACATCTTTCTTCCCTGGTGATAAAGAGTTGACTCACCGGCAATTATACTCCCTGAAGAGGGGTTTAGACAACTGACGCTCCAGCACAGAGGGAAGCCAGGTAGCCTTCTCAGACGATGACTACCTGGCTTCATCTAGCTCTCGGCCTATTGGGGATCTATCGTCCACTCAGCCCAGTTTATGCCGCACATGAGAGGGTAGTCGCGGTGCAGGTAAGGCTCTACTACGACGACGGTGGTATAGTGGTAGAGGGGAGCGAAGGCGGCGAGCTCATAGGTCAGGATCTGCTCAACCCGCTTGTACATCTCCTTGCGTTTCTCCGGATCCTGCTCCTTGCCAGCGGCAATGGTTAGCTCGTTGAGCTCCTTGGCCAGCGGGTCTGTCTCCGGATCCAGCTTGGAGCGGTTAGCGCCCTGGGTGGGGTTCATGACCTCATGCACCCAGTTGTTTTGATCGGGATAGTCGGCCAACCAAGCGTAGCGGAACACATGGCCCACCTCCTCGTCAGGGGCGCCGGCCTTGATGACATCCAGGTAAACCTTCCATTCCATGCTCTCGAAGGTGACGTCGATATTGAGGTTCTCCTTCCACATCTGACCTACAGCCTGGGCCAGCTTCTCGTTGAAGCCGCCGAAGGTATTATACATGTAGAGAAGGGTAGGGAAGCCCTCGCCGTTGGGGTAGCCGGCCTCTGCCAACTCCGCCTTGGCCTTTTCGAGGTCAAAGGTAATACCCACCTCGGGATCCTCCGCCACATTGCCAAAGATACCCGGTGGGGCGAACGCCCGGGCTGCCATCTGGCCACCCTTGATCACGTTGTCAATCAGGCTCTGTCGGTCGAGAGCGTAAGAGAGAGCCCGCCTCACGTGCACGTTGTCCATAGGCGGCTTGGTGGTGCGGAAGTAAAAGATGTAGGTACCAGGATAGGGAGCGCTGTAGTACTCTTTGCTCAGCACCGGATCAGCCTTGACACGGTCAATGTCATCAGTGGGAACCCCCGCCCAATCTATCTCGCCGTTCTCGTACATGGCCATGCGCGTGGCATTGTCGGTGACGATAGAGACGTCGATCTCACCAATCTGGATGTCGTCGGCAAAATGGTAGTAGGGGTTCTTTTTAAAAGCAAGGTGCGCGTCGTGAGTCCACTCGGTCAGCACCATAGGACCATTGGTCATGATGTTGCCCGGTTCGGTCCACTCATCTCCGAACTCCTCAATGGTCTCCTTCGGCACCGGTCGCACCGTCCACAACGAGGTGATGGATGGGAAGTAACCGGCTGCGAACTCTAGTTCAAACTGGATGGTGTAGTCATCCACAGCCTTGACACCCAGAGTGTCGATGTCATAGTCGCCGGGATCGGCGTTGTTGATCGCTTCGGCGTTCTTGATAGCATAGGCGACATAGGCATAGGGTGAGGCCGTCTCTGGCATCACGGCCCGCTTGACGCTGTACTCAATGTCATGAGCGTTGACAAGCCTCACCTTCTCGATCTCCTCGGTGCCGGGATCGTAGCGCACCCAGTAGACGTCATCACGCATCTTGAAGGTGTAGACCGTGCCGTCCTCAGAGACCTCCCAGTCCGTGGCCAGGTCTTTCTCCAAGTCGCTAGTTTTGCCGTTGATCTTTAGCAGCCCCACAAAGAGTTGCTTGTCGCAATCAATTGAAGTAGTGTCCTCACCCAGGTTCGGGTCTAGAGTGGGTGGCTCAGTGCCGATAGCCATCCGCAAAACCACCGGCTCGGCAGGAGGCGGTGGAGGCGTCGGCGTCGCCTCTACTAGAGGCGGCGCTTCTGTCGGGCCTGGCGTTGCCTCGGGGGCGCAAGCCGCCAGCACGATCAAAACGATCATCAAACCAGTGACTAGTGCCCTTCTTCTCTTAAACATCTCTTTCCTCCTTTTCGATTCTCATCTGATGATTCCTCCTTTTCGGTTCTCATCTGACGCTTCAATGTCTACTATTTATCATGATCATATCTTTCCTCCTTATCCAGTCCTAATCTGATGCTTCGATGTCTCTAGTTTACCATGACACCACATCTGTGTCAAGGTCAACCTGACTTTGCAAGCTATAGCACACCCTCACGGGAGTAGACAAACTCACCGTCAAACATCGTGGCCAGGACTTCTGTTTCCAGGATGGCCATGGGGTCAACCGTAAAGATGTCCTGAGAGAGCACGACCAAATCGGCCAGCTTGCCCGGCGAAAGCGTGCCTTTGATCGCCTCCTCGCCGCTGGCATAAGCAGCACCGGCAGTGTAGGCATAGACCGCCTCGGCCACGGTGAGGCGCTGTTCGGGATACCACCCCTCGGGGCCGGGGGAACCATCGGCACTGCGGCGGGTGACGGCAGCGTGGATGCCCTTCACCACACTCAAGTCTTCGACCGGCGAGTCAGAACCAAAGGCCAGGACAGCGCCGGTATCCAGCAGGCTGCGCCAGGCGTAGGCCCCGGCGCAACGCGCGCCCCAGAGGGCATTGGCCAGGAGCATGTCTTGCGTGGCGTGGATGGGCTGCATGGAGGCGACGACGCCCAGCTTTGCCAATCGAGGTATGTCGTCGGGGTGAAGTATCTGGCTGTGCTCGATGCGATGGCGCAGGTGAAGCCCGTGGCCTGCCTCTCGGCTGGCTTCCATCGCGTCCAGCACCTCGCGGTTGGCCCGGTCGCCGATGGCGTGGACGAAAGCGGCGATGCCGGCCCGGCTGGCTTTGCTCACAACCTCTCCCAAGTGTTCAGCAGTGACGACGGGGATGCCATAGTTGTCCGGCTCGTCATCAAAGGGCGCGATCATGTAGGCCGTGTGCGCGCCCAGCGCACCGTCGGCAAACATTTTGACGCCACCGATGCGCAGTCGCTCGTCGCCAAAGCCGGTTTGCAGGCCAGCCTGGATGGCCGCGTCCAGATTGTCTTCGGGAATCTGCATCAGCACCCGCAGTTTGAGTTCCCCGGCGGCCCGCAACTGCTGGAAGCTGCGAAAGGCGGCCGCCCCTTCCATCGTGTGGATGCCTACCAGCCCCAGTTCGTGCGCGTTGGTCATGCCAGCCTTGATTGCCTCCACCGCTTCGTCCATCAAAGGCTCTTCGAACAAACGGAACATCAGGCCCATGGCCCGTTCTCTGAGGATGCCGGTGGGTTGGCCAGTCGCTGGATGGCGGTCAATCGCGCCACCGGGCGGGTCGGGGGTCCCGGCGGTGACCCCGGCCAGTTCCAGCGCGCGAGAGTTGGCCCAGCCGGCGTGGCCGCACTTGCGCCTCAGAAAGACGGGATGTTCCGGCGCGACGCGGTCCAGGTCTCCTCGGCCAGGGAACGCGCCTCCTTCCCACAGCGAGTGGTCCCAACCGCGCCCCAGGAGCCACTGGCCGGCAGGCGTTGTCGCAGCGCGGGCCGCCACGCGAGCCAGGGCCTCCTCCAGCATGGGCACTCCGGCCAGGTCAATTTGCTTCAGGCTGAGGCCGTAAGACATAAAGTGCAAGTGGGCATCGGTAAAACCGGGCACCACGGTACGGCCTAGCAGATCCACTGCACGACCACCGGCAGCCAGCAGGGCCCGCATTTCGGCCTCGCTGCCCACCGCCAGCACCCGGTTGCCAGCAATAGCTAGCGCTCGAGCGCGCGGCGTAGCGGCGTCCATCGTACGGACGTCGCCGTTGTAGAGTACCACATCGGCTTGCATGTTCTCCTCCTTGCTTTTAGGGGAACCCTTGCGAAGGTTTGGTTATTCGCAACCTTCGCAAGGGTGGCTGAATGCTTATTGCCTTTAGATGGCCCGACGCCTGACATTATAGCATACTTTGCCAGGATAGTGAACCGGCGTTGACTTCTCCCCGCCGCCACACGTCTCACCCCCTGCCATAAGCGCAAAGGTAAGCGTTTAGTACCATCATCCTATTGAAGCAAACCAGCACTTGGGGTATCATATAGATACGTTGTCTTGTAGCGGTAACCGTCCAGCGAAGCTTTGCCGTTCGGCTGAGCCCTCGGCCTGAGCTCGGGCCGATTTTCATCTGCGTTTATCCGCGTGCATCCGTGTCTAAAATCTTGTCTCGTTTTTTCTGTGAGGAGGAAATTATTATGCAAACAAAGAGACTCATCCAACAGGCCGGCAAGATCATCCGGCACATCGCCGCCTGGCTGGCCGTGGCCGCACTGCTGGCAACAGCGATACCGGCGTCCACCCGGGCCGGCCCATTCGCTCCAGCTCTCCCGCCGGCCAGTTTGCTTCCGCCGCCGGCCCCCGCGCCGGCCCCGGCGCTGGCGTCTCCCCAGATGCTCTACACTTATCCCGCCAGCACCACCCTGGTGCCCCTCGGCACCGCCCAGGGCGCGCCCGCCGATCCGCTCCCGCTGCGCGAAGCGTACAAGGCACTCTTTCAGCACGTCTACGACTGGGGCGAGGCCGCCTGGAGCGCCAGCGATTTTACCGCTGGCGGTTCCAACTACGACCGGGGCACGATCATGGCCCCCATCAGCGGCGCGTTCACGACGATCACGACGGCGGCCAGCTTTGACGTGGATCGCTCCTTCG
This sequence comes from uncultured Anaerolineae bacterium, assembly GCA_964397845.1. Classification (GTDB taxonomy): domain Bacteria; phylum Chloroflexota; class Anaerolineae; order CAYNKW01; family CAYNKW01; genus CAYNKW01. The sequence continues at coordinate 12,390 of CAYNKW010000048.1, forward strand.
CCCTGCGCCCGGTCAAGATCGCCCTCTTTTACAGCAACCTGCGCGACGAATACGACCAGGTCGTCACCTGGGAAGAGGGCGACTTTGAGCAACTCTTCCGCGTGTATCTCTGGGATGAGCAGTATTTTGCCACGGTGAACGAGACAGACATTATCAGCGGCGTGTTGTCCAGCGAGGGGTACGACCTGCTCCTGCTGCCCACGGTCCGCCTGGGTTGGGCCGACGACGTGGCCGCTGCGCTGGGCACAACCGGCCTGACCGCCATCCGCGAGTGGGTAGAAGCGGGCGGCTTTCTCTATGCCCAGGGCGAGGCCAACTATCTGATCGAAGCGGCCGGCCTGGTGCCCGACGGCACCGTGGACCTGGATAGCCGCGTCACCGATGCCGACAACACCGCCCAGGTTACTTTCGACGACCCCGGCAGCCCACTTGTCTTTTCCTGGCTCGACAGCACCGTCTACGTCCTCAACGAGCCGCTACTGACGGCCATGGCCGGCACGGCCGCCATCGCCAGCTTTGGAGCTTCCGAAACGACGAAGCCAGGCTCGCCGGCCATCCTCTACGCCCACCCCGGCTACGGCGAGGTGGTGCTGATGAACGCGCACCCATCGGACTTGCAGGACTACTATCCGCAGGTGCTGGACGCGGTGCTCATGGCCATGGCCGAGCGGGCCGGGATTCACGGCAGCCTGGCCCAGCAATACTCGACCGCCGTCGGCCCGACGGTCATCCCGGCCTACGAGGCCGGCGTCGAGGTGGCCATCACGACCACCTTCAAAAACTACTGGGACGGCGCGCTGGAGGACGTGGTGATCACCGACACGCTGCACGATGGCTTTACCACCACGCTGGCGGCAATCACGCCCGCACCGGATAGTCTCACCGAGAATCCGGATGGCACGACGACCATCGTCTGGCAACTGGGTGACGCCGCGCCGGGCGACACGACGCTGGTCTACACCGCCTACACGGAAGCCGATGCCCTGGCCTCTGGCAGTGCACTGGTCAGCACCGCCGAGGCGACCTACGTGGATGCCTTTGACGACGACACACCGAAGCACATCCGCCGCAACCCTCTGTACGTGCAGGCCCGCATGGCCGCCCGCCTCGTCGGCGACCGGGACATTGAGCTGGATGGCCTCTATCCGCTGCCGGCCGGGGGCTACTACTTTGACCTGGCGCTGACGCTGGAGGACAAAGAAGAGACCGACGCCGAGAGGATCGTCATCACCGACGTGGTGGCACTGCTCAGCCCCATCGTCGACGTGGACGACCAGCGCCTCATCCCCGGTGTGCTCACCGACACGACGACCATGACCCGCACCGACGAGACGCTGTGGGCCTTTAACGAGTTCTTTTTCTACCACAACGCCGACTATTTGCTGCCCAGCGTCAACGCCACGCAAGCCACCACCAGCACGGTCTACAACATTGACAACTGGGCCGCCACCGGCAGCCAGGTATACACCGTCACCGGGCCGTATACCACCACGGCCGGCCTGACAAACACCGTCACTATTCCCGTGACCTACACCGGCTATATCACCCTCACCGCCGGCGGCGACCTGCTCCTGCCGGCGGTAGTCATGGTCTGGGATTACGGCACGCTGCCCGGCTACGATTACCAGGAACCGGCGGTGCGCTACGGCCTCTACAGCCGCGAGATGTTCAGCCGGACGGTCTCTTTTGCCAGCGATCCCATCACGACCACGGGAGTCATCCTCAACGCCTCCGGCGGGTCGGTGTGGACAAACCTGGGCAGCGATCCAATCCCGTACCACGAGTACCTGAGTTCCGGCATCGTCGCCATACCAGCCGGGCCGCAGCCCTCCCGCGTGGACTATGCCGACGTCTGGCAGCGAGACAAGGGCTTTGACCTGCGCACCGTCTTTTACGACATCGTGCCTTTTCCGCCGCCGGAATACCACGCCATAGTCAACACCACCTTTGACTTGCACGTGGACTTTGACGACGATGGCCTGAGAGACGACCTTGTCAAGGAATACCCCTCCCGTGAGGAGGCAGACATCCACCTGATGCTCAAGTCGCACTCCAACTTTGCCGAGCCGCTGGATCTCACCAAAGACGAGACGCTCATCAGCCAGGGGATGTTCAAGGGACTGGGCTTTACGCTGGAACCGTCCACCGGCGACTGGGCCACTTCCTGGAGCTTCCGCAATCTGCAAGGCAAAGGCCCGGACGCCACGGTACTGACGGCGACGGTGGACACCCCGGCCTACACCTATCTTTACTTCCAGCAGGAGCTCGATCACCAGGATTACGAGGTAATTGACATCACCGGCACGCTGCAAAGCTACGGCGGCACACACAGAGAAGGCGTGCTCAAGATCAACGATGGCGCGCGCTTTGTCTACCATCAGAAAGCACTTGGGCCGAGTCGCTACGAGGTGTTCGATTCGCACGTCCAGGCGGTGTTTGGCATCTCTTCCGACGCTGGCGTCTCCAAGATGGTCGCACCGGTGCGGGTGGCCACCTACAAAGACGAGGTGTACCACTTTATCCACATCAAAGACCCGCACGATCCGCGCACCTTTGGCCAAGAGCCATACCTCAAGAGCTACGGCTACGGCGACATCGCCATCACCACCTACGTGGGTGGCCGCCACGGGCGCGAACTGGTCTACCCCAGGGTCGCCCCCGGCGCGAGCACCCAGATCCGGCTAGAGATCAACAACAACACCGGCGTGGCCTGGACGGACGTCGCCATCACGCCGCACCCGCCGGCCGGCATCACTGTCACCCAGCGTACCGTCACCGAGACGGCGGCCATCGAACCGCTCTTCTTTGACTTTCCCTTCCTCAATGTGACCGAGGTCCCGGACGCGTGGAAGGGGGTCTACTACTTTACAGCCACGGTGGACTCGGGCATAACGGCCGGCCAGGTCTACGCTGTACCCTTCACGCTGAGCTTCAACGAAGCAGGGAGCGTCCTGCCCACCGGCTTTGAGGTGCCTCCAGCCATGATCGGCGTAGACGACGGCGGCGGCGTCAAGTACACGCTGGGCCGCGCGGCCGACCTGACCCT